>DATBIU010000231.1:0-13934 GCA_036556765.1 Gemmatimonadaceae bacterium | reverse complement strand
ATCGGAGTGCTTCAGCCCGCGCCCTTCTTTCCCGACCGTGTCGACGCGCTGCTCAACATGGTGGTCAGCCCACACCATCTGAGCGCCCAGATGGTCGAGGCGCGCGAGCACCGCATGACCGAGGTCGTCGCGCGTCTTGCGCCCGGAGCGACCGTGGAGCAGGCGAAAAGCCAGGTTGCGGCGGTCTACGCAGGCATGCAGCGTGAACACACGTCGGCCTACGAGCCCGCCGCCCGGTATCGCGTCGCCGTCATTCCGTTCAAGGACGCGCTCGGCGAACGCGCGCGCCTCACCCTGCTGCTGCTGATGGGCGCGGCCGCGTTCGTCATGGTCATCTCGGCCGCGAACGTCACCAACCTCACACTCATGCGCGGGATCCGCCGCGAGCACGAGCTCGTGGTGCGCGCGGCCCTCGGCGCCGGCACGCGGCGGCTGCGGCGATTGCTGCTGGTCGAGAATCTCGTGCTGACGGGCCTGGGCGCCATCGTCGGGGCGATCATCGCGATCGAGGGCGTTCCGCTACTCACCTCGCTCGCCGAGCGCTACTCTCCGCGCGCGAACGAGATCGAGCTCGACGTCGTGGCGCTTGGTTTCACGCTCGCGCTGTCGATCACGGTGGCGCTGTTGCTTTCGTTCGCGGCGCCGCTGCCGAAGGAGGGCACCCTCGGTGCGCTCTCGACGGGCGGGCGGCGGATGAGCGGCAACCTGAGAAAGCAGCGGCTTCAGCGAGCGCTGGTCGTCGCGCAGATCGCGGTGTCGGTCGTGCTGCTCGCGGGCGCCGGGTTGCTCACCCGCACGATGATTCGGCTCTCGCAGGTGGACACCGGGCTCCGCACCGAGGAAGTGCTGACGATGACGGTGCCGCTGCTGAATCCGGCGCGGCTGGAGCCCGGCACCGACGCGGTGAACAAGGAGCTGTACGATCAGATGCGGCGCGATATACGGGCGCTCCCAGGTGTCATTGAAGTGGGAGTCGGCTCCACCATGCCGCTCCGGAGGACACCGCTCGATTTCGACGTCAAAATCGACGGGCAGCCGCTCGCCGCGGGCGAAGCTGTTCCGCACTCAGACCTGCGAACCGCGAGCCCCGAATACTTCCGCGCGGCGGGGATTCCGCTGCTGCGAGGGCGCGAGTTCACCAAAACCGATCGGCCTGGCTCCGGCGCGGTGGTGGTCGTCAACCAGCGGTTCGCCGACAGGTTCTTCCCCAGTGAGAATCCGCTCGGCAAGCGCATCGCGTTCACGGGCGAGGTGCTGCGATTCACACCCATCAGCGGCGATTGGCGCACCATCGTCGGGGTGGTCGGAAACACACAGGACGGGGGGCTTGATGCTCAGCCTCGGCTCGTGGTGTTCGCGCCCTTTGCGCAGGAGTTCGCGATCCTCGGCGGCCTGGTCATTCGGGCCGACAGCAACGTTCTGGATCTGGCGCCGGCCGCGATGCGCATCGTGCGGCGCATTGCGCCGACGGTTCCGATCGAGGACGTGATGACCGTGGCACAGATCAAGGATCAGAGTGTCGCGCCGCGCCGGTTGAATGCGGTGCTCGTCTCGTCGTTCGGGATCCTCGCCCTGATCATCGCCGCGGTGGGAATCGCCGGTGTGTTGGCGTTCTCGGTGAGTGCGCGTACAAACGAGATTGGCATTCGCATGAGTCTGGGGGCGGACAGCGCCCGCGTGCAGCGGATGATCTTGCGGGAAGGAGGCGTGCTGCTGTCGATCGGCCTCGTGTTGGGCATCGGCGGCGCGCTCGTCGCGGCCCGCGTGATTCGAGGGCTGCTTTTTGGAGTCGCCCCCCACGACCCGGTCACGTTCGTCGCGGTGGCGGTGATGATGGCGTCGATCGGGATCGTTGCCTGCTGGATTCCCGCGCTGCGCGCGTCGCGCATCGACCCGGCAATCACCATGCGGTCGTAGGAGATCACCATGCGACTCCTGTACGTGGTGCACATCGTCGCTGGCGGGCTGGGACTCGTCGCCGGCTACGTCGCGCTTTATGCAGCGAAGGGGGCCACACTCCATCGGAAAAGCGGAACGGTGTTCGTGTGCGCGATGCTCACGATGTGCGTCGCCGGTACGACGATCGCCGCGGTTCGCGACGTGGCTCCGGCGGTGAACATCCCGGCGGCGCTGGTGACGTCCTACCTCGTGATCACGTCGCTCACGACGGTTCGGCCCGTGGCGAACGGTACCAGAGGGCTGGACATCGGCCTCATGCTGATGGCGCTCGCGGTGGGAATGACGAGCCTCGCCTTCGGCTTCGAGGCGATCGCCAGCCCGGACGGGAAGGGACGCGACGGGATGCCGGCGTTCCCGTTCTTCCTGTTCGGGGTCATTGGTCTGCTGGGGAGCGCCGGCGATGGGCGAATGATTCGGTCCGGCGCGTTGCGCGGCGCGTCTCGTCTGGCCAGGCACCTGTGGCGCATGAGCTTCGCGCTCTTCATCGCGGCGCTGTCGTTCTTCATTGGGCAGGCGCAAGTGATTCCGAAGCCCATCCGCATCATGCCGCTCCTCGCCCTTCCGGTGCTGGCGGTGCTCGTGACGATGATCTACTGGCTGTGGCGGGTACGGACGAAGCGTCCCTTCCGGGGAACCGTAGGCGTCACCGCGGCGGAGGTCGCGTGATCGTCGGCGAGCCTAGTGGACTGGTTCCGTGATGGGAATAGCAGGCCGAGGAACCGCAGGTGGCCGCAGACGGCCGCAGAAACAGCAAAACGTCAAAAGCGTTGACACGGATTGCACGGATTCGCAACAGCGAAAGGGCACGGATTACCGACAACAGCGACAAACCTTTGTGAAAACCTGTCGGGTAAAGCTCGCGGTGACTTAGGGAAGTGGTTTCTCGGGTTTGGCTGTTGCAGCTCCAAAGCTCTCGCCGTTGGTGTATTCGTGCCTTTTCGCCGTTGAGAATCCGTGCAATCCGTGTCCACGCTTTTGACGTTTGTGGTTTCTGCGGCCATCCGCGGTTCCCCCTGCCTGCCATCCGAAACACGAAATTAGTGGGGCTGGATCTACCCGGCACCGCCTCACTCGGAGCGGAGCTGGTACAGCCGATCATCCTCGACGCGATAGAGCAGCGGGACGACCATGATCCGCGGATAGATTCCCCGCAGCCGTGCGGCTTCGCCGACCACGAACTCCACCTCATCGCGAATCCCGAACTTCGGAGCGGACTTCTCGAAGTGCGCGATCGCCCGGGCCTCGTCCCAGCCCGCGGCGTCCATGAGCCCTCGTATGAACTGCTCGCGCCGCTGCGTGAGCCGCGCCATTCCACAGTCGGTGTGCGCGATCAGCACGATCGTGCGCACTCCGCCGACGGCGATCGCGTACGAGATGCGGAACTCGTTGTCCCGCATGTTCGCGCCGGCCGTGCGCAGCACGAACGCGAAGTCGTTCGGGATGCGCAGGGACTTGCGGCTGTCCATGCACATTCCGATGAGGAGCTGCGGCGTGACCGGCGAGTCGATGGGGCGCCCGAGGTTGTGGTACTCGAGGAGCAGCCCAACGGGGCTGCTCCGGTACTCGGGAAGGACGTCGTCGCGGTCCGTAACGGGAATGATCTGGGCCATCCGCAAAAGTAGCGCATCGACGTACATTCGAGGGGTCCTCACCGGCCAGGGTCCGTGACAGAACCTCCACGTCCCGGGGATCGTGATTCGATCGACGAGCTCCTTCGGGGGATCGGCCAGCGGGGGCTGGGCACCGAAGTAAGCCCGCCCCACCAGCCGCTTCCGAGGCGCGTGCGATGGGCGCTCGTCGGTATCGTGGCCGGGTTCGTCCTGCTGCTGGTGATGCCCGCGATCGCGCGCCGCGTCACGGACTGGCTCTGGTACTCCGAGATCGGGTTCGAGCGGGTGTTCTTCACCAAGATCGTCGCCCAGTGGCTGCTGGGTGCGCTGGCCGCGGCGATCGCGTTCGCCGTCTTTTATGGCAACGCGCGGTTCGCGCTTCGCTCGCGAACGACCGAGCTGGTGAGTGCGGCGGCCCAGCCGCGCCGGCAGCCGCGGAGCCCCGCCGAGCGGTTCGTTCACGTGCTCGCGCTTCCGGGGTCGGGGGTCCTCGCGCTCCTGTTCGCGCTCGCCGTGGCCACCGAGTGGCGGACGCTCCTCCAGTTCATCTATCGCACCCCCTTCGGCAGCGTCGATCCGGTCTTCGGGCGCGACATCGGGTACTACGTCTTCGTCCTGCCGGTCCTCGAGGCGATCCTCGGCTACGCCGTCCTCGCGCTGATCCTCACGCTCGCCGCCGTGTGGGCGGTCTACAGCATCCGGGGCGCGATTCGGCGGCGCGAGTGGCGCGTGCGGCTCGAGCCGGGACCCCGGCGCCACGTCGCGATCCTCGCGGCGCTGCTGCTGGTCGTCGTCGCGGCGCAGATCCCGCTGATCGCGATTCCCCATCTCCTCTATTCAGTGCACGGCTCGCTCGTCGGCGCCAACTACACCGACCTGCACGCGCGACTTCCGGCGTGGTGGGCGGTGAGCGCGCTCATGCTCTTCAGCGGCGCCTACCTGTTGTGGCGGGGCTGGACGGGTCACCTCACGCGGACGGCGGCGATCGTCGTGGGCGGATCCGTCGCCCTCGCGTTTCTGGTCGGACGCCTGTATCCGGCGTCGTTCCAGCGGCTGGTCGTCCAGCCTAACGAGCTCACCCGGGAGGCCCCGCAGATCGTCCGCCACATCGCCGCCACGCGTGCCGCCTGGGGCCTCGGCGCCGTCGAGCGGCGAGACCTCGAGGGCGGGAGCTCGCTGACACAGCGGGACATCGACGCGAACCGCGCGACGATCGCCAACGTGCGGCTGTGGGATCGCGAGCCGTTGCTCCAGACGTTCGGGCAGATCCAGTCGATTCGAACCTACTACGACTTCGTCGCCGTCGACGACGACCGCTACCGCGTGGGGGGCGAGCTGCGCCAGGTGATGCTCTCCGCCCGGGAGCTGAACACCGCCGCGCTCCCGACACGGACGTTCATCAACGAGCATCTCACCTTCACGCACGGCATGGGCATCACGCTCGGCCCGTCGAATCAGGTCACGGCCGAAGGGCTCCCGGTGCTGTTCATTCAGGACCTGCCGCCCGTGTCGCGCATCGACGTCAAGGTATCGCGGCCGCAAATCTATTTCGGCGAGCTCTCGAACGATTTCATTCTCGCGCCAAGCCGGCAGCGCGAGTTCGACTACCCGGCCGGGGAAGGGGACGAGGCAGTCTACTCGTCGTACGATGGATCGGCCGGCGTGCCGGTGGCATCGCTCGGGCGCAGGCTGTTGTTCGCATGGCGGTTCGGCTCGCTCAACATCCTGTTGTCGCGCGACCTCACCGAGCGCACCCGCATCATCTACCACCGCGACGTCCGCGAGCGGGCTCGCCGCGCGCTCCCGTTCCTGGTGCTCGATCGCGATCCGTATCTCGTGATCGCCGACGACGGCACCCTCAAGTGGATTCTCGACGCGTATACGACCACGGCGCGGTACCCCTACTCCCAGCGCGCGACGGACGGGACGAACTACATGCGAAACAGCGTGAAGATCGTCATCGACGCGTACAACGGGGACGTCCGTGCCTTCCAGATCGACGCGGCCGATCCGATCATCCGCACGCTGGCGAAGATCTATCCGGGGCTGCTCCGCCCCATCGAGGAGATGCCGGCGGATCTCCGCGCGCACGTGCGCTATCCGGAGGACCTGTTCCGGATGCAGACGGCGCTCTACGCCACGTACCACATGAGCGACCCGGAGACATTCTACCATCGCGAGGACCAGTGGCAGATCCCGGGGGCGGGACGCGTCGATCAGACGGAGTCGTTTCTGCGCCACATGGTGATGCGCCTGCCGGGAGAGCGCGAGCCCGAGTTCATCCTCATGCGGCCGTTCACACCGCGCCAGAAGGACAACCTCGCGGCGTGGATGGTCGCCCGGAACGACGGCGAGCACTACGGCAAGCTGCTCGTCTATCAGTTTCCGCGTCAGAGCCTGGTGTTCGGGCCAACGCAGATCGTCAACCGCATCAATCAGGACACGGAGGTCGCGCGGCAGATCTCGCTCTGGGATCAGCGCGGCTCGGAGGTGATTCGCGGCGAGCTGCTCGTGATCCCGATCGAGGAGTCGCTGATCTACGTCCAGCCGCTGTATCTCCGCGCGGAAGGCGGCCGAATCCCCGAGCTCAAGCGGGTGATCGTCGCGCACGAGAGCCGCGTCGTCATGGAAGAATCGCTCGAGGGCGGGCTGGCGCGGCTGTTCGGCGGCGGCGCACCGCTCCTCGCGCAGCGAGGCGTGACGGAGCCGGCGCCCGCGCGAGTGACGACTGCCGTCGCCGCGAACACCGAGGCCATTCGCCGGGCCGTGGCGCATTACGAGCGCGCGCGTGCGGCGCAGCGTGCCGACGATTGGGCGACGTACGGGGAAGAGATGCGTGTTCTGGGTGAGCTTCTTCGGCAGTTGGACACGGCCGCGGTGCCACGCCCTTGAGTGTGGGAGTGCGGCCACGCGCGGTGTCGCACGTCACGACGGCTCGTATTGCCATCGTGACTGAGGCGCCGCACGTTAGTTAGCCGTGGCGACCCTCACCGTCAGCGCGTCGCGCCGAATTCCCGCCCCTCCGGCCGAGGTGTACGCGATCCTCGCCGACTACACGGAGGGTCATCCGCACATCCTGCCGTCGGCGTATTTCCGGAACATCGAAGTTGAGCACGGAGGAGTGGGCGCGGGAACCCGCATTCGCTTCGATATGACGGTGCTCGGGACGACGCGAACGATGCGGGCCGAGATCGAGGAGCCGAAGCCCGGGCGGGTGCTCGTCGAGCGCGACATGGAGGGGAAGACGGTGACGACGTTCACGCTGAATCCCGCGCGTGATGGGCGCGAGTCCGACGTGGTCATCACGACCGTCGTCGCCACGCGCGGGGGGATCCTCGGTGTGGTCGAGCGCATGGCCACCAAGGCATTCCTGGAGCGTGTGTATCGCGAGGAGCTGGCGCGGTTGGCGGCCTACGCGGCGAGTGGGGCGGGGGCGCTGCTTCCGTCCGCCCGGCGTCCGTGAGCGGTGCCTGACTTTGTGACATAAAGCACTTGACAATGACGAAGTCCGGGAGAATATTCCGCGCCATGACCCGCCGCTCCGGCGCGGAGCGCGCCGTCCCGTCGCTCCAGGGCAGGGCGCTCGACGACCTTCGCTTCATCCGCGAGACGATGGAGAACGCGGCCGCGTTCACCGCCGTGTCCGGGTGGGGGATGGTCGCCGTTGGCGCGGTCGCATTCGGTGCTGCCGCGGTCGCCGTCGCTCAACCGACGGTCCGGGGGCAGCTCATCACTTGGTTCGCCGCGGCCGCGGTCGCGATCGGGGTCTCGGGGTATGCCACGTGGCGCAAGGCGAAGCGCGCCAACGCGCCGCTCTTTCACGGAGCGGGGCGCAAGTTCCTGTTGAGCTTCGTGCCGCCGATGACCGTCGGCGCGATCCTCACCTATGCGCTGCTCGAGCGTGACGCCTTCGCGCTCGTGCCGCCCATGTGGCTTCTGCTGTACGGTACGGCCATCATCACCGGAGGAGCGTTCTCCGTTCGCGTCGTGCCCTTGATGGGACTGCTGTTCATCGCTGCGGGAGTCGTCTCGCTGATCCTCCCCGGCTGGACCGCCCATTGGGTGCTCGGCGGCGCATTCGGAGCGCTGCACGTCGGCTTTGGACTCATTATCGCCAGGAGACACGGTGGCTAAGTCGAGCGCTGCCTCACGAGACGAGCCGCGCCCCGAGGGGGGCGAGCGGCTCCGGAGCGTGCGCGGTCACGCCGCCGAGAGCGACCCGCTGGCGCTCGACCGGCTCATCCACGAGCGCATTCGCCTTGGCATCGTCAGCGCGCTGGCCGTGAACGACACGCTGTCGTTCAACGACCTCAAGACGCTGCTGCGCACGACCGATGGGAATCTCAGCGTGCACGCGCGCAAGCTCGAGGACGCCGGCTACATCGCGGTCACCAAGTCGTTCGAGGGGCGCGTTCCGCACACCGACTATCGCATCACCGCGACCGGCCGCCGCGTGCTCGAGAAGTATCTCGCGCACATGGAGGCGCTCATCCGCTCCACGCGCGAGGCGCGGGATCGGTAATTTTTTTTCTCTGCTTACTTTATGACGCCAAGTACTTCACCTCGAGAGGCCCAGCTGCACGTCGCCATCATCATGGATGGCAACGGCCGTTGGGCGACCGCACGCGGCCTTCCGCGCACCGCGGGACATCGCGCCGGCGCCGATGCCGTTCGCCGCGTCGTGGAAACGGCGCCGCGACTCGGCGTCCGCACGCTGACGCTGTTCGCGTTCTCATCCGACAACTGGAAGCGTCCCACTCGCGAGGTCGCCACGCTGATGCGACTCTTTCGCCGATACCTGGCGTCCGAAGCGGCGGCCCTCCAGGACAACGGCGTGCGACTGTCCGTCATCGGACGACGGGACCGCCTGGCGCCGCCACTCGTGCAGCAGATCGAGGCCGCCGAACATCTCACCGCTCACGGACGACGGCTGCACCTTCGCCTGGCGGTCGACTATTCGGCTCGCGAGGCGATCCGCCGGTCGGCGCACGATGCCTCGACCCTCGGCCCCGACGTCGACCTCCTGATTCGCACCGGCGGAGAGCGGCGGCTGAGCGACTTCCTGTTGTGGGAGAGCGCGTACGCCGAGCTGCACTTCACCGACAAACGGTGGCCCGACTTCGACGCCGCCGATCTCGAGCGCGCGCTCGATGACTTTCAGCACCGACAACGCCGCTTCGGCGCCCTGCCGACCGCGGTCTGATCTCACAGTGAGGACGCACATGACTACCGCTTCGTTCGCGCCTTCCGAGGTGTCATCGCCGACGCATCGCGCGGTGCTCGTCAGGCTCTGGACGGGCTCGGCGCTCGTCGCGGGACTGAGCGCCGCCATCCTCTGGGAGGCGAGCCCCGGGGTCAACTGGCTCCTCTGCGTAGCGGCGGCGAGCCTCGCGCTCGTCGCGCAGACACGCGCCGAAGGCACGGCGCGCCACGTCGTTCCGCCGCTCTCGCTCGCGCTCCTCCTGGCGGTCGGGATCGTCGCGACATCGAGTGAGCCGCTGCAGGTGTTATCGATCCTCGCCACGCTCGTGCTGCTCACGGTCGCGATCGCTCGCGCGAACCCTGCTCGCTACGCGACGGCGCGGGTGCTCGAGCTGGCGGCGCTGCCTGTGGTCGTGTTCGTGACGTGTGTGGCCGAAGCGACGCGGCGCGCGACGGAAACGGTGCGGGAGCTGACGAATGACCGCGCCGTTCCGTTGATTCGCGGCGTCGTCCTCACGATTCCGATCGCTGGCCTGTTCGCGTTGCTGTTGTCGTCGGTCGACCCCACGCTCGATGCGTGGCGCGAGGATGTGGAACGTCTGCTTTCGACCTGGCACTTCGTTCCTCGCCTCGTGTTCTTCACCGCCATCCTCGGTCTCTCCCTCGGCGCCCTGGGCTACGCGACGGGACGGTCGGCCCGTGTCGCGCGCCGCGCGGCGGAGACGAGGCCGCTCATTCAGCTTGGCGAGACCGAGCGCTTGATGGTGCTGAGCGCGATCGCGGGGGTGTTCACGCTCTTCCTGACGCTGCAGCTGAGCTACCTGTTCGGCGATGCGGTGCGAGCTCAGGGGAGTGACATCTCGTACGCGGAGTGGGCACGCCGCGGATTCGCGGAGCTGACGGTGGTCGCGACGTTGTGCGGTGGCGTGATCCTGGGGCTCGCGCTCATCGCTCCGGCCACCCATCGGCGACGCCGGATCCTCGTCGTCGAGCTGATCGTGCTCGGCGAAACGCAGCTGCTGCTCCACTCGGCGTTCCGCCGCGTGCTGCTGTACGAGGGCGCGTACGGATTCACGACGACGCGGCTGTACGCTCAGGCGTACATGCTCGTGGTCGCCGCGAGCCTGTTTCTGCTCGCGTACGAGCTGCTGCGCGAGCCCAGCGCCCGGAGACTGCTCGGGCGAGCAGGTGCGCTGGCGGTGATCGGGATGTCGCTCATGTCGATGTGGAACCACGAAAGCTGGATCGTGCGACAGAACGTCGCGCGCCACGCGGAGACGGGGAAGCTCGACCTGCGATACCTGGCGTGCGACCTCTCGGCGCGGGCGGTTCCGGAGGTGTTGGCGGCGTCGGAGCGCGGAGTGGGGACGACTCGCGAGCTTGCGCGGACGGCGATCGCCGAGCGGTTCACGTCGGTCGCCGGCGATGCGTGGTACGAGTGGAATGCGGGACGTTCGCGCGCGGGTCGGGCGATCGCCGAGGCGGGCATCGTCGCGCCCAGTGTCGCCGCGCCGGTGAAGGCTTGCGCGCGGGAGTGGGGATAAAGAGACGATTGCGGATTGCGGATTCCGGATTGCGGGTGCCCGCATCCGACCGCAATCCGCAGTCCGCAATCCGCAATCGTCCAGGACGGACCCTGCCATCCGCCCCGGCATTTCGCCATCATCTCCGCATGGCAGACGTCGCGCATCCCCCGGAGACGCTCGAGGGCTGGTACTCACTCCATCAGGTTTTTCAGGTCGATCGCGCGGCGGTTCGCGCGCTGCCGCCGGATGTGCTGGCGCAGGAGCGAGAGACCGTCCGCCATGGGTTGTCGGAGGTCGCGAATCCGATCGAAGGCGGGTGGAGCGTACCGGTCGCGCTGATCGGCTCGCGGTCGGATCTCATGCTGGTGCACTTTCGGCCGACGCTCGAGTCCTTGCGCGACGCGCAGCACCGGCTGTCACACCTGCGGCTGATGGAGTCGATGCGAGTCACGTCCGCTCATCTTGGCGTGACCGAGGCCGGCCTCTACCACGTGACGGCCGCGCTCGTGCGCGAGGCGGAGGCGCGTGGCGGAGCGTTAGGCGATGAGGTCTATCAGCGGGAGTTGAGCGACCGCCTGGAGCGTGAGCGCACCAGTGAACATGTGCAGCGGCGGCTGTTCCCGCCGCTGCCGGCGGACATGCCGTACATCTGCTTTTATCCGATGTCGAAGCGGCGCGCGGAGGGGGCGAACTGGTATGCGCTGCCGCTGGCGGAGCGGAGCCAGCTCATGCTGGCGCACGGGCAGGTGGGCCGCCGGTACGCGGGGCGGGTGCAGCAGATCATCACCGGGTCGGTCGGGCTCGACACCTGGGAGTGGGGGGTCACTCTGTTCGCGCGCGAGCCGCTGGAGTTCAAGAAGCTCGTGACGGACATGCGGTTCGACCGGGCGAGCGCGGTCTACGCCGAGTTCGGCGAGTTCTTCGTCGGGAAGGTGGTTGGGGCGGGGGAGTGGTTAGGCATGCTCGGGTAGGGGCAAGGAGGAACGAGGAGTGAGGAGTGAGGGAGTCGGCGACGTGGGCGATGGGGTCGGTTGATGTGGGAAGGGCGGCCGGGTAGATTGCAGGACTCCGCCGGGCGACCGGCCGGACGGGACGTGGCGCAGCCCGGTAGCGCACCTGAATGGGGTTCAGGGGGTCGCGGGTTCAAATCCCGCCGTCCCGATGACGAGAAGAAGGCGGGTACCTGTCATGGTATCCGCTTTTTCGTTTTCTCGAACCGCTGACACGATCGGCCGTCGTGGCGGAAGATTGGTGCTCCAGGAGTTCCGACAACGGTGACCATTCACCGCGGAGCCCACCGACGAAGGCGGAGGCTTGCCAAGGCAGCTCGCGAGCCCAGCATCTCCCTGGCGGAGCCCGCGATGCGGTCCGTCGACGCTCCCCTCGGGCCAGGGAGTTGAATCACAGGGCCAACCGCCGCCGTATTGACTGGTACCCCCCAACGACGCGGGGACCTGGAGGACACGATGGCAACACTCTGGAAGCTGCTCAAGGTTGTGATCGCGCTCGCGGTCGCGATTCCGCTCTCGATCATAGCGTTGGCGATTACGCTGGGCGTCCTGGGCGCCCTGATGGGCATCGCGATCCTGACGCTCAAGCTCGCCGTCGCCGGGCTCGTCGTTTGGGGGCTGTTCCGGCTGGCGGGCTCGCTGCTGTGCCGGTCGACTTCGCGCCGCAAGCGGGACGAGATCAGACCCCTGCCTCCGGCCGACCCGTATTACGAAGCGGCCATGCGGGATCTCGACCGGCACCTCGGCGAGGTGCCGCGGTAGGCGCCAGAGCGTCGTCCGGTCGTACGTTCAGGGCCGACCGAGCTCCATTGCGTTAGGCGCTGCTCAGGGTGTCAGAATACCGTATCCCTGCGCGTGAAGCGTGGCCAGTGCGTGCGTCGCCGTCGGCGCCACCTTCACGAACGGCAGCAGGTCGCTCGGCGACAGCTTCCGATTGATCAGCGCCACCCCACAGACGATGACCTGCACCCCGGCGTCGTTCAGCGCCTGCAACAGGGGGATGCTGGCGTTGTCGGTGCCTTTCGCCGCCTTGTACGCTTCGTTCTTGAGGAGCGAATGCGTCGCCGTGCCCCACACGACGACGGCGAGGTGCACGTTCGCGCGCGGGACTTTGTTGGCATCGCTCACGTAGAGAAAGCTGGCCGCCTCGCGGAAGCCAGGTACCACCGAGTCCGGCGCCGTGGGGCCGACGTTCACTCGCCAGGCGATGCGATAGTGCAGATCGGCTGGCATCGGGAACGTGATGCCGCTTGCGATTGGGCCGGCGCCCTGCTGCTTGATGACGTCGGCGCCGGTAGCCTGGCTGCTTGCAGCGGCTGGAAGGAGCAGGACTGTCGCGAGCGCGAACGGAATGATGCGGCGTGACATTGTGGGTCTCCTCCAGTGGGACGCGATGTTCTGTTCGGGAATGACGCGCGAGCCGACAACGATCGGACCGCCCGATACTGCAGCTGTCCCTCCTTTTCTGCGCAAAAGCCCACTCTTGCCCGACATCATCAACGCGAGCCCGGGAAGGCTTGATCATCCTGACGGTGAATCAGGACGATGGATTCCGCCAGGGGAATCCCGGGAAGCCTCCGGTTCACCGCGTAACTCGGGGAACGATCGCGATGAGGGGCCACGGACAGCCGGAACAGCCGAATGACCCGAATGACCCGAATATCGCACGGCGCCGTACCACGCTCCACGCGCGGACGCAGTTTCAATAGCTCCGTGGTCAACACTTCGCGGAGCCTGACTCGCGCGCTCGATCATTCGCGACATTCGGGCTATTCGGCAGTTCCGGCAGTCCGTGGCCGCTTGGGCACCCCAGCCAGGGCGTCAACCAATCCCACGGCAGGCATCCGATTCGTGGTATCCCCTACATCCGGTGCAGCAAAGTGCCACTGCGGCCCCGCCATGGGCCGACTATTCTGAAGGAGGTGAGGAAGTACGCAGCGCGACGGAGCAAACACGAGGAGGACTCGATGAAAAAAACGAAAGGCTTCATCGCCGACATCGAAGACCAGACCGAGGAGAATCGGGATTTTCGGCGTGTGCTGTACACGGGGCCCCACATGCAGCTGGTCCTCATGTCGCTCGCGCCCGGCGAGGAGCTGGGCGAAGAGGTTCACGAGACGACGGACCAGTTCTTTCGAGTGGAGGAGGGAAAGGGCGAAGTCGTGATCGATGGCCGCGAGACGCGGATCGAGAGCGACATCGCGATCATCGTTCCCGCCGGCGCGCGGCACAACGTGAGGAACACCGGCCACAAGCCGCTCCGGTTCTACACGCTGTATGCACCGCCTGAGCACCCGGATGGCACGGTGCATCGCACCAAGGCGGACGCGGACAAGGCCGAGCACGCCGCGGCGAAATAGTCAGCGCGCGGCGAGCACCGTCCGCCGCGCGCTCGTCTCCGCCTCGAGGCGGCCGCACATGATGTCGCAGAGCTTGAAGACGCTCCGGTCGGCGACCGCGTAGTACACGTGCAGCCCTTCCTTGCGGCGGGTGACGAAGCCGAGGGTGTGCAGGAGCTGCAGGTGCTTGGAGACGTTGCCCTGGCCGAGCCCGGTCTCGTCGACCAGCTCGGTCACGGTTCGCTCCCCATCGCGCAGCGTATTGAGGATCTGCAGCCGCGCCGGCTC
>DATBIU010000230.1:0-4102 GCA_036556765.1 Gemmatimonadaceae bacterium | reverse complement strand
GACGGCGACGTCAACACCGTGGCGTGTCTCGAGAACACGGAGACGTCGGCGATCGGGCGAGCGCTGGCGAACCTCGGGTTCACGGCGTCGAGGAATCGGCCCAGCCTCGAGGAGATGGGGAAGGCCGAGCGCGCGCGGCGGCGGCAGGCGGCGCCAGCGCTGGCCGTCGAGCTCCAGCAGGTCGCGGACGCGCGCACAGATCTGATCGCGATGCTGCGCACGGCGCGTCGCTATGGAATCCGTCCCGCGCGGGCGCGGCGTTGGCACGACCGGCTGCTCGACCCATCGCTAGACCGGCGCACGGCCGCGCGTTTCGCGCAGCTCCTGCGGCGATTCATCGCCCGCCATCTCACCGACTCGATCGCGCTCGGCCGCGCCGATGACCCGTACAGGCCGTGACCACGATCGATGTCACCAGTGCGCATCTCCTCCTCGGGAAGGAGTGTGAGCCACGCATTGCCGGCGCCGACGTCGACGCTGGAATCGGCGGCTAGCACGGCCGGGGTGCGGAGGCGGCGTGCAGAATCGATATCGGGAGGTCGGCGATGCGGCACTCGTCGCCGCGGTGCGTCGCGGGGATGCCGAGGCGATCGACGAGTTTCTGGAGCGATTCCAGGAGGTCGTGATGTCGCAGGCGAAGCTGGTGCGCGTTCCGGCGCCGGAATGGCGGACGTGGACCGCTGATCTGCTGTGCGACGTCGTGGTCGGACTCGTGGATAAAGCCGGTCCGAGCCCTCGCTCGATCGTCGCCTACCTCATTACCGCCGCTCGCAACAAGCACCGTGCGGCGCTGCGCCAACGGTTGCTTCGCGAACGGCGGCTCGACGAGCGCGCGACCCTGCTGGCGGGCGCGGAGCGCGTGCTGGAGACGGCGTGCTCCGAGTTCAGCGTGCGGATGACCCAGGGATGCGATTGGGAGCCGGCGCCGCTGCCTCCCGTGCTCGATCGCCTGGTTTCCGCGATGGAATTCGCCATCGGGCCGGATGACCGACGCCTGCTGTCCTGGGTCGCTCAGCGCACATCGTTCTCCACCATCGCGCGCATGCTCGGCGAGCAGCGATCGACGATCGTCAAGCGGGTCACGCGTCTTCGTGCGCGACTCATCGAGGCCGCGCTGCGCTTTGGTGAGTCTCTCGGCGCGCATGAACGAGCGGAACTCGTCCGGTTCCTGCGGCGCACCGGGGCCTATGATGCCGCGGCGTTGGACGCGCTCGCGCGCGGCGAGCGGGTGGTGAAGGAGTATCCCATGCGACAGACGCGACCCCGGCGTCGCGGTGAGGAGCCGATCGATGACAGAGCCCGCTGATTACACACCCGCCGAGCTGGACCTGCTCGAGGCGCGAAGCGACCCACTGATCGATCTCGTGGGGTACGCGGAGCGCTATCGTCCGTCATCGCCTGCGTACGACGACGCGCGATTTCTTCGGTGGATCGCGCGCGATCGGCGCGAGTGGGCGCACGATCCGGAGCTGTTGGAGTCCAAGGAACTGCTGGCTCTGCGGAATCGAATCGTCGCCACTGCCCACGCCGCTCGCCTCGGCGTAAGCGTGATCGGGTCAACGCCGGAGCGTGAGCGATTCGATGTCGCGGCGCCCGTCGGCGCCGTGATCGTCGACATGGAGCGGAGCCGGCGTGCTGCCGTCTGCGATCTGGCCATTGCCGCGGGGCCCGGCCGAGAGCTCTGGGATGTCGAGGTCGATTCCTGTATTCCGCTGCCCGACGACCTTCCGCGCGGGAAGTACCTCGCCCTGACCGTTCGTGGCGACAGCATGGAGCCCCTCATTCACACCGGCGACGTGGTGCTCGTGCGCGTGGGGGACAAGCTCGTGCGTGACACGGTCGTCGTCGCGCGTGACATCGACGGCGGGTACGTGGTCAAGAAAGTCGGGCGAATCCGCGCAAAGTCGATCGAGCTCGAGTCGCTGAATCCCGTCTATCCCGCGATGCGGATTGCGCGCGTGCCGCGGTCGATTCTCGGCACCGTGCTCC
This sequence comes from Gemmatimonadaceae bacterium, assembly GCA_036556765.1. Taxonomy (GTDB): domain Bacteria; phylum Gemmatimonadota; class Gemmatimonadetes; order Gemmatimonadales; family Gemmatimonadaceae; genus JAICNG01. The sequence continues at coordinate 2,113 of DATBIU010000230.1, read as the reverse complement.
TCCGCTGGTGCGATCACGGGGAGGCTGCGCTGAGCGAATAGCGTCACCACCGCGCATCTACTCTGCACCACCAGAGAGGAGGTCGCGGTGAGTGCCATCCGACGAATCGATACGGGTTGGGCAGTGCGTGTGGCGGGCCTGGCGTCGCTCGTCGCTCAGCAGGCGACGTCAGCGGCACATGAGCCGCCCATCCTGGTCCTTGCCCATCCCGCTGCGGGTGTGAGCGTCCCGGCCGAGAACGCCACGGTCATCTTTCGCTATGCGGTGCGCGACGCCACGGATCCGCTGGATCTTCGGAGCTTCGAGGTGCTGGTCGACGGGGTGGAACGCACATCCCACTTTCGCACGACCGCGGACGCGGCGTGGGGGACGATAGCCGACGGAGGTGGCACGGGGCTCCGCGCACACGACGTTCGCGCGCGTGTGTGCACGATTCGCGGTGTCTGCGTCGAAGTCGGCGCGATCATCACGGTGACCGGGGCCGATGGGCGGGCGCGCGAGGCGGTCGAGAAGAAACGGTGGGTCAAGGTCATCGACATCGCGCTCGAGATGGCGCGACGACTTCTGAGGCCCTAACGACTACCCATGCTCGACGACGGTGTGCGCCAGGTGCGTTTGCCCCTCGGCACTCGACCCATCCGCCGCCCGCAGCGAATCGTGGTGCACGTCGAGGTGATGCAGCGCCCGAATCACCAGCGCTTCCAGCTCACTCGTCGTCGCCAGCGTCTGGTACCCCTTCCGCTCCCCGCCCGGAATCGCCGTCGCGAACGGCCGCCCGTCGTCCCGCCACGGCCGATGCGCCAGCTCACGCACCTCCGTCGGCGTGAGATCGGTGCGATACGACACGAGCGACACGCCCGGCCGATCCGCCCGCAAGCCTAACACGAGCTGAATCCGGAGATGTGCACCCGCCCCCGGCGCCGGCTCCGTATCATCGACCACCACGAAGCACCCGTCCACCGGCTCGTACGGCGCCTCGGCCATCACCCGCGCCCACAGTCGCTGATACGGAAACTGGAGATAACACGCCGGCGGCCCCGCGAACGTCCAGCCGCTGACGTCGTACTCCTCCTCCGTCAGCTCGCGGGTGACGTCCTCCGTGAACGAGTACAGGCGGCACCCGAACTCCCAGAACTGATAGCCCTGATACACGAGCTCGGCGTATTCGTCGATGGCGTCGGGATCGGCATCGTCGGTCACGAACTGCTCGAGTGCTGCACCGACGTGACCGAGCAACACGAACTGATCGCGGCGCCGAGTGTCGGTGCCACGCTGCGCCGCCTCGGCGCGGATCGCGGGGAAGGCGACCGCCTCGAGCGACTCGAGAAACATTTCGTATGGGGTGATTCGCGCACTCATGATCCCGAGTGCGGGCAGGGTTCATGCCTGCGGCGATTCGACTCCGGCGGCGGCCCTGAGCCGCCGCACGAGCTGATGCAGCTGCTGCTCGGTGTAGTCGATCTCCTGCGCCGCCCCCTCGAGATCGATCAATCCCGCGCGCATCGAGACGGAGAGCTGGTTGAGGTAGCGGACCTTCGCCAGAATCTCCTCCGTCACCTTCCGCAGCATCGGAAAGCGCCGCTTGTTCGACAGGGCGCGACGGCAGCGCGCGGCGAGCTCGTGCTGGGAATATCCGCGCGCGATGGTGATGACGTCTTCCTTGGTGCGCCCGGTCAGGTACCCGCGGTCGGGCGTTCCGGCGTCGTCCCAATCATCCTCGGCGAACCACAGGCGGCCGACGAACTCGAGGCCGTCGTACGCGACGCGTACGGCGACGTTGTACCGCTTGCCGTTCACCTCAATGGTGCCGACGTGCGGCTGAATGGCCTCGTTCATCGTGCGCATCTCACCTTGCCTGGACCGGCGCTGTCTCGAGAAAGCGCTCGATCTCGGGGAATAACGTCTCGGGCTCCTCAACGTACGGCACGTGACCGCTCTGCTCGAGCACCACCAGGCGCGCATCGGGAAGCGCGCGGGCAAGCGCCTCGGATGCCTCGAGCGGAATCGGATCGTGCCGCCCATGCAAAATCAGCACGGGACAATCTACCTCTTCGACGCGCTGCAAGAGGTCGAAGTCACCAAGACTTTCCCACACTTGCTGTTGGACGCGACC
>DATBIU010000229.1:0-2928 GCA_036556765.1 Gemmatimonadaceae bacterium | reverse complement strand
AAGTCGCGTCACCGCTTCCCACGCGCGCCGCTCCCCATCGTCCACGGTGCCGATGAGCAGGGGGGACCCATCGTCCGTCTGCGCCACCAGCGCGAGCCCGCGTCGCTGAAGTACTGCGTCGATGGCGTCGAGGTGCGAGTCGCTCACCCCCTTGAAGAGGAAGTAGCAGTCGCGCGGCGGGGCCACACGCCCCGTGGCGCCAGCCGGCTCGCAATAGGTGACCAGCAGCTTGGCGACAATCTCGTCGGCGCACGAGAAATCGAGCAGCCCGACGTGGGTGAAGTCGATGACGGTGAGCGTGCGCTCTCCGGCATCGGCGAGCTGCTGCTCGATGCCGGTGCGGACGGCCGCGCCGGTGGGACGTGTGACGAGATCGGAGTAAAGATCGCAGACGGTGCGGCGAAGCACCGTCCCGAGGTCGATGTGATTGATCACCGCGCGGCGGTCCGCTCTGGAATCGTGATCAGCACCTGCGCTCCAGGAAACGGGGGAAGCTGTTCTTCGAGCGGGACATCTTCATCCCAGCTCGGAACGATCGCGATTCTAGCTGTTCCGCTGCGAATCGACAACTTCCCATCCCATCGGCCGACGTACCGCCGAATCCCCGCAAGACCCTGGCCGCGCCCCGCATCGCGGAACCTTGACACCGAGCGAATGACCGCATCCTCTAGCGCCATCGCATCATCCCACCGATCACCTCGACGACCTTGTGCGCTCTCGAGCGATGCCCGGAAGCCGATGCCCCCGTCGCACACCGCGATCTGCACCACGCGCCGGCCGAGCCGTTTCTGCCACCGGTAGGTCTGAACCGCCACCCAGCCGCCGCGACCGGCGTGCTCGACGATGTTCTGGCAGGCCTCCGAGAGCGTCATCGCGAAGCCCATCGTCGCGCGCGGGTCGAGATTGAGCTCCTTGGCGAGGATCGCCTGCGCCTTCGATTGAATGCGGCCGACGACCTCGTGGACGTCCTCGCTCTTCGAGACCGGGGTGATCTCGAGCAGAACGTCCGACTCGCCGGCTCCCCGGGCGCGCGGCACCGAGCCGTGCATCTCGAACAGGCCTTCGGCATAGCGAAAGAACTGAGCGCGCGCCCAGTACGACGCCGTCTCTTCCGCCTCCGGCGCGTACAACGCGGGACGCTCGGCGCGCGTCTGCGCTAGCACGAGGAGGGCGGTGAGGCCGTAGGGCGACGCCCACCGCGTGTGGCGGGTGTCGAGCAGCACTTTCTCGTCGGGCGGCAGCGGGGCGACCTGCTGCAGCACCGACTCGAAGGTGCGATCGTCCAGCGATGGTGGCATGTTGATGACGGTCGTCATCGCGAGCTGAGCTCTCCGCGCAGGTGGCCGGCGAGCCCGGTGGCTCCCCGATGGTCGACGTTGCGGCCGGCGGCGTCGTGCGCCGCCCGCATCGCGACCGTCAAGTTATCACCGGCGAGCAGCCGCGAGAAATACGTCGCGCCCCAGACATCGCCGCATCCGGTGGGATCGCCGGCGGAGAGCGCGGCCGGCGCGGGAATGAGCGCGGTCCGGACGGCGCCCAGTGCGGCACCCAGCGGCGGCTGTGCGTGGAGATCGGCGAGGCGATCGAACCCTGGTGCGGCGAAGAACACCGCGCCCTTTCCGGCCAGGGTCACGTTCAGGCAACGGACGCCATTCGCCATCGCCGTCGCGGCGAGCGCCATGGGATCGGGCGCCATCATCGACATCTCGTTCTCGTTCACCTGGACGAGGTCGAAGCACCGACACCAGGCAGCCACGTCGGGGAGCGGCTGCAACGTGCGCAGCCCATCCGGCTGCACCGCGAGCACGAGGGAGTGCAGATCGGCGTAGATCGGACCGCGAAAGTGCTGCCGCAGCAGCGTGGAGGTCTCGAGATCCATCTCGAAGCCGCTGATGAAGTTGACGTACAGCGCATCGAGGTTGGTGATGAGCGGCTTGAGCCCGAGCCACGTCCATGGGGGGACGCCGCCCGTTAGGTGCTCGCTGCGCCGGTCCATCGTATCATACCGAAGCTCGACGCGGTTGTTGGGGTAGGGCACTTCCACGAGCGCCGCGTCGGGGGCCATGCGCCGGAGCCCGGCAATGAACTCGCGCGCGCGGAGCGCGAGATCCTGGCCCACCTTCATGACGGGAACGATCTCCCAATCCGCGGGGAGTGCCGCGTCGAGCGCGCTCAGCGCATAGGTGATGCCCCCCCACTCCTCCACCGGCACCTGCCGCGCGTCGCGCCCGTGAATGGTGTCCCACACGAAGGTGCCGATTACCCCCAGGCGCCTGCGGCGCCCGGGAGTGGTGTCGAGGGGTCGAGGGGTCAAGGGATCAACGGCGCCTTCTACCATCCACGCGCCCTCGATCCCGCGCCCCCGCGCCCCCGCGACCCCGGCCTCTTCACACTTCCCCCAATTTCTGAGCCTTGAACGTCGCGATCGCGCCGACCACGCCCGCGGTGCCGGGGAGAATGCCGGGAACGATGCGGCACGCCTCCACGGCCGGCCGGAACGCGCGCCGCTTCACCTCGGCGCGCAGCGGTTCGAAGAGCTTGTCCCCGGCGCGCGTCACGCCGCCGGCGATCACCACCACATCCGGATTGAAGACGTTGAGCAGGTTCGCCACCCCGGTTCCGAGAAACCTCGCCGTGTCCCGCACGACCTCGAGCGCCAGCGCGTCGCCGCGATTCGCGGCATCGTAGACGGTGGCGGCGGTGATGTCATCGAGATCGTCTCCCACCATCTTGCGCAGGACGGAGACCTCGTCGCGATCCAGCGCCTCACGAGCGCGCAACGCGATGGCCGGGCCCGACGCATAAGCCTCGAGGCACCCGTAGTTGCCGCACTTGCAGTGGCGTCCGGTCGAGTCGATGGTCGTGTGTCCGATCTCGCCCGCCACGTCCGAGGAGCCGTGGTAGAGCTGCCCCTCGAGGATGAGCCCG
>DATBIU010000228.1:0-3664 GCA_036556765.1 Gemmatimonadaceae bacterium | reverse complement strand
GACGAGAACGTCCTGCCGGTCTTCGATTTTCTGCTGATCCATCGACCCGCCGCTGAGCGCGTTCCCCTGGCAGCAGACGTTGCCGCCCAGCGATGGGACGGGGTTCATCGGGTCGTAGGTGAAGTTGTCGGGGCGGTTTCGTGACGGCGGCTGAAGCGTGAGCTTCCCGTCGCCGTTGCGCGTGTTGGCCTTCCCGCCACTCGACAGGTAGAACGTCATCGGCTCCGCGCCGCGCGGCGGCCAGGTGTCGCTCGTCTGCCATTTGTTGATGCCCATCGTGTAGTAGCGGACCTTGGGCATCGTGTCGAGCAGGCCGTTGCGCTCGCCCTTGAGGAAGTGGTCCCACCATCCCCAGGTGAGCGCGTCGTAATCGTAGCGGGCGTCGCCCACGCTCCGCTCGCCGACGATCGTGTTCTCGGTCGCCCGACGCATCGCGCAGTGCAGCGTCGGCGCGATGATGGCGTACTGCTGCTCGCCGACGGCGGGATCGGCGGTGCGGCGCACGTGGTTGAACGTCGCCAGATTCGGCCCGGTGCTCACGTCGTACCAGGACATGATCCACAGCCCGGGCACGTTGATCTTCATGTCGTCGTGGAACAGCCCGCCGCGATACCACGCCGAATCGTTCGGCGTGCGCCGCACCATGTAGCCACCGGTGGCGATGCCGGGCATGGAGTCGGCGAAGACACCCCGCGGCCCGTCGACGGCCTTGATGATGTCCCGCACCGGGAGGTGCCAGAACGCCTTCGACCAATCGACGGGCGGCATGCGCGGCGCCAGGTCGAACATTCTGGCGCCCGCGATCAGGTCCTCCTGTGACGCGTCGCGCGGGAAGGTCGGCCGTGCCTGGTTCTGCTGGCCGTAGATCCAGGAGATGAAGAGCATCTGCGTGGCGCCGCCACGATACCAGTTCCCCTGCTCCCAGTACGGCTTCACGCGGCCCACGCCGGCACCGAATCCCTGTGGGACGATCGTCGCCAATCCCTTCGGCGCCTGGGCGGCGACCGCCATCTGCCACTCGGCGGTGGAGGAGCAGCCGATGAGCCCCACCTTGCCATTCGACCACGGCTGCGAGGCGATCCACTGGATCTCATCGACACCGTCGCTCACCGGGGGGCCGAGGATGTCGTAGCTCCCCTCGGAGAAGAAGTGGCCGCGCTCGTTGGCGCCCACGTAGGCGTAGCCGCGCTTCACCGCCGTGAGCTGCGCGGTCATGTCCGCGGGCGCGCCATTGTTGACGTCCCAGAAGTTCATGTTGTAGGGGGTGCGCACGAAGATCGCGGGCGCTTTCTCGACGTTTCTGGGGCGGTAGACGTCGAACTGCATGCGCACCCCGTCGCGCATTGGGATCATGAGCTTTCGCTCGACGATCGCCACCGAGTGGAGCTCGTGCTCGATCGAGTCGCGTCGCGCACGCAGGGCCTGCAGGTCCTGCGGGTTGGCGTTCCGCTGGGCGGGGAGGGGGAGGGGGAGTGCGGAAAGCCCCAGAATGAGCGAAACTATCAGCGCTCTCAGTTGCATTGTCGGCTCCTGACGGTAGGAAGAACGAGAACCTGGGATCGAGGGATCACGGTGTCGGGGGATCGAGGGCGCCGGTCGAGATCTCGAATACGCGCCCTCGACCCCGCGACACCGTGATCCCCTGATCCCGGCCTCTAACATGCTCGCCAAAGCCACGCTCCTCATTCTCTTCGGCGCGATCCTCGGGCTCGGCGTGTTCACGTTCGGGTATGCGCGGGGCGCGTCGTACCTCACCAACGATCCGGCGGCGTGCGCGAACTGCCACGTCATGGGCGAGCACTTCGCGGCGTGGACCAAGTCGAGCCATCGCGCGGTGGCCGTCTGCAACGACTGCCACACGCCCCACTCGTTCATCGGGAAGTACGCGACGAAGGCCTCGAACGGGTTCTGGCACTCGTTCTATTTCACGACCGGGCGATACCCGGATCCGCTTCGCATTACGCCGAGGAATCACGAGGTCACGGAAGGTGCGTGTCGCTACTGCCACGAGGAGATCGTCGCGTCCATCGAGCACGGGGCGGAGGACGAGAGTGGCGAGCGTCTGTCATGTGTTCGCTGTCATGCTCGGGTTGGCCACTGGGTGAGGTGATTTCATGATTTCTGATGCCCGGAGTGTCGCACGATGACGGAACCCTCCCGCGAGCCGTCGCGAGATCGCCGGCGGCTTCTCACCTGGGCGGCCGTGATCCTCGGCGCCGCCGCGGTGACGATCGGGCTCGCCGCGCTGCTCACGAACATCTTCGAGCGGCGGCAGGAAGCCCGGAATCCCTTCTACCGCGTGGTGACGCTGACCGACAGCACCACCGATCCCGCCGAATGGGGGAAGAACTTTCCCATCCAGTACGACTCGTACCGTCGCACGGTCGATCAGGTGCGGACGCGGTACGGCGGGAGCGAAGCGCTGCCGCGGACGCCGAGTGATGCCGATCCGCGGTCGGTGGTCGCGCAGTCGCGGCTCGCGGAAGATCCCCGGCTCCGCGAGTTCTGGGCGGGGTACGCGTTCGCGCACGACTTCCGCGAGGAGCGTGGTCACGCGTACATGCTCGACGATCAGACGTACACCGAGCGGCAGATCGTCGCGAAGCAGCCGGGCACCTGTCTCAACTGTCACGCCTCGATGTATGCCGCGTACACGCGCGCCGGCGCCGGCGACATCGTCCGGGGCTTCGAGCGCGTGAACGCGATGCCGTACGCCGAGGCGCGGAAGCTGGTGGAGCATCCGGTCGCCTGCATCGACTGTCACGATCCGAACAGCATGCAGCTGCGGGTGACGCGTCCCGCGTTCATGGAAGGGATGCGCGCGCTGCGCGCGAGCCAGGGCGTGCGCGACTACGACGTGAACGTCAACGCGACGCGCCAGGAGATGCGCACGTTCGTCTGCGGGCAGTGCCACGTGGAGTACTACTTCCAGGGCCCGGAGAAGCGTCTGGTCTATCCCTGGGCCAAGGGGCTCACCGGCGACAGCATCCTGGCGTACTACGAGGCGAACGGCCACCGCGACTGGACGCACGCGACGAGCGGCGCGCCGACGCTCAAGGCGCAGCACCCCGAGTTCGAGACCTACAACCAGGGCATCCACGCGCGGGCGGGCGTCGCCTGCGCCGATTGTCACATGCCGTACACGCGCGTGGGAGCGATGAAGGTGAGCGACCACCACGTGCGCAGCCCGATGCTCAACATCAATCGCGCCTGCCAGACCTGTCATCGCTTCAGCGAGGACGAGATGCGCGCGCGCGTGGAGCGCATTCAGGACCGCACCTTCGAGCTGCGCAACCTCGCGCTGGACGCGGTGCTCGCGCTCACGCGCGACATCGCCGCCGCCGCGCGCGCGGACAGCGCGAACCCGCGGGTGGCGCAGGCGCGCAGCTTCCAGCGGAAGGCGCAGTTTCTCACCGACTTCGTCGAGGCGGAGAACTCGATGGGATTCCACGCTCCGCAGGAAGCCGCGCGCTTGTTGGGCCACGCGATCGATTATGCGAGGCAGGGGCAAGTGGCGTTGAGATAGGGGATCGAGGGATCGAGGGGATCAAGGGGTCGAGGGGTCGAGGGATCGAGGGGTCGAGGGATGGAAAGGCGCCGCGGCGCTGCCGCGGCGCTCATCTGATGAGGCGCGGTCGGCTGCAGCGCAGCCGCCGCGCCTTTG
>DATBIU010000227.1:0-26139 GCA_036556765.1 Gemmatimonadaceae bacterium | reverse complement strand
GCGCATCATCGCCGGCCACGAGATGCCTGACGAGGGACGCGTGTTCCTCGACGGCCGCGACATCACCGCCCTCCCCCCGCGGCAACGCGGCTTCGGGATGGTGTTTCAGCATTACGCGCTGTTCCCCCACATGACGGTCGGCGACAACGTGGCCTTCGGGCTCGAGGCGCGCGGGGTGTCGAAGGCCGAGTGTCGAGAGCGGGCCGCGCGCGCGCTCGCCAACGTGGGGCTGGCGAATGCCGGCGGGCGACAAATCCAGTCCCTTTCGGGGGGCGAGCAGCAACGCGTGGCCCTCGCGCGGGCGCTGATCATCGAGCCGAAGGTGCTGCTGCTGGATGAGCCGCTCTCGAACCTCGATCCCACGCTGCGCCGCACTACGCGCGATGAGCTGCGCGCGATGCTTCACCGCCTCGGGGTCACCGCGCTGTTCGTCACCCACGATCAGGAGGATGCGTTCGCGGTCGCCGATCGCGTGGCGTTGCTCGAGCGCGGACGGCTTCTTCAGGTGGGACGGGCCGAGGAGCTGTACGACCGGCCGGCCACGCGGTCGGTGGCGGAGTTCATCGGCCGCGCGACACTCGTTCCGGCGAGGGTGAGCGGCAATCGTGCGGTGGTCGCGATCGGCGGTGTCGCACGAGAGGTTGACGTGGTGATGCCGAACGGCGAGTCGGGGAGCGGCTCGCGGTACGCGGTGCTCCGCCCCGATGCGCTGGAGATGGCCGACCCCGCATCGAGCGGCGGCTGGCCCGGCACCATCGTCGAGCGCCGGTTCGCGGGCGCGCTCCTCGCCTATCGAGTGGCGCTGGCGGGCGACATCGAGGTCGAGGTCCACACGACCGAGCGGGGTCGTGAGATAGGGGAGGCGGTGGCCGTGCGGATCTCGCGCGAGCCGGTGGCTGTCGTCTGAGACGACGGAGATCGCGGATTGCCGACTGCAGATAGGGCTCCACGAAAGACCCTGCGATTCCCCGTTCCGGTCATCGATCCGATAGCCGGATCCCGGGGCCCATCTGCAATCCGCAATCCGCAGTCCCGGACGTACATACTCGCGCTGCCCGTCGTCGCCATTCTCCTCTGGACCGTCGTCTACCCCAACATCTCCGTCATCGTCGGATCGCTGGCCGATGGCGCGCGCGCCTGGAAGGAGTTCTTCGACAGCCCGGCGGATCGCGAGGCGGTCGTCTCGACGCTCATCGTCTCGGTCGGGTCCGTCATTGCCGCGACGGTCATCGGCGTCCCACTCGCGTTCCTGCTGGCGCGATTCGAGTTTCGCGGGCGGCGAACGCTGAGCGCGATCGCGACCCTCCCGGCCGCGCTCCCGCCTCTCGTCGGCGTGGTCGCGTTCATGTTCCTCTACGGCGAAAGCGGGGTGGTCACGCGCATCGTGCAGCATGCGCTCGGGCTCGAGCGGGCGCCGTGGTCGCTCACCGGACTGTGGGCGATCGTCTTCGTGCACGCGTACACGATGTACGTCTACGTCTTCCTCTTCGTCTCGGCGGGGCTCGAGCGCATCGACACCACGCTCGACGAGGCGGCGGAAGGACTCGGCGCATCGCGCGCCGTTCGGTTGCGTCGCGTCACCCTGCCGCTGCTCACCCCGTCGATCGCCGGCGCCATGCTGCTCGTCTTCATGAGCGCGCTCGGCTCCTTCTCGGCGCCCTACGTCTTTGGAGGCGGCATTCGTGTGCTCTCGACGCAGATCGTCGCGTCGAAGCTCAACGGAAACCTGGGACTCGCGTACGTCGAGACCACGGTGCTCGCGCTGGCGGCGATCGCCGGCCTGGTGGTGCTCAGGCGCTTCGAGCGGCGCCGCAGCTACGCGATGTCCGGGAAGGGCCGTCAGACGCGGGTGGTGGTGACGTCACCGCTGGCGCGCGCGCTGCTTCCGGCCCTCGCCATCGCGACCGTGGCCGTGCTGCTGCTCCCGCACGCGATGGTGGTGCTCGTTTCCTTCGCGCGCGATGGCGCGTGGACGACGCAGGTGCTGCCCCCCGAGTACACGCTCGACAATTTCCGACGCATGGCGACGGACCCTGCGCTCTGGGTTCCGATCCGCAACAGCGTCTCGATGGCGCTGATCGCGACGGCGGCGAATGTGGTCGTGTGCTTCGTCGCCGCGTATCTGATCGTGCTGCGGCGGTTTCCCGGCCGCCGGCTGCTCGAGCTGCTCGTGGCGATCCCGTGGGCGATTCCAGCGACCGCGATCGCGATCGGGCTCGCGTCGACGTTCAATCGCAACGATCCGCTGACGCTTCGCGTGCTGCTCGTGGGCACGTTCTGGATTCTGCCGCTCGCGTACTTCATTCGCGGCATCCCGCTCGTGGCGACGGCGGTCGAAGGCTCGCTCAAGCAGATGGACCCGTCGCTGGAGGACGCCGCCCACGGGCTCGGCGCGTCGTGGCTGATGGCGGTGCGGCGGGTGATTCTCCCGGCCGCGCGCCCCGGTCTCATTGCCGGCGCGCTGCTCGCCGCGGTGACCGCCGTCGGCGAATTCGTCGCCAGCGTCGTCCTCTACACCCACGCGAATCGCCCGATCGCGGTCGAGATTCTCGCGCAGCTCCGCAGCCTCGCGTTCGGGACGGCGGCGGCGTACAGCGTATTGCTGATCGGACTGGTGCTGACGATCACGCTCCTTGCCCGATGGACAGAGGGGCGGATGGCACGAAGCGGATCTCCGATCGGGGCGTAGAGCGACGGTAACACCCGAGAGGTCAGGGGTCAGACGTCAGGTATCAGTAGTCAGAAAACGTCGTCGCCAGTTCTGAGACTTCACGCCTGACGTCTCACCCCTGACATCTTCAGGTCTTGTGTGCCTACCTCGGCGCACGCGCTGCTCGAAGCACGGAGTCTCGATTCACCCGCTCGAACCGGGGCACGGAGCCCGAGACGGTATCCGCCGGCCGCAGCAGCCACACCTCGCGATCGGGATGCTCGGCCAGCAGCAGCGTGTCCTTCTCGTGGAGATCCCGCGCGTAGAGGGTGCTGTCGGCGCCGGCGAGTAGCAGCGGCGTCAGGAGCGTGAAGCCCCGGCGGTCATCGCCGATGCGCTCGAGACAGCGCGGGACGTATCGCGAGCCGGGGAGCACGCGCTCGCTCGCGTCGGGGGAGAGCGTCGATGCCACGAGGCGCAGCGAATCGCGCATGAGCGGCGCAAAGGCGTCGGCGGCAGCCTGTCCGCGCACGCCCTGGCGCTCGAGCCGCTCGATGCCCTGCTCGAGAAGGCATGCATCGACGCGGGTGTAAAGTCGCTCCGTCTGCCCGCGCGTGAGGCCAAGAGCCCACAGGCGGGCGACGAGCTGCGAGCCCCAGCTTTCGCGGACGAACACCAGCCCGCGCCGCACGCCGGCGTCGCGCGCGGCCGCCTCCGCATCCCAGCGCATCGTCGTGAGGCCGGCCGCATACTGCCGCGCCCGCTGCGGGACGAGCGAGATCGTCGCGATGGTCGTCGCCGCGGCAAGGGAATAGACCGTCGTGCGCAGCGGCAGCCCGTCCCCCAAACGCTCATGGATGAACGCCGGGAATCGCGCCGTCCACAGCGACAGCAGCGGCGCCAGCGGATAGACGTAGCGTGGTCCGAGATAGAACCCGTCGTGCCAGAACGCGAAATAGATGGTGACGAGCAGCGCGCCGCTGCCCAACAGGTAGCGGTCGTGGCGATCGAGGCGCGGGGCGATCGCCAGCGCCGCCACGGCGGGCAGCAGCGACGGAATCGGCCACTCGAAGAGATACGTCTGCAACCGCAGGAAGTAGAGATTGACCAGCTCGACCCCGCGCGCCGGTGAGTGAGCCGCTCCCCACGGGCTCGATCGAAAGCCGAGCCCATGCTCTTTCCCCCACAGCATCTCGTAACCGAGGAGCAGTGGGTCCCCGGTCGTGCGCGCGTTGAACCAGGCGAGCGCCGCCAGCGGCAACGCGACCCCAACACCCGCCAGGCCAACCTCGAGCCATCGCCGCGGCGTCCTGATCGCGCGAACGAGGAGCCACACCGCCGCGGGGAGCGCGAAGGCCACCGCATCGATCGGGCGAATCATCGCGGTGACGCCCAGCGCGAGGCCGCAGACGAGCGCGGCGACAGGATGCGGCTCGTCGTCCCTCACCGCGCGCGCGAGCGCCGCGACGGCGATCATCAGCCACATGAGCGCCGTCGCGTGGTTCATGTACGTCGCCGACATGAACGCGACGAGTGGCGCGACGGCGAACAGCACCAGAGACCCCACCCGAACTGTGGGCCGGTGCTCGGCGCTCCGCAGGTACACCCCGAACGCCACCACGCTCACGCCGGCGGCGACCGGGACGACGAGCCACGGGATGCCTAACAACTCGCCGATCATGAGCATCGCCGAATGACCGGGAGGAAAGTGCGAGAAGGCGCGTCCGTCCGCTTCGACGAGGTGCAGTCCACTGAAGAACTCGGGGTGTGACGCCACCGGGCTCGTCAGGCGGCCTTCGCCGAAGACACGCGCCTGCCACACCTGGAAGATCTCGTCGACCAGTAGTGGCTTGGCATCGAAGACCAAATGCGCGAGGACGGAGTAGACCAGAATGCTCACCAGCGCCACGCCGGCGAGCGTGAGCCAGGGCGACCGGTCGAGCGCCGAGGCGAAGCGGGTACCCAGGCCATCGTGCCAGAGCGCGGGGATCCGGCGTGAGGCAATGGCGAGAACGAGCCCGATGCCGACCGCCAGTGCGCTTCCAGTCACCCACGTGGCCGCGACTGGGCCGTACCATGGAGCGTGGTGGCCGCCCGCCATCCAGTTCGCGACCGGCAAGAAGCCGAGCACGCCGATCGCCACGGCGGCGGCGAGCGCGAACGGGTCGATCGAACGTGGGGGGGAAGGCGGAGGTCCGTGCATGCGCGAGGTGGACGAGCCACATACGCCTCAGCAACCGTCATCCGTTGTCTCCCCCGAGGAATCGGCAGGTCTTAGATTCCAGCTTTGGAGGATGAAGCGACCGACATGGCTCACGAGCTTTCGCTAGGCAGGGGCGACGACTTTCGCGCCCGCGTGGGGCGCCTCGAGGCGCTCCTCGACGCCATCCCCGCGCCCCTCGCCGTGCTCGACGCCGCCTCCTCGTCGCTCGTGATGACGAACCGCCGGTTCGTCGAGCTCACGGGCGTCGAGGCCGCCGCCACCATCCCGTTCCGACAGGCATTCCCGTCAGCGGATTTCGATATCCGCGAAGCCCTCACCGAGGCCAGCGAGGGGCGGATCCATCGCGCGCTTCGCCTCACGGTACGCAACGGGCCCCGCATTCGCGTGCTGGAAGCGGTGTTTCGCGCGCTCGGGGACGAGCGGCCCGCTCCCGAGGTGGTGTTCGCCGCGGTCGACGTCACGGAACGTGAGCAGTTGCGGGAGGATCTGGCCCATCTGGTGGGTCAGCTCACGTCCATCTTCGGTGTGATCCCCGACGCGGTGCGGGTGTTCGACGTGCACGGCAACATCGTCCGTGCCAACGCGCAAGCGATGCGCGACTGCGAGCTCGGCGCCACCGCGACGCTCGGCGACCAGATCGCGTGCGAGCGGCCATGCACGCTCGACGACGTTCCGGTCGACGTCGAGAGCCATCCCACGTCGCGCGCCCTTCGTGGAGAGCGGGTGCGGTCCGAGATGCTGCGGGTCGCGCGCGGCCCGGCGAGCTCACGCGTGATCGAGGTGAGCGCGAATCCGCTCCGCGACGACGTGGGCGAGGTGCGCGGCGCGGTCACCGTCGAGCGGGATGTCTCCGACCGGCTCGCGCTCCTTCGAGAGGTGGAGGAGAAGGCCGAACAGATCGATGAGCTGTACGCCCGAGCATCGACTGAAACGGAGCGCCTGGAGCGAATGGTCGGTGAGCGCACGGCCGAGCTGCTCGCCATTCAGGAGCGGCACGCCAGGGAGCGGCGGCTGGCCGCGATCGGACAGCTGGCGGCGGGCGTCATGCACGACGTGAACAACGCGCTCAATCCGATCATGGCCGCGGCCTATCTGCTCGACCGTCACGCCGACGATCCAGCGGCCGTGCGCGAGTACGCGGCGCGCATCGCGAAGGCGGCCGAGACTGGTGCGGCGACGTCGGCGCGCGTCGGCCGCTTCATTCGACAGGATCCGCTCGACGACGCGAGCGAAGCACAGCTCGACCTCGCCACGCTCGCCAACGAGGTCGTGGCCATGATGCGGTCGTTGTGGGCCGAGCGGCAAACGGGCGGGCCCATTCAGCTCGACCTCCGCCTCGAACCGGCGCCGGCGGTGGGCATCGCCGGCGAGGTGCGCGCAGCCATCATGAATCTCATTCACAACGCCCTCGATGCCACCGCCGATGGAGGCACCATCACGATCGAGACGCGCACCGATGGCGTCGAATCCATCGTCGAGGTGGGCGATACCGGGGTGGGGATGACCGAGCACGTGCGCGAGCACGCGTTCGAGCCCTTCTTCAGTACCAAGGAGGCCACGGGAAGCGGCCTCGGCCTGGCCGAAGTGTATGGGATCATGAAGCGCCATCGCGGATCGGCCGAGATCGTGAGCGACCCCACACGGGGCGCGACGGTACGGCTGCGCTTTCGCGCGCACTCCGCATCCACACGCGACGTGCCGGCCGTGGTGGCATCGCCTGCATCGAGTCGTCGGATCCTGCTCGTCGAAGACAACGAGGACGGCCGCGACTTCCTGAGGCTCGTGCTTCAGTCGCATGGCCATCACGTCGAATCGGTGGCGACGCTTGGCGAGGGACTCTCCCGGCTCGAGGCGTCCGCGTCGAACCCGTTCGAGGTGCTCATCACCGACATCGGGCTTCCCGACGGAAGCGGATGGGATCTGGTGCGAAAGGGGCGTGCGCGGTGGCCCCACATGCGCATCGGCGTCGTGACGGGATGGGAGGGAAGCCGAGCGACGACAACGGAAGCGGATTTCGTGCTTCGCAAGCCCATTCCGCCGGCGGAGCTCGTTGCGCTCGTTGCGCTCGGGCCATGACGACGTTCCATTCCCCTTATCCCGCACCCCGGACTTTCGAATGACCGAAGCCGTGTCCGCGATTCGCGTCCTGGTGGCTGAGGATGATGAGAACGCGCGCGCCTTGCTGGTGGACTTGCTGCGCGAGCTCGGCCACGAGGTCGTGGCCGAGGTGGGCACCGGGGAGCAGGCGATCGCGAGTGCACGGTCGGCGCGTCCCGACGTCGTGCTGCTGGACGTGCACATGCCTGGCCGGTCGGGGCTGGAGGCAGCCGAGGCGATCGCGCACGAGGTGGACGACGCGGCCGTCGTTCTCCTCACCGGCGACAACACTCTTTCGTTGACCGATCGCGACGCGGTCGCGACGTCGGCGGTCGCCTTTCTTGCCAAGCCGGCGTCCCCGCGAGTCATCGACTCCACCCTGCGACTGGCGGCGCGGCGCGTGCGCGATCTGGTGACGGCACGCCGCGAAGCGACCGACGCGCGGCGCCAGCTGGAGAATCGCAAGATTATCGAGCGGGCAAAGGGCATTCTGATGCGACGCACCGGCTCCTCGGAGCAGGAGGCCTATCGCATCCTCCAGCGAACCAGCCAGGACCGGGGCGAGCCGATGGTCGACATCGCGCGAGCGGTGATCGAGAGTGAGCCGAGCACGTTCGGGCCGGGTCGAAAGTGACGATCGGCAGCCCTGCCTGACGAATGACCGCCCGCACTCCGCATGTCGTGATCCTCGGCGGTGGTTTTGGCGGGATCCGCGCGGCGCGTGCTCTCCGGACCGCCCCGGTGCGTGTCACGCTGATCGATCGCACCAATCATCACGTGTTCCAGCCGCTCCTCTACCAGGTCGCGACCGCCGGTCTCGCGGGGAGTGACATCGCGTCGCCCATCCGCTGGATGTTGCGCCATCAACGGAACGCGACAGTGCTCATGTCCGAGGTCTCGGCCATCGATCCGGAACGACGCGTGGTCAAGCTCGATGATGGGGTGCCCGACATCGAGTACGACTATCTCATCGCCGCGACCGGGGCGCGCCATTCGTACTTCGGCCATGGGGAGTGGGAAGCGCATGCCCCCGGCCTCAAGAGCCTCGAGGATGCGCTCGCGATTCGCCGGCGGTTTCTCATCGCGTTCGAGCTCGCCGAGAAGACGGACGACAGCGAGGAGCGGCGCGCGCTCCTGACGTTCGTGCTCGTCGGCGCCGGACCCACGGGCGTCGAGCTCGCGGGAGTGATGCAGGAGATCGCGCGCGCCATGCGGAGCGACTTTCGCCGAACGGATACGCAGCAGACCCGTGTGATTCTCCTCGAGGGTGGGCCGCGTGTGCTTCCGTCCTTTCCCGAATCGCTGTCGAAGCGGGCGCACGAGGACCTGCTCGACCTCGGGGTCGAGGTGCGGGTCAATGCCCTTGTGACACGCGTGGAGTCCGACGCGGTGTGGATTGGCGACGAACGCATTGCGACGCGAACGGTGTTCTGGGCAGCGGGGAACGAGGCGTCGCGAATCGGACGGTCGTTGACCACGCGGCACGATCGCGCGGGGCGCGTGGAGGTCGAGCCCGACCTGTCGGTGCCGGGTCATCCCGAGATCTTCGTCATCGGCGATCTGGCGATCGTCAGGCAGGATGGCAAGCAGGTGCCCGCCGTAGCGCCCGCGGCGATGCAGATGGGAACCGCCGCGGCCCGGAACATCCGTCACGATCTTCGCGGCGAGCCGCGGGTATCATTCCGGTATCGCAACAAGGGCGACCTGGCCACGATCGGCCGGCACAAGGCCATTGCCGATTTCGGCAGGTTCCACGTCACCGGACGGCTCGCATGGTGGTTGTGGCTGTTCGTTCACATCATGTATCTCGTCGGCTTCCGCAACCGACTGAGCGTGCTGCTGCAGTGGGCGTACGCGTACTTCACCTACCAGCGCGGCGTGCGCCTCATCACGCAGGAATCGCGGCTCTGCTGAAGCGGGGGCTCGCGGTCGCGCTCGTCGTCGGCGCGCTCGCGTGCGGGAACGGACCGTCAGGCCCTTCCAGCAACGGAACGCCGGTTGCGCGGGTGATCATCGTTCCCGACAGCGTCGCGCTTCCGCGCTCGCAGACGATGCGTATCGAGGCGCTGGTCGTGGACGCCGCCGGCAACGCGCTCGATGGCCGGGAGATTCGCTGGGCGAGCTCCGACACGCTGCGGGTGAGGGTCGCTCCCGGCGGGACGATCACCGCCTCCGAGGTGGGCTGGTCGGTGGTGAGAGCGACGAGCGAGGGGAAGACGGATAGTGTGAAGGTCATCGTGACACAATGAGGGATGAGCAATGAGAGGTGAGGAATCCGAATTCCTCACCGCTCACTCCTCATGCCTCATTTCACCGCAACTCCGTCCTCCTTCGCCGCGTCCGGCACTTTGACCGCGAGAAGCGCCGTCGCCGCCACCAGCGCGGCAGAGGCGAAAAAGGGAATGAACGAGCCGGCGGGGCCGAGGCGCGCGTGGCCCACGTCCCACGCCTTCCCGGCGAACAGCGCATACACCACGCGCGTGATGTTGCCGACCGTCTGCTGCAATCCCATGTACAAGCCACGCTCGTGGTCGCCGATGACCTGGGACAACATCGCCGTGACGCATGGGAAGAGCAGCGTCGCGCCGAGCGGGAGCAGGCCGGTGGCGATCGCGAGCGTCGCGATCGACGTCGTGAACGGCATGAGGAGAAAACCTAACGCCAGCGAGATGATCCCGAGCCGCGTGGCCCGGGCCTCGCCCACGCGATCGATCACCTTGCCGAGCAGTCCAATGCGGAAGACGACGTTGAGCACGCCGATGTAGGCGAAGAACGGCCCGATCGTCTTCTCGGTGATCCCGTGGCGTTCCATCAGGAAGAAGGGCATCACCCCCGACAGCGTGAGCCCGTAGAAGGCACCGATCGCGATCGCGTACACCCAGATGTACCGTTTGGCGAAATCGGGCCGGGGATGGGTGAGCTCGGCCGCCCCTTGCGCCCCGAGCGTGAGCCGGGTGACGAGGGTGACCGGCCAGATCGGCGCGATGCGCCACACCGCCTTCACCGTCGCCCACCGCTCACGCCGCGCCTTTGCCTTCATCGCCGCGCCATGCGATTCGCCGAGAAAGCGCGACGCGAACGCGATGTTCAGCAGGCACAACCCGGCGGCGATCAGTCCCGGCGCCGGACGCCCCCAGGTCGAGGCGGCCGAGCCTAACAGCGGCCCGATCATCACGCCGACGTTCGTGGCCGCCGAGAGCCACCCCAATCCCTTGGCGCGGTTCTTCGGCTCCACGACGTCCGAGACGTACGCCTGAATGACGCCGACCGTCCCACCGCCCGCACCCTGGATGATGCGCGACACGAACAGCAGCCAGAGGGAATCGGCATACGCGAAGACCACGTAGGCAACGGCAGACGCGGCAAGCCCAACGATGAGCGCCGGCTTCCGGCCGTAACGGTCGGAGACGCGCCCCCAGAGGGGCGCGCTGATGAGCTGCGCGATGAGGAAGGACGATCCCAGCCATGCCATCACGAACCCGGTGGCGCCGAGGTCCTTCGCGTAGAAGGGCAGCAGCGGCAGCAGCATCAGCACGCCCACCATGTCCATGAACGCCGTCAGCATGAGGACGGCGAGGTTGGCGGGGATGGCCGCTGGGAGCTTCAAGGGCCGGGGTCCGGGGGTCGAGGGATCGAGGGGTCGAGGGCGCGCGTCACGGTGTCGACGCAGGGAGGCTGAGGGCGGTGGCTCACACTGCGCCCTTGATCCCTCGACCCCTGGATCCCCCGATCCCGTTCACTCGCTCACCTTCCCCAACGCCGCCGGGGGCGTCGAGCGCGCCACGAATCCACCCACCGCCACGATCGTGAGGACGTACGGAATCATCTGCACGAACTGGCTCGGAATGCCCTGCATCCCCTGGAGCTGAATCTGGAGCGTCTCCGCCGCCGCGAAGAGCAGGCACGCGAGGCCTGCGCGAACTGGCTCCCATCGACCGAAGATGATCGCCGCCAGCGCGATGAACCCGCGTCCCGCGGTCATCGAATCGGTGAACTGGTGCTGGTCGAGCGCCAGATACACCCCGCCCAGCCCGGCCAGGATGCCCGAGAGCGCGACGGCGAGGTAGCGGACGCGTCGCACGGGAACGCCTAACGTCTCCGCCGCCGCCGGGTGCTCGCCCACCGCCCGCACCCGCAAGCCGAACGGCGTGTAGTGCACCAGCCATGCGGCGGCGGGGATCGCCAGCAGGCCCAGCCACACGAGCGGATTCCGCAGCAGCGCCCCCGTCAGGCTCGCGGCATCCCCGGTAACACCGAACCCGGGAACGCGCGGCGAGTTCGACGAGCTATCGAATGCCATCAGGAGGAAGAAGCGCGTGAGCCCGACCGCGAGCAGGTTGATGGCGATCCCGGTCACGATCTGATCTGCCCGATACCGGATCGAAGCGACGGCGTGAATCACTCCGAACACCAGGCCGCCGCCGATTCCGCACAGCACGCCGATCCAGGGGCTTCCGCTGTAGTAGCTCCCCAGCGTGGCGGCGAACGCGCCGGTGAGCATGAACCCCTCGAGCGTGAGACTCACGACGCCCGCACGCTCCGCGACCACACCGCCGGAGGCCGCGAAGAGATAAGGAATCGCGATGCGAATCGTCTGCGCGATGAAGGCGGCGATCTCGCTCATGTGGGGGCTCCGCTCCGCGCGCCCAACACGAGCCGCCGCACTTCCGGCACCGCCGCCGCCACGGCGAGAATCACCACGCCCTGAAGGACCTCGACCATCTGCTTCGGCACCAGCGCGTGGATCGCCAGCCCGCCTTGCGACAGCGTCGCGAAGAGAAACGCGGCGATCACGACACCTAACGGGTGATTACGGCCGACCAGCGCCACCGCGATGCCGAGAAAGCCCGACCCCGCCGCAAAGCCCTCCTCGTAGTAATACTTGTAGCCGAGGACGTAGTTGATGCCGCCCAGCCCGGCCAGGGCACCGGAGATGAGGAACGCCTTCATCCAGATGGTTCCCACCTTCACTCCCCCGTACTCGGCGGCATCGGGCTGCAGTCCGACCGCACGCAGCTCGTAGCCGGCGCGCGTGCGGAAGAGCATCCATCCCATCACCCCAGCCGCCGCCAGCGCGATGAAGAGCGACGCGTTCACCGCCGAACCGTGGAATGCGGGCACCCAATCCATCAGCCGCGCGACCGTCCCGGCACGCATGTCGGGCGTGTGGAGCGTCTCGGGCACGTGCAGATGCGACGCCACGATCCAGTTCAGCAGCGCCAGCACGATGAAGTTGAGCATGATCGTGACGATCACCTCGTGCGCGCCGAAGCGCGCCTTCATCACGCCGGGAATCGCGCCGACGACCCCGCCAGCGGCGAGCGCGGCGAGAATGCAGATCGGCACGGCCAGCAGCCCCGGCGTACCAGCCGGGAGCACGAGCCCCATGACCGCGGCGGCGAAACCGCCGGCGGCCAGCTGTCCCTCCGCACCAATGTTGAAGAGTCCCGCCCGCAGCGCGAATGAGACCGCGAGCCCGGTGCAGATGAGCGTGGTCGCCTTGTACAGCACCTGCCCGAATCCGTACCAGTTGCCCCATGTTCCGCTCAGCATGAGACTGAACACGGCGCTCGGCGACTGCCCAACGAGGATGATGAGAATGTCGCCGACCACCAGCGCCACCAGCAACGCGACGAGGGGTGGCAGCAGCGCTTCCTCCACGCGCCGTCGCGTGGCGGGGGTCGTCACGCGGCGGGTCTCGTCGTGTCGGACGCGCCCGTCATCAGAGGGCCGAGCCGGTCCTCGGTCGCCTCGCGCCGCGGCAGGGTGGCGACGATGCGGCCACCGTACATCACCGCCACGCGGTCGGCGAGCGCGAGGATCTCCGACAGCTCGGCCGACACGAGCAAGATGGCCTTGCCCGCCTCACGAGCGGAGCGGAGCTGGCCATGGATGAACTCGATCGCCCCGACGTCGACGCCGCGGGTGGGCTGTGAGGCGAGGAGAACGTCGTAGGTGCCCCCCATCTCCCGCGCGATGACGATCTTCTGCTGGTTGCCCCCCGACAACGCGCGCGCGGGCAGGGCGGCGTCGGGGGGCCGAATGTCGAAGCGCTCGATCTCATCCCGCGCGTTGGCGCCGATCCGCACATCGTCGAGCGCCCATGCCCGTCGCGCGCCGCCCGCGTACCGGTGCTGATCGCCGAGGATGAGATTGTCGGCCACCGAGTACTCGAGCACGAGGCCGCGACGGTGACGGTCCTCGGGAATATGCGCGAGCCCGGCCGCCGCGCGATCGCGCACCGAGGCGGTGGTCACGTCCCGCTCCCCCAGCCGAATCGTCCCGCTCGCGACCGCCCGCAACCCCGCGATCGCCTCGATCAGCTCGGTCTGCCCGTTCCCCTCGACGCCCGCGATGCCGAGGATCTCCCCCGGCGCTACGCTGAGCGACACACCGTCGACGGCGCGAATGCCGCGGCTCATCACGACGAGGTCTGCCACGGACAATGAGGCACGAGGACTGGAGGACTGAGGAATTCCAGCCGATGACCTGCTTCCTTCTCCCTCCTCGTTCCTCGTTCCGATGAGCGCCACATCGCGCCCCACCATCGCCCGCGCGATGCTCTCGGGCGTCGCCTCCCGGGTCTCCATGCGCGCAACGGTCTCCCCGTGCCGCATGACCGTGATGCGATCGGAGATGGCCATCACCTCGTCGAGCTTGTGCGTGATGAGCACGATCGTCGCACCGTCGTCGCGCAGACGACGAAGGACGCCCCACAGCTCCTTGACCTCGAGCGGAGAGAGAACGGCGGTCGGCTCATCGAGAATGAGGATCCGGGCGCCGCGGAACAGGGTCTTCAGGATCTCGACGCGCTGCGCCTCACCCACCGACAGCTCACCCACGAGCCGCTCCGGCTCCACGCGGAGGCCATATTGCTCGCCAATGCGCCTAACGTCCTCGAGGGCCCGGGCGATGTCGAGCATCCCACCCCGCACCGGCTCGCGACCGAGGACGACATTCTCCGCGACCGTGAGCGTGCGCACGAGCATGAAATGCTGGTGCACCATGCCCACGCCGGCCTTGATGGCATCGGCGGGCGACCAGCCGGTGACGTCGCGCAGCTCACCGCTCGCCGCGGCGACCTCGATGGTTCCCGTGTCGGGCGCGTAGAGACCGGCGAGCAACCGCATCAACGTCGATTTTCCCGCGCCATTCTCCCCGACGAGTGCGTGGATCTCGCGCGCGCCCACCTCCAGCTGTGCGCCGCGGTTCGCGCGAACGGAGCCGAAGGATTTGTGGATGCCATTCATGCGAATGGCGAGCGAGGGACCCGTCATCGCGTGCTCGGCACCCGAATCCGTCCCGCGATGATGTCCGCCTCGAGCTGTTCCACCCGCGCGATCACGTCCGGCGGGATGAGCGCCCGATTGTTGTCATCGTAGATGTAGCCGACGCCCCCCTCCTTCAGGCCGTACGAGTAGACGCCGCCCTGGAACGTCCCCTCGCGTACGCGCCGAATGGCGTCGAAGGTGACGGCATCGACTCCTTTCACCATCGAGGTCATGATGTGACCGGGCGCCTCGCCGTATTGATCGGCGTCCACGCCGATCGCGTACTTCCGCGTTTGCCGCGCCGCCTCGAAGACGCCCAGTCCGGTGGATCCCGACGCGTGGAAGATGACGTTGACACCGGACTGGTACTGGCTGAGCGCGAGCTCCTTGCCCTTGCCCGGGTTCCGGAACGCCTCGGGGGTCACCCCGGCGTACTGCGCGATCACCGTGCAATCGGGGCACACGTGCCGAACGCCCGCCCGGAACCCCGCCTCGAACTTGTGGATGAGCGGGATGTCCATGCCGCCCACGAACCCCACGCGCTTCGATCCGCCGGCGAGAACGGCGATCGCGCCGACGAGGAACGATCCCTCTTCCTCCCGGAACTTGAGCGCCGCAAGGTTCGACGGCGGCTGCACGACGTTGCCCTGTGCATCGACCGTCACCGCATAGTCGACGCCGGCGAACTTCACGCCGGGATACTCGACCGCGAGATCGGTGAGATCATCGGTGAAGATGAACCCCACGCCGATGACCAGGTCCATCCCCTGTGCGGCGAGGAGGCGAAGCCCTGCCTCACGATCGCTGCCCTCGCCCGGCTCGATGAAGCGAATGTCGGCGCCGAGGAGCGCCTTCGCCGAGTCGGCCCCCTTGTACGCGCCATCATTGAACGATTTGTCGCCGCGCCCCCCGACGTCGAACACGATCCCCACGTCCACCGCCGCCGCGTCCATCTCCGCCACCGCGCCGCGCGGCTGCACGAAGAGCAGCGCGATGTGCGCAGCGAGGAGCACGGCGATGAGAATGGTGAGGCGGCGCATTTTTCCGGGCCAGCGTGTGGGGGACTGCGGGGTCCTGCGCGATCAGATCTTCCCGCAACGAGCCGGGACAGCGTTATCACAGAGAACACCGAGACATCCACAGGGACTCACAGAGGAACTGCAACTGCGAAAGCCTTTGGAAAAGCCCTTCGCAGTTGCAGTCCCTCTGTGAGTCCCTGTGTAACGTCTCGGTGTCCTCTGTGATAACGCTGTCACGGCTCGTTGCGCGATGCAATCGGACTCATGGGTAGCGCCAGAATCTGCTCGCGGGAGCCCGGGCGAGGGAAGAGCACCGCTTGCCTCTGCGGCGCTTTCCTGTCATCTCCCTCGCACGAGCGGTCCCGGCCCTCCTTCCCTTCCATGCCCGAACGCCTCCGCACTCGCTTTCTCGTCGTCGGCAGCGGCATCGCCGGCCTCCACACGGCGTGGCGCGCGGCGGAGGACGGTGACGTCATCCTCCTCACCAAGCGCTCGCTTTTCGACAGCGCGACCGCCTACGCCCAGGGCGGCATCGCCGCCGCGCTCGGTGCGGGCGATTCACCCGCGCTGCACCGGCGCGACACACTGGCCGCGGGCGCGGCCCTGTGCGATCGAGCGGCGGTCGAGGTCCTCGTCGAAGAGGGGCCCGCGCGCGTGCAGGAGCTGTTCGCCGCCGGCGCCCGCTTCGACCTCGCACCCGGCGGCCGCTTCAAGCTTGGCCGCGAAGCCGCGCACTCACGCAACCGCATCGTCCACGCCCATGGCGACCAGACCGGGGCCGAGGTGGCGCGGACGCTGATCGCCCGCGTTCGCGACGATGACCGCGTCAACGTCATCGAAGCCGCCCGCGTCCTCGACCTCATCGTGCGCGACGGAGACTGCCTTGGCGTTCGAGCCAGCGTCGCCGGACGTCCGGTCGAGATCATCGCCGACGCCACCGTCCTCGCCACCGGCGGCTGCGGACAGGTGTATCGCTACACCACCAACCCGGTCGTCGCGACCGGCGACGGCTACGCCATTGCCTGGCGGGCCGGCGTCCGCCTCGTCGACATGGAGTTCGTTCAGTTCCACCCCACCGCCCTCGACACGCCCGAGAACCCACTGGCGCTCATCTCCGAGGCGGTGCGCGGCGAGGGCGCCGTGCTGCGCAACGATCGCGGCGAGCGATTCATGACCAGGCGACATCGCCTCGCCGATCTCGCGCCGCGCGACATCGTCGCTCGAGAGATCTTTCGCGAGCAACGCCCCCCGCGTTCGGCAGGCAAGCCGCGGCGGGTCTTCCTCGATGCGACCAGGCTCGGCGACGAATTCACGCAGCGATTCCCCGGGATCTTCGCGCTGTGCCAGGCGCGCGGCATCGATCCGCGCCACGACCTCATCCCGGTGACTCCCGCCGCGCACTACATGATGGGCGGCATCGCCACGGACCTGGCCGGCCGCACGAGCCTGAACCGACTATACGCCTGCGGCGAGGTGTCGAGCACGGGCGTGCACGGCGCGAACCGGCTGGCGTCGAACTCCCTCCTGGAGGGCCTGGTCTTCGCCGAGCGCGTGGCGAGAGATCTTCAGCGGGCGCAACGGCTGGATCACATGCCGGGAATGGGCGTGTGGGACGTTCCTCCGCTGCTCGATCGTGGAGCGGCCCAGGTGGCCGCTGACGACGTCCGCCGCGCGATGTGGCAGCACGCGGCTATCGACCGCTCGGCCCAGGGACTTCGGATGTGTCTCGAGGAGCTGACGTCGATCGAATCCCGGCTTCCCCAGGGAGCCACCGAGGAGCTGAACCTCACACAGTCAGCCCGATTGATCGCGGAGGCGGCGCTGCTGCGTGAGGAATCGCGAGGCGGTCACTTTCGGTCGGATTTCCCGAGAGCGAGGCGCGCGTGGGCGGCCGCGCATGTCGTGTGGGTGGGGGGACTGCCCCGGGTAGAACGGGTCAGGGGCCAGGGGCCAAGGGCCAAGGGAAGGAAAGGCAAGCGGCCGTAGGCCGCTTGCTCATCCGATGAGCCAGCAGCGGCGAAGCCGCGCTGGCCTTTCCCCCCCCGTGGCCCATGGCCCCTGGCCCGGGGCCCCGTCTCCTTGCACAGCGCTCTCGCCCCGGGTACGCTCCTCCCATGAGTCAGGAGCTCCAGGCCGAGATCCGCTCCCTCGCCAAGGAGCGCAACGCGGTCATTCTCGCGCACAACTACCAACGCCCCGAGGTGCAGGACGTCGCGCATTTCGTCGGCGACTCGCTCGGGCTCTCGCGCGAAGCGGCGCGCACCTCGGCCGAGATCATCGTGTTCTGCGGCGTTCACTTCATGGCCGAGACCGCCGCGGTGCTCTCGCCGGAGAAGATCGTCCTTCTGCCCGACCTCGCCGCCGGATGCTCGCTCGCGTCGACGATCGACGCCGAACAGCTCCGCGCGTGGAAGGATGAGCACCCCGGAGCGGTCGTCGTCTCGTACGTCAACACGACCGCCGAGGTGAAGGCGGAATCCGACTACTGCTGCACGTCGGGCAACGCCGTCGAGGTCGTGAACTCGATTCCGGCCGACCGGGAGATCCTGTTTCTGCCCGATCTGTTCCTCGGCGCCCACGTGCGGCGTGTCACCGGGCGCGAGAACATGCACGTGTGGCTCGGCGAATGTCACGTCCACGCCGGGATCAGCCCCGAGAACATCGCGCGCCAACGCGCGCTGCATCCCGAGGCGGAGTTTCTCATCCATCCCGAATGCGGATGCTCGACGAGCGTGCTCGAGGCAATGTCGGCAGGTGACGTCGATGGCGAGGGTGTCCACATCCTCTCGACCGAGGGGATGATTCGCCGGCCGGCGGTCTCGCCGGCGCCCGAATTCATCGTCGCCACCGAGGTCGGCATCTTGCACCGCCTGCGAAAGGAGAACCCCGAGAAGCGCTTCTTCGCCGCGAACGATCGCGCGAGCTGCGCCTACATGAAGGTGACGACGCTGCCCAAGGTCCTCGAGTCGCTGGAGACGCTCACCCACCACATCACCGTTCCCGCCGACGTCGCGGCGCGCGCGTACCGGGCGATCGAGCGCATGATCTCGATCGGCGGCCCGGCACCGGCGCCCCTGCTGCCCGGCGAGGACGATCCGGGCGAATGACATGATGAATCAAGAGCCGTCCGAACGCGCCATGCCGCCGCGCCGCGTCACACCCCTCGCCGTGACGCCGGTCCAGATGCCTGACGAGCTGCACTTCCCGCTCCTGCGCCCGGCGGTGGAGAAGCTCGTGCACCGCGCGCTGGTCGAGGATGGGGCATACACCGACATCACGACGATCGCGACCGTGCTGTCCAACCGGCGCGCCCGCGGGACGCTCGTGTCCCGACAGTCGGGTGTCGTCGCCGGCCTTCCCCTCGCCCTCGAAGCGTTTCGGCTCGTCGATCCGAAGGCGTCGATCCGGATCGACGTCGAGGACGGGATGCGCGTCGAGGCCAATCACCCGGTGCTGTTCGTGACCGGCCATGCGCGCGAGATTCTCTCGGCCGAGCGCGTGGCGCTCAACTTTCTCGGGCGGCTCTCCGGCATCGCGACGCTTACCGCGCGCTATGTGGATGCCGTGCAGGGCACCAAGGTTCGCATCGTCGACACGCGGAAGACGACACCCGGCTGGCGAAAGCTGGAGAAGTACGCGGTGCGCGCCGGCGGTGGCCTCAATCACCGAATGGACCTGGCCACTGGCATCCTGATCAAGGACAACCATCTGGCGGCCGTCGACGGCGACGTCGGGCTGGCGATCCGGCGCGCTCGCGACAAGGCGCCGGCCGGCATGCGGATCGAGGTGGAGTGCGAGCGACCGGAGCAGGTGGAGGCCGCCGTCGCCGCCGGCGCGGACATCGTCATGCTCGACAACATGCACGTCACCACGATGCGCGAGTGTGTGCAGCTCGTGAACGGCCGTGCGATTGTCGAGGCGTCGGGCGGCGTCACGCTGGATACGGTGCGCGCGATCGCCATGACCGGCGTGGACTGGATTTCGATCGGTGCGCTCACGCATTCGGCCCCGTCGATGGACGTGGCGCTGGAGTTCGATCCCGCGTGACCAGTCTTCTCGCCACGGCCTTGCTGCTCGGCGTCGCGCACTCCTTCGCCCCCGATCACCTCGCCGCGATCGGGGTGTTCGTGAGCCGGCGCCCGCAATGGCGTCGCGCGCTCGCCATCGGCGCGCGATGGGGCGTGGGGCACTCGATGGTCATCGTCGTCGTGGGCGGGGCGCTCGTTCTCACGGGCTGGCGGTTCCCCGATCGGCTCGCCCCAGTCGTCGAAGGGATCGTTGGCGTGACCCTCGTCGCCATCGGCATCATGGCACTCGTGCGCGCGTTGCGCGTGCACGGGCACTGGCACGAGCACGACGGCGTCGCGCACTGGCACCTGCATTCGCACCGGACGTCGGAGGAGCACGATCACGTGCACCAGGCCGCGTTCGGTATGGGGATGCTTCACGGCCTCGCCGGCACGGGCGCTCTCGTCGTCGCACTGCCACTCGCCGCCACCGAGTCGGCCCCCCTCGCGCTCGGCTACCTCCTCACCTTCGGACTCGGGACGATTCTCGCCATGGCCGCCTTCGGCGTGCTGGCCGGCTGGGCGGTACGCGGCGGCGGACACCGGTCGCCACGGGTCGTGCGCGCGACCTCGTCGTTCGCGGCGGTCGCGAGCATCGGCGTCGGCCTGTGGTGGGTCGCCGCCGCCCGATGAGCGACGCACAGCCTGACGAGCCGCCGCCGGAGCCCGAGGACATCTGCGAGGTGTGCGGGTCGGTCGACGTCATGTGGATGCAGTGCAAGCTACTGTGCAGGAACTGCGGATCGATCGTGAAGTCGTGCGCGGATCTGATGCCTGGGTGAGCGGAGAGGATGTCGAAAGAAGAACCGGTTCATCGGGACTTCCGGGAGCGATCGCGGTGATGGATCACGGACAGCCGGAACTGCCGAATGATCCGAATCACGCGACGAGTGCACTGCGCCGTGGCGCGCGCTCGATCCATTCGCGTCATTCGGGTTATTCGGCAGTTCCAGCCGTCCGTGGCCCTTGGGGCCGGGTCAGACGTCAGGCAATCCCGAAACTCGCAGCTCCAGCCGCCTCGTCGAGTAGCGATCCCAGTCGCTTTGGGTCCGAGGTTGGCTCGGAGCAGAGGTACTGACGGCACACGTACGCCGTCGCCCGTCCCTCCCGCGCGACACGGTCCTCGAGCAGTGCCACGCCCGCTCCCTCGCCGGCCGCGCCCCCGGCCATCACCAGGGCCGGGACATACTGCCGCGCCACCTCGGCGGTGAGCGCGCGGAAGTCGGCGGCGCCCGGGTCGCCGACGACCGCGACCTCGGTGGCGCCGTGGATCGCGAGGTCGGCCGCGCCTAACAAGTGGCCGAAGGCGGCGCCATGCTGCGCGAGCGGGGCCGCCAGCGTCTCGAGCATCCAGGTCGCGCGACGCTGCATCTCGGCGTCGCGGAAGAGCTCGGCCAGCCGCAGCAGCAGCTCTACGGACAGCGACGTTCCCGATGGCGTCGCGTTGTCCGTGACCTCACGAGGACGGGTGATCAAACGCTCGTGATCGTGTGCCGTGTCGAAGAAGGCGTTCGTCGCATCGTCCCAGAACGACGCGACCATCGCGTCGCCAAGTGAGCGCGCACGCGCCAGCCAGGCCGGATCGAAGGTGAGCTCGTAGAGCGACAGGAACCCGAGAGCGACCCCGGCATGATCCTCCAGGAAGCCGGGAATGTGAGCCCGACCATCCTTCCAGGTGCGGAACACCCGCGTCTCGCGGACCATCTCTCGCGCCAGAAACTCGCCGGAGCGGAGCGCGACCGCATGCCAATCGTCTCGACCGAACGCCCGCGCGCCCTCGGCGACCGCACGCAGCATGAGCCCGTTCCATGACGCGAGGACCTTCTCGTCTCGTGCCGGCCACACGCGCGCCGCGCGGCGCTCGTACAGCTTCGCGCGTGCCCGGCGGATCGCGTCCTCGAGGCTCGCCCGCGGGATTTCCTCGCGCGCGACAATCGCCGATGGGTCGTTGGGGACGTTGAGGATGTTGTGGCCCTCGAAGTTTCCGCCGGGGGACACGCCCCAGAATCGGGTCACGAGGCCGGCATCCTCGCCCAGCACCTCGCCGATCTCGGCGGCACTCCACACGTAGAACTTGCCTTCCTCCCCTTCGCTGTCGGCATCGAGTGAGGAGTAGAACCCGCCCGCGGGCGAAAGCATCTCCCGAATGGCCCAGTCGATCGTTTCCTCCGCGACCCGGCGCGCTTCGGTGTCCTTGGTCGCTTGCCAGAGGTGAACGCCGAGTCGAGCGAGGAGCGCGTTATCGTACAGCATCTTCTCGAAATGGGGGACGAGCCATACGGCATCGACCGCATACCGATGGAAGCCGCCACCGACCTGATCGTAGATCCCGCCGCGCGCCATCCGGCGAAACGAGTGCGCGACGATCTCGAGGGCGTGCTCCGTGCCGGTTCGGCGCCAGTAGCGCAAGGAGAAGTCGAGCGCCATGGCCTGCGGGAATTTCGGCGCCCCCTCGAATCCGCCGTGCCGCGCGTCGTAACGCTGCGCGATCGAGCGCCACGCCCGCTCGAGAAGCACGGGTGCGAGGGGGCCGGTGCTGCGTGGCGCCGTTTCCGCCGGGGCGTAGATACCCTTGAGCTGTTCGCCCGATCGCAGCACCTCGTCGCGGCGGTTTCGATAGGCGTCGGCCACGCCGGTGAGGACGCGCCGGAACGAGGGCATCCCCATACGGTCATCGGGCGGGAAGTACGTCCCGCCGAAGAATGGCGCTCCTTCCGGCGTCAGGAACATCGTCATCGGCCAGCCGCCGTGGCCCGTCATCGCCTGCACGGCCGACATGTAGATGCCGTCGAGGTCCGGGCGCTCCTCCCGGTCGACTTTCACGTTGACGAAATGCTCGTTCATCATCCGCGCGGTCGTTTCGTCCTCGAACGACTCGCGCTCCATCACGTGGCACCAGTGACAGGCGGCGTAACCGATGCTCAGCAGGATCGGCTTGTCCTCGCGCCGCGCGCGCTCCAGCGCCTCGTCACCCCACGGATACCAGTCGACGGGATTGTGCGCGTGCTGCAGGAGGTAGGGGCTCGTCTCGTTGGCGAGGCGGTTCATGGGCTCGGATAGCGGTTTGCGGATGACCTCTTCTCTTCCAATCCGCATTCCGCATTCCGTGTTCCTCGCGACCGCACTACCTTCCCGTCGTGCTCATCTGGATCGCCCTTGGGGGCGCCGCGGGGACGGTCGCGCGATACGGCGTCGGGCTCGCGTTCGAGCGATTCACGGCGACGTGGCCGATGGGCACACTCATCGTGAACGTCGTGGGCTCGTTCTTCCTGGGCCTCTTTACACTCTGGCTTCGCACACCGCCGTTTGACCCCGCCCTTCGTGCGGCCTTGACGATCGGCCTGTGCGGCGGATTCACGACGTTCTCGACCTTCAGTTACGAAACGCTCGTCCTGGCTGAAGACGGAGGAATGATGCGGGCGATCACCTATGTGGCGCTCAGTGTGGGCCTCTCGGTTCTCGCGATGGTCGCCGGGGTCGTCGCTGCCCGCGCGATCTCCGCGTAGCAGTCCGCAACCAGCAATCCGCAATCCGCAATCGGACGCCCCAATGACTCTCGCCCCCGAGCTCGACCGGTTTCTCACCGAGAACAACGACCGCATCCACGACGAGCTGTTCGAGTTCCTGCGCATCCCGAGCGTCAGCGCGCGATCGGAGCATCGGCAGGACACGATGCGCGCCGCCGAATGGCTCGCGGCGCGAATGCACGACATCGGGCTCACCACCGAGATCGTCCCCACCGAGGGACATCCCATCGTGATCGGCGAATGGCGCAAGGCCGGCAGGGAGGCGCCTACCGTGCTCATCTACGGGCACTACGACGTCCAGCCCGCCGAGCCGCTCGAGCTGTGGGAATCGCCACCATTCGAGCCGACGGTGCGGCGCGGACGCATCTACGCCCGCGGCGCGGTCGACGACAAGGGCCAGCTGTACCTGCACGTGAAAGCGCTCGAGGCGCACCTCCGCACGCGCGGCACGCTGCCCATCAACGTCATCGTGCTCGCCGAAGGAGAGGAGGAGGTGGGCAGCCCCAACCTCGCGAGCTTCATCGAGGACCAGGCGAAACGTCTCGCGTGCGACGCTGTCGTCATCAGCGATTCCTCGATGTTCGCGCCGGGCCTCCCATCGATCCTCTCATCCCTTCGCGGATTGGCGTACGTGCAGATCGACGTGCAGGGACCGGCGGTCGATCTCCACTCCGGCTCCTACGGCGGCGCGGTGATCAATCCCGCCACGGCGCTCGCGCGCATCATCGCCACCTTCCACGATGACCAGTATCGCGTCGCGATCCCGGGGTTCTATGACAAGGTCCGTGACTGGCCGGACGACGCGCGCTCGCGCATCCGGGCACTGCCCTTCGAGGAGACGAGATTCGCCGAGGAAGTGGGCGCTCCCGCGTTGGGCGGCGAAGCAGGGCGAACAACCCTCGAGCGCATTTGGACGCGGCCCACGTGCGAGATCAATGGACTGCTGAGCGGCTACACCGGGGAAGGCGCGAAGACGGTGCTCCCCGCCTCGGCGATGGCCAAGGTGAGCTGCCGTCTGGTTCCCGATCAGGACCCCGAGGAGATCGCCGCCCTGGTCCGCGCGCACGTCGAGCGCGTTGCGCCCGCCGGTGTGCGCGTCACCGTTCGCGCGCTCCATGGCGGCCGGCCGTGGCGCGCCGATCTGAAAGGCCCGCTGTACGACGCCGCGCGCCGAGCGCTGGCGACGGCCTTCGAGCACGAGCCGGTGATCGTCGGCGAAGGCGGATCCATCCCGGTCGTCGGAGACTTCGAGCGCATCCTGGGCGCGCCGGTTCTGCTGGTCGGCTTTGGCCTGCCGGGAGAAAACGCCCATGCCCCGAACGAGTGGATGAGCGACGAG
This sequence comes from Gemmatimonadaceae bacterium, assembly GCA_036556765.1. Lineage (GTDB taxonomy): Bacteria > Gemmatimonadota > Gemmatimonadetes > Gemmatimonadales > Gemmatimonadaceae > JAICNG01. Next base: position 1,945 of record DATBIU010000227.1, on the reverse strand, counting down.
AACTTCGTGAAGGGCACGCGGGCGGTCGCCTCGCTCTGGGACGAGATGCGGGGCTGACCGGCCCGGACGCGCCCTTGAGGCCCTGAATATGGGCTTGACGTGGGCGCTGATTTAGGCTATCCTAAATCTGCCATTACTTGTTACTAATTCTGCCTTTCGGTCCGTCTATCCAATAGCGCAACTCCAACCGCCCCAACCGCTCCGCGCCGCGTCATCGCGCGACGAATCCATATGGCAAAGGACCCGCTTCTCTCTCGCCGTGCCCTCCTGAAAGCCGGCGCCATCGGCACTGTCGCCGCGGGTGGCGCCGCGGCGCTTCGCACGCTCAACGGCGTCGCCCAGGCGCAGCAGACGGTCGACTCCACCGGCGGCCGCGTGGTCGTTCACGGGTCGCACGACGCGATGATCGCCGTTGGCGACCTGCAGCCCGGCCAGTTCGATCCCAGCGCCTTCCTCTCGCACTTCGATTACGGGACCGTCTCCCGCCTGCCTAACGGCCAGACGCTGCGCGAGTACACGATCGTGGCCGAGGATCGCGAGATCGAGGTCGCGCCTGGGGTGTTCTATCCCGCATGGACGTACAACGGCCAGGTTCCCGGGCCGACGATCCGGTGCACGGAGGGGGATCGCGTCCGCATTCATTTCACGAATCGCGGGAGCCACATCCACTCCGTCCATTTCCACGGCATCCACCCCGCCAACATGGATGGGGCGTTCGAGATGATCCCGCCCGGCGAGCGCTTCGTCTACGAGTTCGACGCCGAGCCGTTCGGACTGCACCTCTACCACTGTCACACCGTGCCGATCAAGCGCCACATCCACAAGGGACTGTACGGCGCATTCATCATCGATCCCCGTGACGGGCGCCCGCCGGCGAAGGAGCTGGTGATGGTGATGAACGGGTTCGACACGAACTTCGACAACGAGAATGAGGTCTACGCCATCAACACGGTGGCGTTCCACTATCAGAAGCACCCCATCCCGATCACGCTCGGCGAGCTGACGCGCGTCTATCTGATCAACATCACCGAGTTCGATCTGCTCAACTCGATGCATTTGCACGGCAACCTGTTCCGGTTGTACCGCACGGGCACGAGCCTGACGAACTACGAGTGGACGGACGTCGTGACGCTCGCGCAGGGGGAGCGGGCCGTGCTCGAGTTCAGCTACAAGTTCCCCGGCCAGTTCATGTTCCACGCGCATCAGAGCGAGTTCGCGGAGCTCGGGTGGAGCGGGATCTTCCGTGTCGAGGAGCCCACCCGTGTCTGAGGTGCTTCACGGCGCTGAGAGCGCTGCGGGCTCGGGAAAAGCGCTGGGGGCCCTCGACTCCCGCGATCTCGCGACCCCTCGACACCGGCTCTTCCTCGCCCTCGGGCCGCTCGTTCTGCTCGCGCTCCTCGTCTTCGCGCTCCTGAAGCTCGGCCCCCTCGGTGTATTTCGGGACACCTTCCCCCCGATCGAAGAGCTGACGATCGAGCGCGTCACGCTGCCCAAGCCCGGCGAGCTGGTGGTGCATGTCGTCAACGGCGGTCCGGAAGCGGTGACGGTGGCGCAGGTGCTGGTCGATGACGCGTCGTGGCTGCATTACATCGACGGCGACCGCACACTCGGCCGGCTCGATCGCCGGACGATTCGGATCCCGTACCCCTGGGTGGAAGGGGAGCCGCACGTCGTCCGGCTCATTACGAGCACCGGCCTCACGTTCGACACGACGATCGACGTCGCCACGACGACGCCGAGCGCCGATGCCCGATACCTCACGACGTTCGCGCTGCTCGGCGTCTATGTCGGCGTCATCCCCGTGTTTCTCGGCCTGCTCTGGTTTCCGGCGCTGCGCACGGCGAGCCGCCGGTGGCTCGATTTCTTTCTGGCGCTCACCGTTGGCCTGCTGATCTTCCTCGGCGTCGATGCGTTCGCGGAAGCGCTCGAGACCGCGGCACGTGTG
>DATBIU010000226.1:0-7741 GCA_036556765.1 Gemmatimonadaceae bacterium | reverse complement strand
GTCGGTCATGCGCGCGGCGGCGGTAGTGTCGGCGGCCACATCACCGGCTTGCGCGACCAGCTCGACCGGCGGCGCCGGGCGCGGTGGAGGCGTAACCAGCCCCGTGAACTGCGCCGAGGCGCTGGGAGCGGCGAGGACTGCGGCGAGAACGAAGCTCAGGGTCGGAATGCGCACGACGATAACCTCTCGAGGGGGTTCAGCACCCCCGGGAAAAGCATTTCGCGTACCAGGGCTCAGGGTGCTCAGGGTGCTCAGGGTGCTCAGGGTGCTCAGGGTGCTCAGGGTGCTCAGGGGGACCGCGAGATTGCCCGCACCCTGAGCACCCTGACCACTCCGAGCCCCCTGACTACCTTGGCTGTTCCGGCCACGTCTTTACAATCGCCTCCCCCATGCGGGCGATGGTCGCCTGGGCTTCATTGTCGATGCGCCAGCTGCGGTCCTCGTTTCCCTTCGTCAACACGCACGCGACCACGCGGCTTTGGCGGAAGAACAGCGCGCAGTCGGTTCGCACCTCGTCGGTGCCGCCCCATTTGTGCGCCGCGCGCGTTCCCGCGGCGTAGCGCAGCAGCAGCGACGGGTTGTCGCCGTTCTCGAGCATCCGCAGCATCAGGGAATCCGCGCCAGGGCTCACCGCTTTCCCGCGCGCGATCAGCTCGAGGAGCGTCGCCATCTCGTTCGGCGTGGTGACGCCGAAGCCGTACTTGACCGAGCTGTCCATGGCTACGCTGGCGATGCGCAGAAAGCTCTTCGAGTGAACTTTCGTGTGGGGCAAGCCGAGCGCCTCCATCTTCTCCCACACGCGGCGGATGATGATGCGGTCGAGAATCAGGTTGGTCGCGGTGTTGTCGCTGAGACTCATCATGAGCCACGCCGCGTCGCCGACGGTGATCACCGCGCCCGGCTTGAAGAACTGCAGCACGCCGGACCCCGGCACCTGATCGATCGCCAGCACGGTGAGCGGGTCGTCGAGCGCCATCTTCTTCTGCTCGATCAGATCGAACAGCGTGACGAGAATCGCGACCTTGATCAGGCTGGCGGTCGGGAACGTCTCATCGCCGCGACGCTCGAGGCGCTCGCCGGTGTCGACGTTGCGCACCGCGTAGCCCACGACCCCGCGATGCGCGGCGGCGATGGAGTCGAGCGAGCGACGCAGGGCGGCGGTGTCGCCTCGCTGCGACGCGGAGGCAGCGGCGAGCTGTCCGTGCGCGCAGGCGGGGAGCAACAGCAGCAGGGCCAGCGGCGCGAATCGCCGCCGCGCGCGGTCAGACATGCGCGCCGGCGATGACGGATCCGTGAGTCTCGTCAGGCGTCCGGGAACTCGTCGGCCTTCCGGCTCTCGACGAGCTCCCGCTCACCCGAGGTCTTGTCGTAGACCGCCAGTACCTTGATCGTCTCGCCGGCGTACGCGTCGAACGTCTTGCCGCCGCCTTTCTTGACGATGATCTCATGGCCGTCCTCGAACCGAAGGACGACGACGGGATGCTCGCTGTTGACGTACTGTTTCCGAAGCTTTTTGGGCGCGGAAGGCATGGAGTACCGGGGTATGAGGTAGGACGAAAATAGAGCCTCTCGCTGGACGTCGCAACGAGACGGACGAGGCCTGAAGACCAGGCGAACGAGGCACGAGGACTAGACGAACGAGGCATGAGGACTGAGGAGTGAGGGACTCGAACCTCGGCTGTCGCGGCATGACCGTCCTCACCCCTCACTCCTCACTCCTCACTCCTCACTCCTCATTCCTCACTCCTCATTCCTCATTCCTCATTCCTCATCCTTCACTCCACCTAGGTAACCACCTTGCGTTCCCCGGTGAACGCTCTCCACTCCTCGCGCTCGAGGATCTCGTCGATCGCGCCGAAGGCGGAGTCCAGCTCGTGGTCGCTGGTATAGAAATGCGGCGCGATCCGGATCCCCGCCTCGGGACGATAGTCGACGAGGATGTCGCGCGCGAGAAGGGACTGCGAGACCTCGTAGGCGTGCGGCACGCGGATCGCGACCGTGCCACCCCGCTGCTCCGCGTCGCGCGGCGCGTGCACGCGAAAGCCCCGATCGTCGGCGAGCTGGATCAGCCGCGTCGTCTGCCGAATGCTCTTCGCGCGAATGGCGTCGATGCCCGCGCGCCGCACGATGCGGGGCCCTTCGATCGCGGCGTACAGAGCCGGAATGGCGGGGGTCCCGTTCAGCCAGCGAAATGCCCCGGTGGTGTAGTCCATCTCCGGCTCGAACGCGAACGGGCGGGCGTGCGCCTGCCACCCGGTGAGCGCAGGCTCGAGCGTATCGCGAACGGAGGGCGCGACGTACAGGAAGCAGGCGCCTGGCCCGCCGCACAACCACTTCAGCACACCGCCGGTCACGAAATCGGCGCCGGTCCTCCGAACATCGACGGGGATGACTCCCACCGAGTGAAACGCATCGACGGACACGAGCGCGCCGGCGTCGTGCGCCGCGCGGCAGATCGCGCCCACGTCCATGATGTACGCTGAACGAAAGAGCACGTGCGAGATCGCCACGAGGCGCGTGCGATCATCGATCGCGGCGATCACGCGCTCCGTGTCGACCCCGATGCCGTCGTCGCTCTCGATGACCGTCACGCGCGCGCCCAGTCGTGTCGCGAGGCGGTCGTACACGTAGCGAACGGAGGGAAAATCGAGCGCCGTCATGACGATCGTGTCGCGTGGTGGCGCGTACTCGAGGGCCGACAGCACCGCCGCCTGCGCCATCGTCACGTTCGGCAGCATCGCGACCTCACCCGCGCCGGCGCCGAGCAACGGGGCAATCTCGTTGCCGACGGTGACCGGCATCTCCCACCAGCCCCGCGCCCACGCGCGCACGCCGAGATCGGCCCACTCGTCCACGTACTCGGCGAGACGCTCGGGAACGGCGCGCGGCATCGCCCCGAGCGAGTTCGACACGAGATACGTGGTGCGCGCGAGAATCGGGAACTCGGCGCGCAGCGCCAGGAGCTTGTCGGTCATATGCCCCGCTCGCGCCGCCGTGCGCGGTGCGCTCCGGAGACGACGTACAGCACCGCCGCGCCCGCGAGCACGGCACTCACGACGAGGAACTCGCGCATCGTGGCGCTCGACAGCAGCCACACGATCACCACCACCGCCAGGATGGGAACGAGCGCGCCGCCGGGAACCTCGAACGGCACTGCACCCTCCACCCGGACGTTCCGCCGGCGCAGGATCCATGCGGCGATGCAGCAGACGAGATACAACGCCAGCGTCGAGACGGTGGCGAGCACCGCGAGCCGAGCGAACGAGCTGGTGATCGCGAGCAGGGCACAGACGAGCGCCTGCGCGACGATCGCGATATGCGGCGTCCGAAACCGCGGATGCACCTGCGCGAACGCGGCCGGCAGCACGCCGTCGCGGCCGAACGCGAAGAGCACACGCGGTGTCGCGAGCATCATCCCACTCTGGTGCCCGAACGTGGAGATCACGGCGCCAATCCCGATCAACACACCAAACGGCACCGCGATGCGGGTCGCGGCGGCCGTGAGCGGGGCCGACTCGGTGGCGAGCGCCGGGCCGAGAATCCCCTGCGCGACGAGCTGAATCGCGATGTAGAGCACGGTGACGCCAACGAGCGCGATAAAGAGGGCCCGCGGCACCGTACGCGCCGGATCCTTCACCTCCCCGCTCGGCACGAGCGCGCTCTCGATGCCGGCAAACGCGAAGAACAGCACGATCGAGGTCCGTCCAACGTCTGCGATCGCCGGCGTCCCCTGCCATCCCAACTGGGCCGGGTCGACGTAGAAGGCCCCCACGATCACCAGCGCGATGAGCGGAAAGAGCTTCGCCACGGTCACGATCTCGATCAGGCGGGTTCCCTGCCGTACGCCGAGGACGTTGACCACCCCGAGCACCGTGAACAACAACGCGAGAAGGACCACCCTGCCCACTCCGGCACCGAGCCAGGGGACGAAGGCCGCCAGCGACGCGACGAAGACGCTCGCGACCGCCGCCGTCGCGAACGAGATCACGAGCCAGAGGAGCACGCCGCTCAAGAAGCCGATGAAGCCGCCGAGCGCGACCTCGACGTAGGCGTAGGGCCCGCCGGACAGGGAGACGCGGCTCCCCGCTTCCGCGAAGCACAGCACGATGAGCCCCATCGCGACCGCGCACACTACGTACGCGAGCGGAGCGGCCGCGCCAAGCCCCTGCGCGACCTCGGACGGAAGCCCGAAGATCCCGCCGCCGACGATGACGTTGAAGGTGGTGGCGGCGAGCGCACGCACACCGAGCGCGCGGACGAGCTGGCGCTCGGCGGCGTGGGTCGAGGGTTCCGTCATGGGCGGGAATCTGGAGCGGCCGGGGACGGTTGTCAGGTACCACGACGGGCATGCGGCGTGCACTTCTCCGGCACGCAACGGGCACGACGACGTAACCCTGAGTTGGAGGAAGCCACCATGATGCGGTCGAAGGACGAGCTATTCGAGCACGAGCTCAAGGACATCTACGATGCCGAGCACAAGCTGAAGGGCGCGCTCAAGAAGCTGGCGACGAAGAGCAAGAACGATCCCGAGCTCGCGGATCTCTTCACCTCGCACCTCGCCGAGACCGAGGTTCAGATCGAGCGTCTCCAGGAGGTGTTTCAGACCATCGACCGAAAGGCGAGCCGCAAGCCGTGCGAGGGCATCAATGGATTGCTGAAGGAGCACTCGGAGATGGTGCGCGAGGAAAAGCCCGTTGGCGACGTGCTCCGCACCGTCAACATTGCCTCGGCTCTCAAGACCGAGCACTATGAGATGGTGGCGTACCAGTCGCTCATCGACATCGCGCGCGAGCTTGGCAACACGCGAGCGGCGTCCCTGCTCGAGCAGAGCCTCGCGGAGGAGCAGAACGCCGCATCGAAGCTGGAGCGCCAAGCGAAACGCGGCCGCGCGACACGCGCAGACTGACACATGTTTCTCATCGCCGGCTCGCTCGGCACGACACGGGCCGGCGACCCCCGCAGTCCTGACGTCGTTCCCTCCAACCCCACTAACTCGTGAACGTCCGACACCTGCTGACAGCCGCCGTCGTGCTGGTCATGACGGCCGTGGCGCCTTCGGCTCGCGCGCAACAGGCCGACACGCGGTCCGCATCCGGCCCCACCGTCCTCGCGGCGCGCGCCGCGGTTCGCCCCGACCTTCGCATGGACGCGACCGTCCCGGGCGCCCTCGACATCCGCCGGCAGCTCCGGCGGAGCGAGACCCTCATGATCGTAGGCGGCGCGATCTTCCTCGCCGGCGCGATCATCGGTGACGACGCCGGCACGATCATCATGATCGGCGGCGCGGGCATTGGGATTTACGGGTTGTATTTGTACTTGCAGTAATGCGGGTCGGGAGCCGAGGGCCCGGAGCCAGGGGGAGGGTCAAGGGGAGGGTCAAGAGAAAAGGATCCCACGACCCTTCACCCGCCCCTTGGCCCCTGGCCCTTGGCCCCCGGCCCTGGGGTGAAGGGTGAAACCCAAATCCCCCCTGCTCGTGTACGAGAAGGGAGACTGGAGCTCACCATAAAGAGAATCGCACTGGTCCTCGGCGGCGGCGGCCTCAAGGGGTTCGCCCATATCGGCGTGATTCGCGCCCTCGAGGAGCGCGGGATTGAACCCGTGCTCTTCGCCGGCACGAGCATCGGCGCGCTGATCGCGGCCGCGCGCGCGGGCGGGATGAGCGTGGTCGAGATGGCCGAGCGCGCCCGCACGCTGCGCCGCCGCGACCTGTTCCGCATCAACCACCTCGGGATGATCATGGAGCGCATGCGCTCGCCGTCGCTCTACCTCGAGGAGCCGCTGCGCGCGCTGTGCGATGCGATCTGTCCGCGAGGGACGTTCGAGGAGCTCGGCACCCCCCTGCTCGTGAACACCGTCGACATCGAGCGCGGCACGCAGGTCGTGTGGGGACTTCCCGGTCTTCGCCACGTGTCCATCGCCGACGCGGTCTATGCGTCGTGCGCGCTGCCCGGATTCTTTCCCCCGGGCCGCGTGGATGGCCGCACCTGCGTCGACGGTGGAACCATCGACAACATGCCGGTCGCCGTCGCGGCCGTCGACATGGACGCGGTGATCGCGGTCGACGTCGGAAACTCGGATCTCTCCGCGTCGACCGACGTCAGCACGCAGGGATTCGCCGCGATCTACATGCGGGCGGCGAGCGTGATGATGCACGCGCTCCAGGAGGAGCCGCTCGCGCAGTGGCAGGGCCCGCCGATGCTGCTCATCCGCCCCCGGGTCTCGCATCACGGCTGGTTCTCGTTCTCGAACGCCGGCTCGCTTATCCAGACCGGCTACGACGCGGCCAACGGCGCGCTGGATCACGCCTCCGATGCCCTCCAGTCGGCCGGCGGCGTGCACCCCCGGCGCCGCATCCGGCTCACCGTGGACCGCGATCGATGCATCGGCTGCCGCACGTGCGTGGGGCTGGCTCCTTCGCTGATGGCGATGGATGGCCACGGCAAGGCCATCGCGCGCGAGCAGATCCTGAATTGGTCGCCGGCCGACGGTGAGTTCGTTCGCCATTGTCCGACCTCGGCGATCATCGCCGAGCCGGTTGGGCGAGAGGACGAGCAGGAACGTCCCCGCCGTGCCGCGGCTCCCGGCGAGCCGATGGCCGCCGACTAGCCCGTTCGGTCGCGGTCCATCAGCGAACGCACCGCCTCGAGCACCGTCTTCGGGTCGGCCGGCTTCGCGAGATACGCATCGGCTCCCGCTTCCCGAATCTGGCGAACTTCGTCGGACAGGGCGTGCGCGCTCAGGGCGAGGATCCTGATGCCACGAAGGGTCCCGTCGCCGCGGACCGCGCGCAGCACCTGGATGCCATCCATCCGCGGCATCTGAATGTCGAGCACCACCGCGTCGGGGTGGGAGTCCTTCATCGATGCGAGCGTTTGCTCTCCGTCCTGCGCCTCCAGGACCTCGTAACCCATCGCCTCGAAGTAGTGGCGCAGGATGACTCGCGTATCCTCGTGGTCGTCGGCCACGAGGATCGTCTGCTTACGATCGCTGATGTCGGTGGGCATGCGACGGGATGCGCGCAACGGGTGTGCCATCCCCGGCCACCCGCTCGAGCGCCGCGAGCGCCAGGCGCTCGTACGCGTTCACGGCGGCGTGAAGCTCCTCGATCTCGATGTGCTCGTCGTCCCGGTGGGCAACGTTGATCGAGCCCGGGCCGAAGAGGTAGGGAGTGCCCCACGCAGAAAGGAGGGGGACATCGGTCGCGTATGCCACGACCGAGGTCGCAAAACCATCGATCGTCGCGAGCCGAACGGTCGGAACGCGTACCACCTCGCGAATCTCGACGCGGTCGCGAACGACCGCTCGCACGCGCGCGAGCACGTCGTCGGCATCGGAGACCAGCCGGATCATCACCCGGGCGAACGCCTCGGCGGCGAGGACGTTGTCCGCCACGCCGCCGGCGACGACGCCCACGTTGAGTGTCGAGTCCCCCAGCACCGGATCGCGCGGAAGCTCGAGCGCGCGCACGTCCTCGAGCACATCGAGCAGCGCGTGAATGGCCGACCGGCCGAGGTGGGGATAGGCGGAGTGCGCGGCGACCCCTTCCGCGCGAAAGATCAGCCGTAGCGCGCCCTTGGTGCCCACCGCGAGGGTGCTCTCCGTGGGCTCGCCGTCGATGAGCGCGCGGCTGGTAGTCGGCCACCGGTTGGCGGCGTGCGCGCCATCATGCGTGGTCTCTTCCCCGACGACGAACAGAAGCGCGACCGGAACGTCGCGGGCCTTCAATCGCTCGGCGGCA
>DATBIU010000225.1:0-44653 GCA_036556765.1 Gemmatimonadaceae bacterium | reverse complement strand
TCCCTGTACGCGCCGAACACGTCTTCCATCGCTCGCCGAATCTCGTACAGCGTGCAGTAGCAGCGCGCGCAGTCGAGAATGTACGGCATGAGGTTCTCGGTCCCGCGCGCCGCCGTGCGAAGGGCCTCGAGGCGGCGAGTGACGAGGTCGGTGTCGCGCGCGGCGCGCATGCGCTCCATCCGGGCGCGCTGCTCGCGGTCCGCCTCCTCTCCCACGCGCAGGAGCGGAATCGTCAGCTCCGACTCCTCGGTGACGAACTCGTTCACGCCGACGATGATGCGCCGGCGCTGCTCGATCTCCCACTGCTGGCGCGCGGCCGATTCGGCGATGCGTCGCTGCAACCAGCCCGTCTCGAGCGCGCGAACGACACCCCCTGCCCGCTTGATCTCCTCGAACAGTCCTTCGGCCTCGCGCTCCATTTGATCGGTGAGCGTCTCCACGTAGTACGAGCCGCCGAGCGGATCGAGGACGTTGGGGACGCCAGTCTCGTAGGCGAGCACCTGTTGCGTTCGCAGCGCGACCTGCACGGCGCTTTCGGTGGGCAGCGCGAGGGTCTCGTCCATCGAGTTCGTGTGCAGGGACTGAGTGCCGCCCAGCACCGCCGCCAGCGCCTGATAGGCGACTCGCACGACGTTGTTCATCGGCTGCTGTGCGGTGAGTGTCACGCCGGCGGTTTGCGAGTGGAACCGCATCACCCACGAGCGCGGGCTCTTCGCGCCATACCGCTCCTTCATGTGGCGGGCCCAGATGCGCCGAGCGGCGCGAAGCTTCGCGACTTCCTCGAAGAAGTCGTTGTGGATGTCCCAGAAGAAGGAGAGCCGGGGGGCGAACTCGTCGATGTCGAGCCCGCGCGCGATTCCTCGCTCGACGTAGGTGAACCCATCGGCGAGCGTGAACGCCAGCTCCTGTACCGCCGTGGAGCCCGCCTCACGAATGTGGTAGCCGGAGATGGAGATCGTATTCCACAGGGGTGCGTGCTGCGCGCCCCACTGGAAGCAGTCGACGATGAGGCGCAGCGCGGGCTCGATCGGGAAGCACCACGCGTGCTGAGCCATGTACTCCTTGAGGATGTCGTTCTGAATCGTCCCCCGGAGTGCGGCCGGCGCGACCCCCTGCTTCTCGGCGGCCGCGATGTAGAAGGCCCAGAGGATGATCGCGGGGCCGTTGATCGTCATTGACGTGGAGACCTTGTCGAGCGGAATGCCCTCGAACAGCGTCTCCATGTCGGCCAGGCTCGAGATCGCCACGCCGCATTTGCCCACCTCACCCTCCGACCGCGGATGATCGGAGTCGTAGCCCATCAGCGTCGGGAAGTCGAAGGCGACGGAGAGCCCGGTCTGCCCGTGCTCGAGGAGAAACTTGTACCGCGCGTTGGTCTCCTTCGCCGTGCCGAAGCCGGCGAACTGGCGCATCGTCCACAGCTTCCCGCGATACCCAGTGGGGTGAATCCCGCGGGTGAACGGGAACTCTCCCGGGACACCGACCGTCGTCGGATCCTGCGAGAGCGTATCGAGGGCACTGTAGAGTGGCGCGACCTCGTGCGTCGAGTTCATGATCCCGATGTCACGTGTGTCGCCCTTCTCGTACCGCTGGCGCCAGGCGGCCAATTGCTTGCGCAGCTGCTCGATCTCGTCGCGCTGCTCGCGCACGGTCGCCGAAAGATCACGCACCGAGGTCATGTCGTTCCTCGAGTCAACAGGTGGCCACTTCGTTCCAGCAGCGCGTCGGCGGCGGCGAACGGAGTCAGGGTACCGCTCTCCAGCTCGGCGAGCTTCTCGTCGATCCACGCGTTGGTCGCGTCATCGCGCCAGAGGCGCACGCGCACGCGGTCCTCGACGACCTCCACGATCCTCTCTCGAAGACGTTGGCGACGGCGCGCACGCAACTCCCCGCTGCGCTCAAGATAAGCAAAATGCCGATCGATCGCCCCGACCAGATCGTCGATGCCCTCTCCCTTGACCGCCACCGTGGGGAGAACCGGCGGCGTCCAGCGTTCGCCCTCGCTCGCCGCGGCCGCCCGCGCCATCCGTGCGGGGTTGGCGCTGCGCAGCTCGACGCCATGGTGCGCGGGGATGTCGCGAAATGTATGGCCCATCCGAAGGCCGAGCATCAGCTCGACCTCGTGCTTCAGACGATCGGCGCCGGGCCGGTCGGCCTTGTTGATCACGAACACGTCCGCGATCTCCATCAGGCCGGCCTTGAGCGTCTGGATGGAGTCCCCCGATTCCGGCACCAGCGCGACGACGCTCGTGTCGGCCATGCGCGCGATGTCGAGCTCGCTCTGTCCGACCCCCACCGTCTCGATGAGAATGCGGTCGAAGCCGAATCCGTCGAGCACGTCGGCGACTTCGCGGGTGGTCGCGGCCAGGCCGCCCAGCGATCCGCGCGTGGCCATCGACCGAATGAACACGCCGGGGTCGAGGGCGACGCTTTCCATGCGGATTCGGTCGCCGAGCAGCGCCCCGCCGGTGAACGGCGACGTCGGATCGACGGCCACGACGCCGACGGTGAGGCCGCTCGATCGATAGGCGCTGACCAGCCCGGTGGAGAGCGTGCTCTTCCCCGCTCCGGGCGGACCGGTGAGACCGACCCGTCGCGCGCGGCCCAGCCGGGGGTGCAGCGCCGCGAGGAGCTCATCGAATCCAGGACGGTGGTTCTCGACGATGCTCACCGCGCGCGCCAGGGCGGCTGGGCGCCGCGCATCGAAGTCGGTTATCAGTCGGCGGATCGGCTCGGTCATCGCCACCGGCGCACTCCGCGGAACGGGTTCGAGAGCAGGTGCGGCGGCAGGAAGAAGATCACGAGAAAGAAGAACAGCGACGCGGCAAGCGATGCGCCGAGCACGAGGAGATTCTGGTGCACGATGTACGTCAGCGCACCGACGAGCGCGACCACGCACGCGAACGCGGCCAGCAACAGGCGGCGCGTCTGCCGCAAGACGAACTGCTGCATCTCGATCACGTCGCGCGGGTGTGCGCGCACCCGCAGCTCGTCGCGGCCGGCGCGCCGCAGCACATCGCGCATCTCTCGCGCGGCGCTGGCGAGCTCGTTCACCCAGTTCTGCACCGCCTCCCGGCCATCGGCGCCGAACATCGTGCTCATCAGCACGGGCCGCAGCTTGCGCACGATCGGCGCGGCGAACTGCACGCCATTGAACTCGGGATCGTACCGGAACCCGATCCCCTCGACCAGCGCCGCCGCGCGCCCGAAGTACACGAGCTCGCTCGGCAGCATGATCGGCCATCGATAGAAGGTATCGAGGACCTCGTTCACGATGCGCTGGATTTGCCGAGGCCGTGCGTCCGGCGTGAACGCTACCTTCATGATCGCACGCGCGGCATCGCGAACGGTGCCCCGATCGACTTCCGGGTCGAGCAGGCCGAGCTCGTAGAAGCCCGCGATCACGCCGTCGACATCCTGCCGAACCGCCGACATGATGGTCGAGATCAGTCGCGCCCGCGTCTCCTGCTCGACGCGAATGACCATCCCGAAGTCGAGCAGCACCAGGCGGCCTTCCGGGTCGACGAGGAGATTGCCGGGGTGCGGGTCGGCGTGGAACACGCCGTCGACGAGCATCATCTGCACGTATACCTCGATGATCGTCTCGATGAGCGCGTCGAGGGACACATCGCCGGCGACAATGCGGTCGTGGAGACGATCGATCTTCGTCCCCTCCATGAATTCCAGCACCAGGACTCGGCGCCGGGTGTACGGCTCGACGATCTCCGGCACGCGCACCCGGGGATCTCCGGCGAAATTCGCCCGGATCATCCCCGCGTTTCGCGCTTCCTCGCGGAAGTCCATCTCCTCCTCGATCCGCTTGGCGAACTCGCGGACGATGGTCGTGATGGCGCGAACGTGGTGGTTCGGGAAGAGCACGTTCACGAAGAAGAGCACGCGGAACGCGGCCTCGAGATCCGTCGCGACCAGCTCCTCGACCCCGGGGCGCAGCACTTTCACGACGACCTCGCGCGCGTCGATGCGTGCGCGGTGCACCTGGCCGAGCGATGCCGCGGCGAGGGGCTCGGGATCGAGCACCGTGAACAGCTCCTGCGAGGGCTGCCCGTATTCGCGCGCGATCACGCCCTCCACTTCCGCCAGCGAAATCGGCGGCACCCGGTCGGTGAGCGCGCCGATCTCCGACAGGTAGGGCTCGGGGAGGATGTCGGCGCGTGAAGCGAACACCTGCGCCAGCTTGATGAAGGTGGGTCCGAGCTCCGCGAGCGTCATCGTGAGGCGCCGGGCACGCGCGCGATGCGCCTCGGGCGCCAGGCGACGCGGCCGGCCGATCAGCAGGAAGCGTTTGCGATCGCGGAGAAACGCGACGACGAAGGGGAAGAGCCGTGCGAAGACGGCGAGCGCACGCACGTCAGCGGGGCAGCTCGAGCGCGACCGGTGCGCTCGCCCCCGCCGGCGTCACGAGCATCCGAGTCACGCGCGCGGGCTCCGCTTCCACGATCGTGATCTCGAGTCCGGAGACGTGAAATCGCTCGCCAACCACCGGCACGCGGCCGAGTGCGCGCGCGAGCACGCCGCCCAGCGGGCGATCGGTGGGGACGTCATCCGGCACCGCCACGCCGAGGCGCGACAAGACGTCGACGATCGGGGCGCTGCCGTCGGCGATCATCGCGCGCTCCGGTTGTGACGATCGTGCGGGCACGGGCTCGTCGTGCTCGTCCCGGATGTCGCCCACGAGCTCCTCGAGAAGATCTTCCAGCGTGACCAGACCGGCGGTTCCCCCGTACTCATCCAGCACGATGCCGAGGTGCTGCCGCTCGCGCAGCATCTCGAACAGGAGCTCGTTGCATCGCTTCGTCGACGGGGCATGGACGACCGGCCGCAGCTCGGGCGCCTCCTCACCACGGGTCTTCAGGACGTCGAAGACGTGAACCATCCCGACGATCTCGTCGATCGACCCGCGATACACCGGCACCCGGCTGTACCCCGCCTGCGCGATGAGTCGGGCCATCTCGCGCGGGTGCGTCGCCTCGTCGACCGCGAAGATCGCGGTTCGCGGGGTCATGACCTCGGCGACGGGCTTTTCCCCGAAGCGGACGACGCCGGCAATGATCTCGGTCTCGGTGTGCTCGCCGATTCCCTCGAGCTCACCCTCGCGCAACAGATCCTCGATCTCTTCCTCGCGAGAGTCCTCCTCAACCGTGCCGCCAGCCTGGCGCGCGAACGGGCGCGCCAGCGCGTGCGCGGCACGCACGAAGGGCCAGAGCACGACCGACACCGATCGTAACACGGGCATGAGAACCGGCAGCATGCGCGACGCGCGGCGCCGCGCGATCGCGCGCGGAAGGAGCTGCCCGACGACCAGCAGCGCGAGGACGAAGACGAAGGCCTCGATCGCCAGACGTCCGGGGCGCGCCTCGCTCGACAGGGCGAGGGCCACGCCCGCGAGCGCGACGACCCACGCGGTTGCGGCTGTCGCCGCCTCGAGCAAGCGTTGCTGGCGATCGAGCGCTTCCTCGTCCCCGACCGCGCCGGCGAGGCGCTGGTCGATCCACCGTCGCAGCCACATGCGTCCCACCGACCGCAGCGACGTAGCGCCAGCGGTGATCGTCGCCACCGCCGCCAGCGCGAGGACCAGGGCGAGCTCCGCAATCATCCTTCACGCCCCGCGAGCGCCTCGAGGCGCTCGAAATACACGCGCTCGATCCGCCGTCGCGTCACGCGCTCGACGACGATCCGGAACCCATCCAGCGTGAGCTCCTCGCCGGCGCGCGGCACCCGGCCGAGGGCCTGGAAGATGAGCCCCCCAACGGTCGCGACATCCTCCCGCTCGAAGCGATGGCCGAGCGCCGCTGACAGGTCGTCGAGCGACACGCGGCCCGAGACCCAGAAGCGCCGCCCCTCCTGTTCCTCGATCGGAGCCTCCTCGACGTCGTATTCGTCGCGAATGTCGCCGACGATCTCCTCGAGGATGTCTTCGATGGTGACGAGCCCGGCCGTGCCGCCATACTCATCGACGACGATGGCGATGTGCGTCCCAGTCGCGCGAAAGTCGCGCAGCTGTTGCTCGATGATCTTCGACGCCGGCACGAACGTCGCGGGCCGAATGAGCGCCGGCCAACCGTCGTCCGGCGCGCGTCTCGTGAGCACGATCGGCAGCAGGTCCTTGGCGTACAGGATGCCGACGATGTGGTCGATCGTGTCATCGTACACGGGCAGACGCGCGTGCTCCGAGCTGAGCACACGATCCATGACCTCGGACCAGGGCGCCCCCCGCTCGACCGCCATGATGTCGACGCGCGGGACCATCACCTCCTGCACTTCCGTCTCGCCGAGCGAGAAGACGCCGCGGAGGATGCCGGGCTCGTCGCGAGGCAGCGGCGTGTCGCGATCGCGTTCGCGCTCGCCCAACTGCTCAGGCGAGTCGCCGCCATTGTCGACCTCCTCCGGCGGGAACGCGCGATACAGCCGTGCCTCGGCGCGCTGGCCGAGCATGACGATCGGCGCAAACAACGCTTCGGCCAGCTTGACCATCGGCCGCAGCGTGGCGAGCATCCGCGCGCCCGCCGCCTCGCCAACAGCGCGGGGCGCGGTCTCGAGCAGCATCATCGTCGCGAACCCGACGACCAGCCCGCTGACGAGCGCGACGGGAAACACGGCGCGGTGAATGCCCAGTGCGTAGGTAATGGCGATGGCCGCCGTGAGCTGCGCGGCAATGCGCGCGAAGGACAGGGCGCGGTGCGCCCGGCTGCGCGCGCCCATGCCGGCCACTGTCGGCCCCTCGCCCCGTTCGCGTGGAGGCTCGAGCGCGAGAAGCGCGCCGTCGGCGGCGGCCCAGAGCATACCGAACACCGCCGCCACGAGCGCGATCGTGAGCGCGCCCGGCCTCACGCGATCGCCTCCTCGACGACGCGCGCCACCAGGCGCTCCTGGCGCCGCCACATGCGAGAGGCGACGCGCGAGTCGTCATCGGCGTGGTCGTACCCGAGCACGTGCAGCAGGCCGTGCACCACCAGCCGGGCGAGCTCCTCTCGCACACTGGCGTCGTGCCGCTTCGCGTTGGCGCGCGCGACGTCCGGCGCGATGTAGACGTCGCCGATCACCGGTCCCCGGCGAGTCGACTCGCGGAAGCCGAACGAGATGACATCGGTGGCGCCGCGGTGGCCGAGGTGTTTGCGGTTGAGCGCGGCCATGCCGCGGGTCCCGAGAAAGGTGATCGAGACGATGGCCTCCCGCACGCCCTCGGACGCGAGCACGCGCCGCGCGATCGCGCTCACGCGCGCCCGCGCGAGCGGGAGCCGCACGCCGTCAGCGGACACGTGGACCGCGATGCTCATGCCGACGCGAACTCCGATGTCACGCCCCCGCTCCGGACCGGGTAATCGATGCGCGAGTGGTACTTGCCGGTGAGTACCCGCGCGAATGCATCCTTCACGATCTCGATCTGGCGCTGCGTCAGCGGGGCGTCACGCAGCTGCCCCTGGTCGATGCGCATCCGGACGATGTGGTCGATCACCTCGCGAATCTTCTCCGGCGTGGGATCGGAAAGCACCCGCGCCGATGCTTCCACGCCGTCGGCCAGCATGCACACCGCCGTCTCGGCACTCTGCGGGGTGGGGCCCGGGTAGGTGAACTCCACGATGTTGGGCTCCGTATCACGCTCCCTCGCCTTCTCGAGGAAGTACGAGATCGAGAGCGTCCCGTGATGCTCGGGAATGAACGATGCGATCGCGCGCGGAATGCGGTGCTCGGCGGCGAGCTCGAGCCCTTCGCGAATGTGGGCGCGAATGATCTGCGCGCTCGCGCCCGGCTTGAGCTTGTCGTGCGGGTTGCGCCCTTTCGGCTGGTTCTCGACGAAGAATTGCGGGCGACTCAGCTTGCCGATGTCGTGGAAGTACGTGCCCACGCGGCCGAGCAGCCCGTTGGCGCCGATCGCATTGCAGGCCGCCTCGACCAGGTTCGCCATGCGCATCGTGTGGTCGAAGGTGCCCGGCGCTTCCATCATCAGGCGACGCAGCAGCTGATGATTGAAGTTCGAGTACTCGAGCAGCGTCAGGTCGGTCGTGATCCCCGTGAGGCGCTCGGCGACCGGCAGGAGGAACATCGCCAGCGCCACCGAGCCGAGGGCATTCGCGCCCCCCCACATGATGCTGACCAGGATGTCCCTCGGCGGCCAGTCGAGGATGAGGCCTAACGCCAGATCGGCGAGGACGAACGCGCCGAAGATCGTGAGCACCGCGTACACGATCTGCTCGCGGCGCCGGAGGACCTGCACGCTGATCGCCGCTGCCGCGCCGCCCACCAGGCCGAGAAAGAGCGCGTTCGTCCCGCGGAACACCCCCTGCCCGCCCACGAGCACGGCGAGAATCATCGCCGCGATCAGGCTGATGCGGGCGTCGAAGAGGATGGTGAGCATCACCGCCGCCAGCGCGATGGGCACCAGCTCCGGCCGCGGCGGGCGCAGGTGCCCGAATACCGACGCCGCCACGATCACCACCGCGAACAGCAGGGTCAGCAGGGCCAGCGCGCGGTACGAGCGATACAGCTGCGGGCGGAACAGCACGATCGTGATGCCGAAGATCGTGAGCACGAGCGCGTTGTAGAGCACGGAGCCGAGGACTCGACCGACGGCGCGTTCCCCGCCCGTGCGGCGTTCCATCTCGGCCTGGAGCGCGCGGAGCTTGTCGTGTTCCTCCCGGCCCACGACCTCGTGCTCGCCAACGATCTTTTCCCCCTCCCGAACCTCGTATCGCCATTCACTCACCGACGCGCGAAGCTCCTGCCGCCGCCCATCGGTCGCGGCGCGATCCAGCACGATGGTGGGACGAAACAGCGCGCTCAGCAGCTTGTAGTAGAGGCCGTCGCCGATCGACGAGCTGGGGTCGGGATGGAACTGCCGCGCCCGCGCGATGAGATTGGCGAACGTTCCGATGCTGTCGGCGAGGACGGTGCGCTCGTCGCCATTGCGTCGGACGATGGCCTCGCCGCGAACCTCGTCTGTCGCACCGCTGGAGGCGATCCCCTGTGCCAGCCACCGCCGCAGCACGCGCTCCAACCCATCGCGCATCGCGAGGCGCCGGCCCCGAAAGGTGAGGTATCCCGCCTCGGCGTCGGTCAGCGTGACCCCATGCCGGGCCGCCGCCTGTCGAACGCGCGCGGCCGCCGCGTTTGGATCGCCGTCCTCGACCGCGCGGGAGATCTCACGGAAGATCGTCTCGAGCGAGCGGACCGAGGAGTCGAGCGCGGCCGACGAGTAGACGAAGATGGGTTTGCCGGTTGCGGCCAGCTCGTCGCGCTCCTTTTGCAGGTCGGCCGCGGCCTTGCGCACGCGGAACGCGAATGGCGCGATGACGTTGTCGGTCGCCACCGCGCCCACCTCGAACACCGGCGACTCGACGGCCGGGGACGAGGGGAACGCGGCGTACGTCGCGATCGCCAGGGCGATCAGGAGGGCGATGCGCCCCGCGTGATAGAGCGCGCGATCCCCGCGCCCGAGGGGAACCTCGGGCGACGTCAGTCGCCGCCACTGATCACGTAGGGCCACGGTCACTCCGTTCCCGAGTCCTTCGCGTACGCCTTGATGATCTCTCGCACGAGGCGATGCCGAATGACGTCGGACTCGTTGAAGTAGTGAAACCCGATCCCCTCGATTGCGTGGAGAATGCGCTCCACCTGCAGCAGCCCCGACTGCTCCCGGGACGGCAAGTCGATCTGTGTCTTGTCGCCAGTGATCACGGCCTTCGAGTTCACCCCGAGGCGCGTAAGGAACATCTTCATTTGTGCTGACGTCGCGTTCTGCGCCTCGTCAAGGATCACAAACGCATCGGACAGCGTGCGTCCACGCATGTAGGCGAGCGGGGCGATCTCGATCACCCGCGTCTCGAGCGAGCGTTGCACGCGCTCAGGAGGCATCATGTCATCCAGCGCGTCGTAGAGGGGACGGAGGTACGGGTCGACCTTCGCCTGCATGTCGCCCGGCAAGAACCCGAGGCTCTCACCGGCCTCGACCGCCGGACGGGCCAGCACGATGCGCCGCACGCGCTTCCGCGTGAGCGCATCGACCGCCATCGCGACGGCGAGATACGTCTTGCCCGTTCCCGCGGGGCCAATCCCGATGACGATGTCGTGATCGGAAATCAGCTGCAGGTAGCGCGCCTGTCCCGGCGTCTTCGGCTGCACCACCCGCCGGACGCCGGGCAGCACGATGCGCATCCCATCGGGCATGTCCGGGCCGTCGTCCCGGGTGCCGGCTCCGCCGTCCTCGCTCAGGCGGAGCACGTCGTCGGCGCTGAGCCGCATTTGTTGCTTCGCCTGGTCGATCATCCGCTGCGCGAGCGACGCCGCGCGCTCCACGATCTCCACCGGGCCGTTCATCGTCAGCGTGTCGCCGCGCAGCGAGACCTTCGCCCCCGTGAGGCGTGACAGCTCGATGAGATTGGCGTCGTTCACGCCGGCGAGCGTGAGGAGGTCCACGCCCTCGGTGGAGAGTCGGTGCGTTACGCTGTCGTCGCTCAACCAGCCCCTCCGTCCAGAGTGATGTGCAGCTCGCGAAGCTCCTCTGGCCGCACGGCCACCGGCGCTCCCTCGAACAGCGCGGCCGCCCTCGTCGTCTTGGGGAACGCGATCACATCCCGCAACGACTCCGCACCGGCAAGCAGCATCGTGATACGGTCGAATCCGAACGCGATTCCACCGTGGGGCGGCGCGCCGGCGCGCAGCGCCTCGAGAAGGAAACCGAAGCGCGCTTCCGCCGTCGCTTCGTCGAGCCCCAGGAGCGCGAACACGCGGCTCTGTACGCGCGGATCGCCGATGCGGATGCTGCCCCCGCCGAGCTCCGTCCCGTTGAGAATCACATCGTAGGCGAGGGAGCGCACGCGCTCGGGCGCCTTCTCGAGAAGGTGCTCGTCGTCCGGGTGTGGCGCCGTGAACGGGTGATTGACCGACTGAAGCTCACCCGTTTTCGGATCCCGCACGAACAGCGGAAAATCCACGACCCAGAGAAACGCGTTCCTGCCCTGCGGGACGAGGTTCAGTCGCGCAGCGACCTCGTGGCGAACGCGGTCGAGCGCGGGGCTCGACACGTGGTCGGGGCCTGCCACCATCAGCAGCAGCTCCCCATCACGCGCCGCGATGCGCTCGACCGCCGCCGGTGTGAGGAACTTCGCCGGACCACCCTCGAGCGATCCGCCCTGCCCCTTGAGACGAAGCACACCTGCCGCGCCGAGTGTCTTCGCCGCGGATTCCACTTCGTCGACTTGTTTGCGCGAGAGGGCGGCGCCACCCGGAATGCGAATGCCGCGCACGCGACCGCCCTTGGCGATCGCATCACGCGTGATGGCGAAGTCGGCGCCCCGAAAGGCGTCGGTGAAATCCTCGATCTCAAGCCCGAACCGGAGGTCGGGCTTGTCCGATCCGTACCGCTCCATGGCGTCGGCGTACTTCATCCGCGGGAAGGGGATGTCGACCTCGTGGCCTCCCTCACGCCACAGCGCCTGCACGAGCCCCTCGGCGGCGTTCATGACGTCCTCCGCCCCCACGAACGCGGCCTCGACATCGATCTGCGTGAATTCCGGCTGGCGGTCGGCTCGCAGATCCTCGTCGCGAAAGCACCGCGCGAGCTGAAAGTACCGATCGAACCCGGAGATCATGAGCAGCTGCTTGTAGAGCTGCGGCGACTGCGGCAGCGCGTAGAACTCACCGCGGTGCACCCGGCTGGGCACGAGGTAGTCGCGCGCCCCTTCGGGGGTGGGCTTGGTGAGGATCGGCGTCTCCACCTCGAGGAACCCAAGCGCATCGAAGTACCGGCGAGTGGCCTGCATGAGCCGGTGGCGCAGGATGATGTTGCGCTGAAGCTCGGGGCGCCGGAGGTCCAGATGCCGATGCCGCAGACGCAGCTCCTCCGCCGGCAGCACTTCGCCCTTCCCGCGCGCGACGGGAATCGCCGGCGTGACCGCCGGCCCGACGACACGGAGGCTGGTCGCGCGCACTTCCACGTCGCCTGTCGGAAGATCGGCGTTGCGCATGGCGTCGGGGCGCGTGACGACCTCGCCTTCGATCAGCACGACCGTCTCCGCCCCGAGTGCGGCCGCGGCATCGATGAGCGGCTGCGCAGCCGACCGCGGGTCGAAGGAAACCTGTACGATCCCGGCGCGATCGCGCAGGTCGAGGAACACGATGCCGCCGAGGGAGCGCCGACGGTGGACCCATCCTCCGAGGCGGACGGTGGCGCCCGCATCCGCGCCGCGCAGTGAGCCAGCGAGATGGGTGCGGTGCCGGACGGCAAAGGGATGCTCCGACGTCACAGGGTGGCCTCCCGGTCACGTGCGCGTGCGGCAGCCATGACGCCAGCCGAGGCGCCGATCACGTCGGCGATCCAGTCGGGGACGCCGGGATCGCGGCCGAAAAATCGCTGATGCCACTCATCGAAACCCGCGAAAAGGGCGATGGCGAGAAGCGCGCTCGCGAGAGTTCGAGGACGGCGCGTGCGCAGGGCGCGGGCGACGAGCCAGCCGAGACCGGCGTAGAGGGCGAAGTGCACGACCTTGTCCAAATGCGGGAGACCGCCCGGCGTTTCGGGTGGCGAGGGAATCGACGTCAGGACGAGAATCAACGCCGCCCACAGTGCGGGCGGCATCCATCGTCGGGAGCTCACGCGGCCTCCGACCGCCGAATGACGTCGAGAAAAGCCTCGGGCGCCGTCGAGGCCAGGAGGTCCATGCGGAGGCGATCTCGTCGCAGCAGTCGCGAGATGCGGCTGAGCGCTTTCACGTGGGCACCCGAGGCGCTCTCGGGGCCAACCAGGAGAAAAAAGAGGCGGACCGGCTGCCCGTCGAGAGCGTCGAAGTCGATCGCGGTCGGCGCGACGCCCGCCGCGAGCATGAGCTGGTCGACGTGCGGTGTTTTTCCGTGTGGTATCGCCACGCCTCCACCGATGCCCGTACTCAGCACCTGCTCTCGCTCGCGCACGGCGGCGAGCATCGAGTCCACCGAGTCAGCATTACGACGCGTCGCCGCGAGCTCGACCAGCTCGCGCAAGACGTCGTTCTTCGTTCGGCTGCCGAGCGGGACCCGGATCCGGTCCACGGTGAGCAGCTCAGTCAGCAGCACGGACGCTCCACGAGCCTTGGATTGAAAGAAGGGAATCTATACGTCGCACGGGCGAGCGGGAAGCGTTTTCTTGACGTCGGGGCAACCGTCAGGTATTGTCGAAGTGCATGCGCCACTTGACTTTCGCGCTCGCGATCGCGGCGCTTGTCCCTGCGGTCGCCGGCGCGCAGCGCGTGCCTGGCCGTGATCTTCTGCAATTCCCGCTCGCGGCGCTGGACCGCCCCGCTGCCCTCGGGACCGATCTCGCCGATGGCCTGGGGAACCCCGCGACGCTGGTGGTGGTCGCCGGCGCCCGGCTTCGATTGGGCGCGGCGGCACTCCAGACGCCGGAGGCGCAAGCGGTGAGCGCGCAGCTGCTGACGGCGTCGCACTCGCTCTCCGAACGCATCGTCATCGGACTCTCGGCCGCCCGCTGGGCGGTCGATGACATCGGGATGACGACGACGAGCCCGGACGTTTCCGAGGGCGACGCCAGCTACGGAACCGCGATGGTCTCCGTGTCTGCCGCGCGGCGGAACACCCGCAACGTCTCTGTCGGGTTATCCCTGCGTGCGCGCACCGGATCCGCCGCTGGCGCGCGTCGCACGGCCGTGGCCGTCGACGGCGGGCTGATGCTCGACAGCCTCTGGCGCGACGCCCGCATCGGGGTCGCGTCCTTCCTGTGGCGGCCAGCCCAAACGGGAGACGAGCGTACCACCATCCACGTGGCCGGCGACTTGCGCGTCTGGGGCGGGTCCACGATTCGGGAGGCTCGGGCGGGGCTCTCGGTCGACTTCACCGAGCCCGACGAGCGGCTGGAGTTCGTGTTCGCCTCGGGACGCAGCGGCCCGTTGGCGCTTCGGCTGGGACTCGCGCGCACGGTGCGATGGGAGGGCGGCCCGTGGCGGCCGCGATTGGGGGTCGGGGTGCACTACGACAAGTACGTCGTCGGCGTCGCGCGCGAGGAAGGCGTCGATGGAATCGGTCCGGTGTATCAATTCACGATCAACGCAACGTATCCGTGACCGACACGACCAACCTCCTGGACCTGGTGCCTGACGAGGCGGAGCGCATCCTTCGCGAGTTCGCCCTCGCCGAGGGCGAGCCGGCGTATCGCGCCGCACAGGTGACGCGACGCCTGTGGACGAGCCCCGCCCCCACCTTCGACGCCATGTCCGAGCTGCCTCGCGCGTTCCGCGAGCGGCTCGCCCAGCAGTTCACGATCCCCCGGCTCGAGATCGCCGCGCGCCAGCGCTCCACGGACGGCACCGAGAAGTTTCTCTTCCGGCTATCCGACGGCGAGGCGATCGAGAGCGTCGCCATTCCCGAGGGCAATCGCACGACGTTGTGCATCTCCTCGCAGGCGGGATGCGCGCTCCAGTGCGCGTTCTGTGCGACCGGGCGCATGGGCTTCGCGCGAAACCTCGCAGTGTGGGAGATCGCGGCGCAGGTGCGCGAGATGCGGCTGCTCGATCCCCCGATCGCGATCACGAACATCGTGTTCATGGGGATGGGCGAGCCGATGATGAACTGGAAGGCGGTGGATCCCGTCCTCACCATTCTCAACGCGCCCAATGGGATGGGAATCGGGGCGCGGCACATCACGGTCTCGACGGTCGGCGTGCTCCCGGGGATCGAGGCGCTGGCGGCGCGACCCGAGCAGTTCCGCCTCGCCATCTCGATTCATGCCCCGTCGGATGCGCTGCGCCGGGAGCTCATGCCCATCAACGTGAAGTATCCGTTGGCACAGGTGATCGACGCCGCTCGCGCGTTCGACCGCCGTGTGACCTTCGAGTACGTCCTGCTCGGCGGGGTGAATGACGCGGTCGAGCACGCGCTGCAGCTGGCGCGGCTCGCCAAGGACTGCGGCGCGTTCGTGAACCTCATCCCGCTGCATCCCGGCGGCGCGATGGAGTTCCGTCCGACGCCGCGCGAGCGGACGGTGGCGTTCGCCCGGGAGCTGCGGCGGGCGGGGGTGGAAGTGGCGATTCGGAAGAGTCGCGGCGTCGACATCGCCGCTGCATGCGGGCAGCTACGGGTAGAACGGCTCGGCCGGCGGCCTCCACGACGCCCCGATGAGGACGGTCACATCCAGGTAGCGTGAGCTGTCTCGCGCCTGTTCCACGCGGGCGCCGCCTAACGCCTTCGCGACGAGGGCGGCCCAGTCGGGATGGCCCGACCGGTCGAGCACCACGGTGCTGTCACGGGCTTCCCGCGATGTGCCGACGGTAACGACGTCGAACCCGCGGTCGCGCAGGTGCATGGTCGCGCGCCGCGCGAGCCCGCGAACGCGCGTGGCGTTGAGCACCTCCACCCGAATGCGCACCCCGGCCGGCGCTTCGGCATCCACCCGCTGGCGCACCGCCTGTGGCGCGCGCGTCGACGGGTCGCGCAAGGCGAGGACGACGACTGCCGCCAGCGTGAGCACCCCCGCGATCGCAGCGCCACGACGAATCAGGCGACGTCGTTCCACAGGGAGACCGTCTCCGGATAGAGCCTGTTTCCTTCGCGGAGCGACCACTCGAGGCGCTGTCGCACGACCTGCCGAAACACGCCGTCGAAATCATGGACCAGGTGCGATGCCAGGAACGCGCGATCGGCGCGAGCGAAGGAGCGGCCCGGCTCGAGAAAGTCGGCCATGTAGAGCGCGCGGCCCGTGCGCGCCCACGCACCATTCCCCACCGTATGCCACCGGATGGCCTCGAGCACGTCGGCGCGGGATTCGCCGTCGCGCGCGAGTCGCTCCGCCGCCGCGGGGCCGTGCAGAATCTGGGTCGGCAGCGATGGGTCGCGCACCAGCGCGCGCAGCTCCGCCTCCGGTGCATCGCGCAGGGCGTCGTGCAGCACGCCTGCGTCGTGCCACGCACGTGCTTCCTCGGACGAGATGCGCAGCTCGCCGGCCCAGCGATCGAGCAGTGCCGTGACACGGGCGATGTGAGCGCGGCGCTTGTCATTCACCCGCGCCCACGACGGGAGCTCAATCGAATCCGCGGCGAACATAGGGCTCCAACACCGCGTGATTCCTGATCGTCGTACGCGCGACGTAGTTCCATCCCTTGAGCTCCGCGCCGCGGCCGATTCGCGACTCGACGATCCGCGAGTAGGGACCGATGACGCACTCCGACCCGATGTCGGTCGCCCCCTCGATCACGGTCCCCGGATAGATCAGCGTGTCGGGGCCGATGCGCACGTCGGCGTCGATCCACGTCGTCGCGGGCAGGACGAAGGTCACACCATTCGCCTCGTGCTCGCGGATGAGGCGATCGCGAATGGCCACCGAGGCGTCGGACAGCGCGTGGCGGTCGGTGATCCGGATGAGCTCGTCGTCGGACGTCGGGGGAACGCGATGCGCTCCGCTGGGCCGTCGAGGATCATCCGCCGACGCCAGCGCCGGTCCCTCGCCTCCGACCAGCAGCGGGGGAAGCTCATCCCGCCGGTCGAGCAGCGCCGCGACTCCCGTCTCCGCCGCGCGCAAGGCGCGCGCGATCGTGGCCGGTGTGACGAGCGCGGCGGCCCCGTCGAGCAATGCTCGCATCCCCGGCGGAGTGACCGCAGCCCGCAACGACACGAGTTCGGCGCCGGAATCCACCGGCTGCAGGTCCAGGGGAACCGACAGGCCGGCGGGGAGCGCCACGGCGGTATCTGACGCGTGCAGAATCCGGATGTCGTCGGGCGGCGGCGTCACGCGCGAGAGCGAATGCAGCACGTGCCACAGGATCGGACGGCCCGCGAGCGGGTGAAGATACACGCTCACGCGCGAACGGAACGTGACGCCGTCCTCCAGCGCTGCCACCACCGCGTTCCAGCTCATGCAGCACCCAGGATCATGTTGTCGATCAGACGCGTGCGGCCCACGCGCGCCGCCACGGCGACGATCGTGCCTGCGTCCGCCTGGACGAGGGGCTCGAGCGTGCGGGGGTGGGCGACCGCGACATAGTCCACTTCCGTTATGCCGTGCTGGGCGAGATGCGCACGCGCCATGGCTTCCAGCGCGGCGGCGCTCCGCTCGCCTGCCGCGTGAGCGCTCACGACGGCCCGGAGCGCACGGGAAAGCGCGAGCGCGCGCTCGCGAGACGGCGCATCCAGGTAACTGTTGCGACTCGACATGGCGAGTCCATCGGGCTCTCGCACCGTCGGAGCCACGACGATTTCGACCGGGATGTCGAGATCCTCCACCATGGCTCGAACGAGGAGGGCCTGCTGGATGTCCTTCTGGCCAAATACCGCGACATGGGGCTGCACGATGTTGAGCAGCTTCGCCACGACGGTGAGCACGCCCTCGAAGTGACCGGGACGGGCCGCTCCTTCCCAGCGTGCCGCCAGTGCGCGCGGCGTCACGACGACACGCGGTTGCTCCGGGTAGATCTCGGCGCCGTCGGGTGCGAAGAGAAGGTCGACCCCTCGCGCGCTCGCCTTCGCGGCGTCGCCATCGAGGTCGCGCGGATACCGGGCCAGATCCTCGGCTGGGCCGAACTGAAGCGGGTTGACGAAGATGCTCATGACGACGAGATCGGCGTGGCGACGCGCCTCGTCGACGAGCCGCAAGTGCCCCTCGTGGAGGTAGCCCATGGTGGGCACGAAGCCGATGCGCCGGCCGCGGGCGCGCACCTCGCCAACCGCTTCGCGCACCTCGGCGATGCGCGTTAGGCGTCGCATCTCAGAAGCTGTGCTGATCATCTGGATACGCTCCCGCCCGGACTTCGTCGCGGAAGGCCGACACCGCTTTCCGGACGTCCCCCGCCAGATTCGCGTACGGCTTGAGGAACTTCGGGCGAAACCGGTCGTTGAGGCCGAGCAGGTCGGGAAGCACCAGCACCTGCCCGTCGCATCCCACACCCGCGCCGATGCCGATCGTGGGAATCGTGAGGCTCTCCGTCACGCGGCGCGCGACCGCGGCCGGCATGAGCTCCAGGACGAGCGCAAACGCACCAGCGGCCTCGACCCTCCGCGCATCGGTTAACAGGCGGTCCGCGGCATCCTCTCCTCTCCCCTGCACACGCGGCCCACCGAGCGCATGCACCGATTGCGGGGTGAAGCCGAGGTGGGCCATCACCGGCACGCCGATGCCGGTGAGCGATTCGATCGCGCGGGCGATCCGCTCATCTCCGCCCTCGAGCTTCACCGCCTGCGCGCCAGTCTCCTGCATCACGCGACCCGCATTGAGCAATGCCTGGTCTTCGCTGACCTGATAGGTCAGGAACGGCATGTCGATGACGAGGAGAGCGCGAGTCACGCCACGTCGCACCGCGCGCCCGTGGTAGATCATGTCGCCGAGGGTCACCGGGAGCGTGGAGTCGCGTCCCTGCACGACGTGGGCGAGCGAATCGCCCACGAGCACGATGTCGACGTCGGCCTCATCGACGAGGCGGCCGAACAACGCGTCGTACGCCGTGACCATGACGATCTTCTGCGACGCTCTCTTCAGCTCGATGATGTCGCGGATGGTCAGCGGCTTGCGCTTCTCGGCGCCGCTCACGCGGACGCTCCCAGCTCGGCCAGCTCCCGCCGCCAGAACGCTCGGCTCTCCAGCCCCGGGTGTGGAATGGTGAGATCGGGCGCGTTCACCCTGCGCTCGCCGAACGTCACGATGTCGAGATCCAGGGTGCGAGCCGCCCAGCGCTCGCCGCGCGCTCGGCCCGCATCGCGCTCGATACGATGCAGCGCCCACAGCAGCGCGTGCGGCTCGAGCGACGTTTCGAGGGCGACCATTTGATTCAAGTAGAGGCCCTGGGCCAGGCCACCAAGGGGCACCGTCTCCTCAATGGAGCTCACGCCGAGGAGCCGCGACGTGGGCAGCGCCGCCAGCGCGGCGCGCGCGTGCGCCAGGTGCGCACAGCGGTCGCCGAGGTTCGAGCCGAGCGCGATGCAAGCGATGTCGCGCATGAACCGATCACGTGCGCGCCGGAGATCGTCGCCCGCCGAGCGACGACGAGCGATGAGCTGGCGTTGACACGGCGTGAAGCTACGGGCATCGTCGGCGCGTGTCAAACGCGCGCGACGATGGATAGTCTCACCACGCACTACGTCGCGCGCGAGCTCGGCGACCGGTGGCGCGGCCAGCGAATCGTCGCCTGCCACGCCGATCACGCCGCGCGCGCGTTGACGGTGTGGTGCGAGGGAAGCGGCCCCGTCGCGTTCGATGTTCGCCGTCTCGCCGTGTGCGAGGCGACCGGGGAGCCGACGGGCGAGCTGTTGCGCGGATGGACGATTCTCGACGTGGATGCGCCCACCGACGAGCGCCGACTCATCGTACGGTGTGAGCGCCGAGGAAAGTTCCGCGGCTCTCCGTCGAAGGTGGGCGACATCGAGGTCAGCTTCGTCCCCAACGCGCGCGGTGCGCGCATCCGTGACGGCCGGCACGCACTCGCCTCGATCGGTGTCCCGCTGCCCCCGATCGCCTCTCCCCGGCCCGTTCTCGATGATCCGTCACTCCGCGCCGCGGTGGCCGCGCGCGATGAAGCCGCCCTGCTTCGAGGTCGGTGGATGAGTCCGCCGGTGGCCAATGCGATGCTGGCGCGCCCCGAGCTGGCCGTCGAGCTCTATCACGTGATTCTTTCACTGCCGCCCGCCGCCGCCACCCGCTGCGGTGATGTCGTCTTTCCACTTGCGCTGTGCGATGGCGAACCGATCGCTTCGCTGATCATGCCGCGCGCGGTGGACGCAGCCACCGCGGCGGCGCCGGACGATCGCACGTCGAAGGCGATCGCGCGCATGCGGCGCGAGCTCGAGCGGGCGCGTGAGGCGCCGCGTCTGCGGGGCATCGCCAACGCGCTCATGGCGTTAGGCGCCGAGGCGGAGGTGCCCGCCGCCGTCACCCTGGCCGACGGAACGAAAGCGCCCGTTCCCCGCGGTGACGACGCGCATGAATCTCCCGTCGCGCTCGCCGAGCGGCTGTTCAAGGAGGCGCGCGCGATGGAGCGGGGCCTGGAGCGGCTGCCAGCGCGCATTGCCGCGCTCGAGTCGAATCCATCCGTGTCCCGCGCCGAAGGCACCCGTGCGCCGCGCTCCAAGGCGTCGGCCAGCAAGTCGACGGGCGCTCGGCTTCCTTACAAGTCGTACCGGACGTCCGGCGGGATCGACGTGCTCGTCGGTCGCGGCGCGCGGGCCAACGATGAGCTGACGTACGACATCGCGAAGCCGGATGAGGTGTGGCTGCATGCGCGCGACGTCACCGGCGCGCACGTCGTGATGCGATGGTCACAGGAGGGCGCTCCGCCCTCGCGCGATCTCCACGAGGCCGCGGCGCTGGCGGCGTGGTACAGCCGGGCGCGCGGAAGCGTCGTGGTCCCGGTGGATTGGACGCGCCGTCGGCACGTGCGGCGCGCGCGGGGCGGCCCGCCCGGGCGCGCGCTCGTCGAGCGCGCTCAGACGGTGATGGCGCGGCCGAGCGCGGAGTTGGAGCGGAGACTTAGGAAGAGCTGAGGGATCGAGGGATCGAGGGATCGAGGGATCGAGGGGATGGAAAGGCGCGGCGATACTGCCGCCGCGCATCATCAGATGAGCGACGGGCGCGTGCGAAAGCACGCGCCCGTCGCCTATCCATCCCCTTGATCCCTCGATCCCTTGATCCCTTCGACCCCCGGGGTTCAGGGGTTATCCGGCACGTTCGGATTGTTCAACCGCTCGTTGTTCGGCAGGGGCATGCACGCCGTGCTGCCCGTGCGCGTGCCGTACGTTCCGCTGCCATGGTACGGTGTGCCAGCGGCTGGCTGGAGCTGAATGTCGTAGCGGACGATGTCACCGAGATGATGCCCCTCGAGGAAGAGCTCGCGCCGGCGCTCCTCGATGATCGCGGCACGAATCGTCGCCGGGTCGACCGACACCAGCGGGCCCTGATTGCCTCGCGCGCGAACGGTGTTGAGGTGGATCAGCGCCTGCGCGGCGGTCCCGACCTCCAGTTCCGCTTCGGCGAGAATGAGCTGTGCCTCCTCGTATCGCGCGATCGGAATGGGCGCCGAGGCGTTCGCGAACTTGGTCTGACGGTAGCGCGCCACGCCGGTCACCGTCGTCGGCCCGCTCGGGGGCGGCGGCGAGACCACGATGCGAGGATCATTCCTGTTGACGTACAGCGTGTCGACGAGCGTGGCGTCGGTGTTCGGGTTGTTCTGGGCCCACATGCGGTTCTCACGGCGGCTATTCGTCGTCGACGCCGTGCCGTTGTACGCAAATCCGGCCGGGATCAGCGACGCATCGGCTCTCGCGCCGGCGAAGTCGCCGAGATTGAGGCGCGCGCGGGCCCGCCCGAGCAATGCCGCACGGCGACGCAGGCTATCCCCCGGTGCCGTCGCCGCGGCGATCGCCTGCGTGAACTTGGCTTCGGCCTGCGAGAACACCGAGTCGCGGCTGATTTCGCCGCCGTAGGTGATCTCGCTGCCGAACACCGACGAGATCGCCATCGTGCAGAACCCCTCGCCGAGGTAGATGCGCGAGTAGCCACCGAGCAGCGCCATCGTCGCGATCCCGCTGCTGCGGTTGAACGGCGCCACTTCGGCGTCCGACCACTGCTCGAGGTAGCGTTGCACCCGGTCCGTCGAGGCGCGCGCCGTCTGCAACGGCAGATACGTGCCGATGGACTGGCAGTCGAACGCCTGATAGCGGCGATCGGCTGGTGTGAGGCTCCGCTGATCGTACGGATACCGGTCGGCGGTCTGGAGCCCGTCCTTGAGCTCCTCCCCAATCAGTCCGCTCACGACGAAGTACGCGCCGGCCGCGCACTCGAAGTCGGCGATCGCCGAGTTGACCATCAACTCGGCGTTGCCTGGCGACTCCAGAATCTCGGCCGGGATTCGGCTGGGGGAATCCACGTTCAACAAGTCATCCGGATCGCACGCCGTCAGCGTGGCCGCCATCGCGGCGAGCATGAGCATGACGGCCGCCTGTCCGTGAGTGTATCGATTCATCATAACGAGTCTCGAAAGCTCCAGGGTGAGAGCGCAGCGCGAGCGCCGCGCTGCGTTCTCAGAATCCGAGGTTGACGGAGATGACCCACTGCGACAGCTGCGGCAGCACGGTCTGCTCCCAGATGCTGTGGCTTCCACCGCGCGAGCCGCCGAGGAAGAAGGCTTCGGGCTCCAGCCCGCCGTAGCCGGTCCAGGTGTACAGGTTTCGTCCCGCGAGCGAGATGGTCGCGTTGCTCGCGCGGGCGTAGGCCGCCCATTCCGCCGGCAGCGTGTACGTCGCGCTCACCTCGCGAAGCTTCGTGAAGCTCGCGTCGTCGATCAGATAGTCGATGAGCGTGCCGCTCGACTGAATGGCGGCGATGCGGCGCGAATCGAACTCCTGCGGGAACACGTTCTCGCGGCAGCGACCGCCGAAGAACGCGCAGCGCACTCGCGTATTGCCATCGAGCTTGTGGTAGCCGCGCTTGAAGTCGACCAGTGCGAACAGTCGCAGATTCTTCCAGAGCGTGAAGGTGTTGCTGAGCGCCCCTTCCAGATCCGGGCTCGTGCGACCGAGGTAGACGAGCGGCGCGCTCGCGCACGCCACCGATCCGCCGGATCCGTTGTCGCACATCACGTTCGTCGCGATCCCGTTCGCGTTCAGCTGCGCGCTCACCACGCGCTTCTCGAACCAGGAGCCGACCGGGAAACCGACCTGGTGTCGAAGCGCCGTCCCCGCCGTCACCCATTGGCGGTCGATCGCCAACGTGTCGAACGCCGGCCCGAGGCTCACCACCTCGTTGTCGTTCGTCGCGAGGCTCACCGACAGATCCCACTCGAAGAACCCTCGCGAAAACGGCTTTGCCCGCGCCAGCATCTCCAGGCCGGAGTTGCGAATCTCACCCGCGTTGAACGGCTGCGTCCCCGGAATGCCGAGCGAGGGCGGCACTTCGCGGTCGAGGATCGCGCTGACGGTGCGCTTGTTGTAGTACGTGAACTCGATGCCGAGGCGATCGTCGAACAGTCCGGCCTCGAATCCCGCCTCGATCTCCTTGCCGCGCTCCGGCCCGAGATCGGGGTTGCCGATGAACTGGGCGGTCACCGCCGCGGCATCGTTGGGTCCCGTCGCCGGCGTGTAGGTGCGAATGGCCGAGTACGTCGCCGGCTGCTTTCCGCTCTCGCCGTACGCGGCGCGCAGACGGAACGTCGTCAGAAACGGGACGGTGAAGAACGGCTCGTCGCTCAGCACCCAGCTGGCGCTGAACTTCGGGTAGTAGACGCGATCGAAGTTCTGCCCGAACGCGCTGTTGTCGTCCGCGCGGATGGCGGCGGTGAGGAACAGCCGGTCGCGCCAGCCGAGCTGCTGCTGGGCGAAGAAGCCGAGCGTGGCATCGGCGAACTGGTCCTGTCCCGTCGCGCGACCGGTGGTGGTCGCCGAGATCGCCGTTAGGCCCGGGGCGGGAAAGACATCACCGGAGCCGAAGAGCGAATCCGTGGCGGCGCGGTAGTATTGTGCGCCGATCGACGTCGTGGTGGTGAAGGAAGGCGACAACGTCCACTGGCCGGTGGCGGCATAGTCGACCGTCGTGTACATCACCCGCCGGCTCACGACTTCGATGTAGCCGAGTGCCTCGCCGCCGAAGGTCGTGCTGCGCAGCGCGTCGATGCGCGGTGCCCAGTCGCGATTCTCTTCGGCCGTGCGATCCAGTCCGAGGTTGAGCCGGTGGCGCAGCCACGGGAGCGGCGTGTGCGACAGCTGGAGCCCACCGGTCACGCGGTCCACGCGCTGCTCGAGATGATAGAGCGCGTCGTATTGCTCCGGCGTCCCGCTGTGAAAGCCGCGGCGCACCGGGTCCGACAGATTGCGCGGGTCGGCGAGCACCACCGTCCAGACGCGGCCGCCGTAGCCGGCCTCGGGGCTGAGCTTCGTGAGGCCGTTCACGTACCCGACGTTCACGCCGATGCTGATCTTGTCGCTCGGCAACAGCGTGAGGTTGGCGCGGCCGCTGTGACGACGCACCGCGTTGTTCGCCTCGGCGCCCTCGCTGTTCTCGAGGCCGCCCCCGACGTAATAGTTGAACGTCGGCGAGCCGCCGCTGACGTTGAGGTCGATGTCGTGCATCTGCCCGGTCTGCCAGATGTTGCGGCCCGCGGCCTTCTCGCGCTCGACGATGTCGAGGGTGATCACGTTCGCCGCGGGGCACACCGTGCCAGCGGGCGGCGTAATCGAGCACTGGTAATTCGTCCAGAATCGTCCTTCCGGGTCATCGAGGTAGTTCACCCCCGCCTTCATGTTCAGGTTCCAGCGCGCCTGCCCGGCCATCCCCTTCTTGGTGATGATCTGGATGACGCCGCTCGACGCCTCGGTCCCATACAGCGTGGCGGCCGCCGGCCCCTTGATGATCTCGATCGACTCGATGTCGTCGGGATTGATGTCGTTCAACCGGGAGATCGAGCGCGACCCGAACGCCTGGTTCGCGGGGCCGCTCGCCGGGTCGTTGTTCGTGCGGACGCCGTCGATGTAGATGAGCGGCTCGTTCCGCAGCGCGAAGCTTCCCGTCCCGCGGACGCGGATGCGCGAGCCGGTCCCCACCGCGCCCGACGCCGGTTGAATGACCACGCCGGCCGCCCGGCCGTTCAGCAGGTCCTGGAGCGACTTCACGCTTCCTCTCCCCGCCTCGTCGGCCGCATCGATCCGCGAGACGGCGTTGCCGAGCTCCTTGCGCGCGGTCGCGCCAACGGTCCCCGTCGTGACGACGGCCTCGAGATCGATGCTGCGCTCGGAGAGGACGACGCGTACATTCTCATCGCCCACCTGGGCGCGCACGCGTGCCTGACGATACCCGATCCGGCGCACGTCGAGCTCGACCTCGCCCGCCTGCTGCTGCGGCAACGTGAGACGGAACCGCCCCGATGCATCCGCGATGGTGCCAACGTTCTGGCCGACGACGGTCACCTGGGCCGACGCGACGGGGGCGTTGCTGCCCTCCGTGACGACGGTGCCGGCGATCGTCCCCTGCTGCGCCAACGCGGGTGCGCCGACGAGCGCCACGACCGCGGCCAGCGCGCGCAGCCGAGATCGTGGGGATGTGGATACGTGCAGACTCGGGAGTCGCATTACTTCCTCCTGCGGTGTGGAAGAGCGAGGGGCGCTCGATGTGCGGCGCGCGCGAGCATCCGCGGGCCGAGAGCGCCGACGTCCAATGCCAGAGGTGAGCATGGTGAGGTAATGGCGCTATGCTACGCGCCGAGTAACGAGGAGGCAAGAGAGAATTTCGTGAGACGTTTGGGTGTACGGGTTTGGTGAGTTGTGGGTGGTCCTGCTGGCTCACACCACGAAAACTTCCCATTTTGTTGACATGCTCGCTCACGTCCTGCTGTTGGCGCAGCTCCAGACCGCCGTGAACGTGGTGCCCCCCGCCGTTCATTCCGGGCGTGAGGATCGCACCGCCGTCCGCCCGCCGCGGGCCGAGCTGCCGGTGACGATCGACGGGGTGCTCGACGAGCCGGTGTGGTCGCAAGCGGTGGTGCTGTCCGGCTTCTCGCAGTTCTCGCCCGTGGACGGCGTGCCGGCGCACGACTCCACCGAAGTGCTGGTGTGGTACTCGCCGACGGCCATCCACTTCGGCATTCGCGCCTTCGAGACCCACGGTGCCGTCCACGCGACGCTGGCTGATCGCGACCGCATCTTCGCCGACGACCACGTCCAGATCCTGCTCGGCACCTTCGACGACGGTCGTCAGGCGACCGTGTTCGCCGTGAACCCGCTCGGCGTCCAGGCCGACGGAACGCTGGTGGAGCAGGGCGGAACCCGGGCCGGCTCGTTCAGCGCCGCACAGGTGGCGCGCGAAAGCGCCGACCTCAACCCGGACTTCGTCTTTCAATCCAAGGGGCGCGTCACGGAGCGCGGATACGAGGTGGAGGTCCGCGTTCCATTCAAGACGCTGCGGTATCAGTCGCGCCCGGAGCAGCGATGGGGATTGCACATCCTCCGGCGGGTGCAGCACTCGGGGTACGAGGACTCGTGGGTTCCCGCCAAGCGGGACGCGGCCTCGTTCCTTGCGCAGTCGGGACACATCGAAGGGCTCACCGGTCTGCGTCGCGGACTCGTCCTCGACCTGAATCCGGAGGTCACCGCGCGCACGGTCGGGGTCCGCGGCGGGAATGGAACCTGGAGCTCCGACGCGGAGAGCCCGGAAGTCGGCGGCAACGTCCGGTGGGGCATCACCAACAACCTCACCATGAACGGGACGGTGAACCCCGATTTCTCCCAGGTGGAGGCCGACGCGGGGCAGCTCGCGTTCGACCCGCGGCAAACGCTGTTCTTCGCCGAGAAGCGCCCGTTTTTTCTCGATGGCAGCGAGCAGTTCCGGACGCCGAACAACCTCATCTATACGCGCCGCATCGTGCAGCCCGTGGGCGCGGTGAAGGTCGCCGGCAAGGTGTCGGGGACCGACATCGCCTTCCTCGCCGCGGCCGATGACGAGCTGCCGTCGACGCTGGGGCATCGTCCCCGGTTCGCCATCGCGCGCGTGCAGCGCGACGTCGGCGCGCAATCGCGCGTGGGGCTCGCCTACACCGACCGCGTGGTCGGTGGGGACTGGAATCGGGTCGCCAATGCCGACGCACGCTTCGTTTTCGGCACGATCTACGATGCGCGCATCCAGTGGGCGCAGAGCTACACCAACGAGCGCGGGCGTGAATGGAACGCGCCGCTCTGGGACGCACGCTTCGCGCGGAATGGCCGGCGCTTCGGCATGCGTTACAGCCTCACGGGAATCGACCCCGAGTTCGTGACCCGCAGCGGGTTCATCTCGCGGCCGGGCGTGACGAACGCGGGCTTCTCACACCGGGTGACGACGTTCGGCGCGCGCGGATCGGCGGTCGAGAGCTTCAGCACCGAGCTCAACCTGCTCGGGACCTGGAAGTACGACGTGTTCACCCGCGGTGGGGATGCGCAGGACAAGAAGGCGCACCTCAACACCACGACCACCTTCCGCGGGGGCTGGTCGCTGGGGGCGTCGCTCCTCGTCGAGACGTTCGGTTACGATCCCGATCTCTACGCGAACACCTTCATCGAGGTCCCGGCCCCCGTGAGCGGGCTCGACACCATCCCCTTCACCGGCACGCCCGACCTTCCCAACCTCGATTACGTGCTGACGATCGGCACGCCGGAGTGGAAGCACGGGTCGGCGAGCTTGTTCGTGGTGTGGGGGAAGGACGAGAACTTCGACGAATGGTCGTCGGCCGACATCCTGATCGGAACGCTGGAGGGCGACTGGCGTCCAACGGGCAAGATGCGCGTGAACGCGACGTACAACATGCAGAAGTACAACCGGCGCACCGACGGGAGCACGGTGCGCATCCGTCGCATTCCGCGGTTGAAGCTCGAATACCAGATCGCGCGGCCCTTGTTCGTGCGGATCGTGGGCGAGTACGACGCGCAGGACGTGGACGACCTTCGCGATGACTCGCGCACCGGCCTGCCGCTGATCTTCCGGAACAACGATGGATCGTTCTCGCGCGCGACCGCCTACTCGACGAACGTGTTCCGCGGGGATTTCCTGTTCTCCTACCAGCCACTTCCGGGTACCGTGGTGTTCGCCGGTTATGGAAGTGTGATGGACGAGCCCCGGGCCTTCCGCTTCGGCGACCTCCAGCGGAACAGCGACGGCTTCTTCGTGAAGGCGTCGTACTTGTTCAGGCTGTAGAGGGGCTGCAAGCTGGGCCAGGGGTCAAGGGCCAGGGGCCAGGGGGGCGGTAAGGCGCGTCGCCGCTGCGCGGCAGACGCGCTCATCAGATGAGCGAGCGGCCTTCGGCCGCTCGCCTTTCCACCCCCCTGGCCCCTGGCCCCTGACCCCTGACCCGGTCCCCTGTACGGATTGCGTTAGGGCTCTTGCCCTCGACGCGGCGGGATCTAACCCTTTACAAGTGTCCATCTTCAAACTCCGTCGGTCGTTACGGGCTCAGCCGCGCTCGGCCATCACCCTCGCGCTGCTGCTGTTCGCGCTGGTGCTGACCGCGCTCCTCGCGAGTCAGGCCCATGTCGCCGCGACCTCCCATCGCGATACCGCCGAGAAAGCGCTTCACGATTACGCATCGCTCGCGGCCTGGGAGTTTACACGTCACGCGCGCGCCGACGTCCAGGCCACGCTCATGTCGGCCTTCGTTCCGTCGCTCCTCCGCCTCCCTGACGGCGATCCGACCAAGGGCCAGATCGACCCGGAGAACCTCGCCAAGGCCGCGCTGTGGCGCACGCAATTCTGTGCGTGCATGGATTCGGCGCGATTCTTCTTCCGGTACAACTTCCGGGATTCGACGCTGGCGACGAGCGGGTTCATCGTGTCGCCCGAGCTGGCGGCGTGGGTCCGCGATACGATTAGCGGACACTTCACGGCGACGGAGATCGCCGGCGAGCCGGTGCGGACCGTCTATGGTTCGGTCGATGGACGCACCGAGATGTCGATCGTGCTCACGAACGATGCCTACATCACCATCGTCGCGCGCGCCGCGGGCGCGCTGCGGCTGCTCGGCTACGTGTTGACCCGTGACATGGAGGGCCGCCCGGTCGCCGCGTACGGGTTCGAGAGCGATCCGACGCATTTCACCAAGCCGGTGTTCAGTGAGATCGTCGCTCGTCAGGTGCTGCTGCCCCCATCGCTGCTCGGTGGGCTCCGGGGGGATTCCGTGCTCTCGATCGCGGTCCACGACCCGGCGGGCGAGGAGATCTATCGCTCCTCGGCGCGCTTTGCGCCTCGTTATGCGTCGGAGGACACGCTCGGCGGGCGGTTCGGCAACCTCCACGTCCGCGTGGCGATCCGCCCCGAGCTCGCCGGGCAGCTCGTCGTCGGCGGGCTGCCGCGGTCGCGGATGCCGATGCTGCTCGCGCTGTTCATCCTGACATCCGGGCTTCTGCTGATCGCGCTCCTCAACCTGCGCCGGCAGCAGGAGCTGGCGCGGTTACGCACGGATTTCGTGTCGAGCGTGTCGCACGAGCTCCGCACGCCGCTGGCGCAGATTCGCCTCTTCGCCGAGCTCCTCAGCATGGGGAAGCTCCGCTCCGACGATGAGCGGCGGCGGTCGGCGCGGATCATCGACCAGGAAGCGCGGCGCCTGACCTACCTGGTGGAGAATGTGCTCAACTTCGCGAGATCCGAGCGCCGAGCGAACCGGCTGCGACTGGAGGACACCGAGGTGGCGCGTGAGGTCCGGGATGTGCTCGACACGTTCGCGCCGCTCACGCGCGCCAAGGATGTCACGCTGCACGCCGAGCTCACCGACGGGCTGGTGGCGAGCGTCGATCGTGCGGCGCTGCATCAGATTCTGCTCAACCTCCTCGACAACGCGGTGAAGTACGGCCCGGCCGGTCAGACGATCACCGTTCGTGCGCGTGCGGCCGCCGATCGCCTGCTCATCGAGGTCATCGACGAAGGCGCCGGGATTCCCGCCGAAGAGCGCGACCGAATCTGGGAGCCGTACCACCGGCTCGAGCGCGATGCGAAGTCCGTCGCCGGCAGCGGCATTGGTCTCGCTGTCGCGCGCGAGCTGGTCGAGCTGCACGGCGGTCGCGCGTGGGTGGAGGATGCCCGCCCGCGCGGGGCGCGATTCATCGTCGCGCTCCCTCTCGCCGGCACGATGGCGACGTCGTCACCGATGCCTGCGGCCGCTGAACCCGTGTCCATCTGACCCTATGACGCAGATCCTCATCGTCGAAGACAACGCGGACCTGGCGTTCGGACTCAGCACCAGTCTCGAGGTGGAGGGGTACGACGTCGCCGTCGCGAACGACGGACCGGCGGGTCTCACTGCCGCGCGCGACCGCAATCCCGACGTCATCATCCTCGACCTGATGCTCCCCGGGCTCGACGGCTATCGCGTGCTGCGGACATTGCGGGAAGAGGGGCGCGAGATGCCGGTGCTCATCCTCACCGCGCGGGGCGAAGAGGCGGACAAGGTGCTCGGCTTCCGGCTGGGGGCCGACGATTACGTCACGAAGCCGGTGGGCGTTCTCGAGCTGCTGGCGCGAGTGAATGCGCTGCTGCGGCGAGCGCGCGCCCCAGAGAAAAAGGAGACGGCCAACGAGAAGTTCGGCAGCGTCGAGATCATCCCGTCATCACGCACGGTGCTTCGGAACGGGGCGCAGGTGGCCCTGACCCCAAAGGAATTCGACCTGCTGCTCGCCCTGGTTCGCCGGCGGGGCGCGGTTGCCTCACGATTCGAGCTGCTGAAGGAGGTCTGGGGTCACCGCACGGCCGTGATGACCCGCACCGTGGATATCCACATCCGCGAGCTGCGTCGCAAGCTGGAGGAGAATCCCGCCGAGCCGAGGCACATTCTCACGGTCTGGAAGGCGGGGTACAGGCTGGAGGCGTAGACTGCGGATTGCCGATGGCGGGCCGCGGTCCGCAAGCATGTTTCTTTACATTTCCCCGTGAGTGTGAAGCAAACCATCTGTCACTCTCGTAGTGTCGTACCACGCAGAACCCTGAGAGTGACGTCATGGCCATTGCATTCACGGAGTACTCGTTGCGACGTGCGAACGACGAGTTATCCAAGGGAAACGGATCGGCCGGGCCGGCGCTGCCGTTCACATCGACTCTCGGTCGGGTCGCACAGGCGCCGCTCGTACGCTTTGCGCTCACGCTCAACGAGCTCGAGCTGCACCGTGTGGTTCAGCTGCTGCAACGAGGCGGGGTGGACATTTCCCGCGCCTCCGTCGAAGAGGTGCGCGAGAACGGCTCGCCGCCCTCGACCTCCACTGATGACACCGTTGGGCTCACGTTCGGCTCGATCGATGTGAACCTGGCCGCGCGCACCGTTCGGCGCGAAGGCACGGATGTCCACCTCGCTCCCAAGGAGTTCGACCTGCTCGTGGCGCTGTTGCGGCG
The DNA here is from genome assembly GCA_036556765.1 of Gemmatimonadaceae bacterium. GTDB lineage: Bacteria > Gemmatimonadota > Gemmatimonadetes > Gemmatimonadales > Gemmatimonadaceae > JAICNG01. The sequence goes on along the minus strand of DATBIU010000225.1, from coordinate 13,842 downwards.
CGAAGGCGCGGCGGCGTCGCGCGAGGAGCTGGCTCGCGAGGTGTGGGGGAGCGAGGTCGCCGCGCTGGGACGCACGATCGACACGCACGTGTGCGCGCTGCGGCGCAAGCTCGAGGCCGATCAGCGGCGGCCGCGGCACATTCGGGTGGTGTCCAAGGTGGGGTACCGACTGGAGCGTTAGGCTCTTCGCGCGACGAGCCGTACCAGCGTTATCACAGAGGACACCGAGACATCCACAGGGACTCACAGAGGACTTCAACGGCGAGAGCTTTTCCAACGGCTTTGCCGGAACGGTTCCTCTGTGAGTCCCTGTGCTACGTCTCGGTGTCCTCTGTGATACCGCTGTTACGCTCGTGGCATGACAGGCTCAGGCCTCAGCCTCGCGTCACCTCGACCACGACCGTATGCGGCTGCCCGTCGTCGACCAAGGGAATGGCGTCGCCCTTGATCCGCCGGCCATCGATGGTGATGCGGGGTCCCTTCGAGCCGCCGCGCGAGACCTTCACGTCGATCGTGTACTGGCTCGACCCGAATCGATAGGCAATGGAGAATCCGGGCCAGCCACTCGGCACGCTCGGCTCGATGCGGAGCGTGTCGCCGGTCTTCCGGAACCCGAGGATCGCCTCGAGCGCGACGCGGTACATCCAGCTCGCCGAGCCCGTGTACCAGGTCCATCCCCCCCGCCCAACGTGTCCCTCCGCCGTGTAGACGTCGGCGGCGACGACGTACGGCTCCACCTTGTACGTCGCCACGCCGGCCGCGTCCTCTGTGTGCGAGAGCGGGTTGATCATCTGCCAGAGCGCCAGGGCTCGCTCGTCGTTGCCCATCATCGCCGTCGCGAGCACCACCCAGAGTGCCGCGTGCGTGTACTGAGCGCCGTTCTCACGCACGCCCGGTAGATATCCCTTGATGTAGCCGGGATCGTTGGGCGTCTTGTCGAACGCCGGCGTGAGGAGCTTGATGATGCCGTGCGCGTCATCGACGAGGTGCTGCTCGAGCGATGCCATCGCGGTGCGTGCCCGCTCGGGGTCGGCTCCTCCCGAGATGACGCCCCACGTCTGCGCGATCGAGTCGATCTTGCACTCGTCGCTCGCGTGGGAGCCGAGGGGGGTGCCGTCGTCGAAGTATGCGCGGCGATACCACGCCCCATCCCACGACGTCTCCTCGACGGCCGCGACGTACTGCGTGGCGGTCGTCTCGAGCCATTCCCACACGCCCGCGTGCCCACGCGCGCGCGCGTGCGTGGCGAACGACCGCATGATCGTGGCGAGGAACCATCCCATCCACACGCTCTCGCCCTTTCCTTCGATGCCGACGCGATTCATGCCGTCGTTCCAGTCGCCGATGCCGATCAGCGGAAGGCCGTGCACGCCCCTCGTCGCCGCACGCCGCAACGCCCGCAGGCAGTGCTCGTACACCGTCGCCCGCTCGGCCGACACCTGAGGAAGGTCGAACACCTCGTGCTCGTCCGGCGCGAGCGGGCGCATCTCCAGGAAGGGCACGCTTTCGTCGAGAACGGTCGCGTCGCCGGTCACGCGCACGTAGTGGTCGACGACGAGCGCCAGCCACGCCAGATCGTCCGAAAACCTGGTTCTGATCCCTCGGCCCTCGGGAGGATGCCACCAGTGCTGCACATCGCCTTCGACAAACTGGCGTGACGCCGCGCGCAGGATGTGCGCCCGCGCGATGGCGGGCTCGGCGTACACGAGGGCCATCACATCCTGCAGCTGATCACGGAACCCGAACGCCCCGCTCGACTGGTAGATCGCGGAGCGGCCCCAGATGCGGCACGCGAGCGCCTGATAGAGCAGCCACCGGTTCACCATCACATCGAATCGCGGCTCAGGCGTCTTCACGACGACAGCGGAGAGGAGGCGGTCCCATGAGCCCAGCTGGCGATCCAGCTCGGCCGTTGCCTGCTGCCGGGTGCGGTGACGGCCGAGCAGCTCCCGCACGGCCGCTTCCCCATGATCTGCGCCGAGGAGCGCTACGACCTCGCGCGTCTCGCCGGCCTTGAGCTCGAGCACGCACTGCAGGGCTGCACAGGGATCGATGGCGGGACCGGCGCTCTCGTGGAGGAGGGAGCCAGCCCCGCGCAGCCCCGCGGGGTCCGTGGCGTCGCCATGCCGTCCCAGGAACTCGCGACGATCGGCGGTCCAGCTGTGCACCGGCTCGCTCAGCGCGGCGAACGCCACCATCCCGGCGAACTGCGCGTCGGTCGTGTTGTGCGCGAGAATGGCCCCCAGCTTCGGATCGTAGTGGGTGACCACCTGGTGCTGCGTGTGCTCGCGCTGGACGCCGAGCGTCCACTCCGCGAAGTACGTGACCGTGATGCGTTTCTTCTTGCGGCTCTGATTCGTAATGCGCAGCCGGGCGATCTTCACCGGATCGCGCTCCGCGACCCCGATGTGCAGGTGCGTCTCGATGTCCCGGTGCGTGTGCTGGAAGGTGCTGAAGCCCGCGCCGTGCGTCACGATGTACTCGGTTTCGTGCCGGATGGGTGCCGGGGTCGCCGTCCACAGCTCGCCGCTGTCCTCGTCGCGGAGGTACAGTGCCTCGCCCGAGGGATCGCTCACCGGGTCGTTGTACCAGGGCGTGAGGCGGAAGTACTGCGAGTTGTCGACCCATGCGCACCCGGCTCCCGTCTCGGTGATGCAGCACCCCGCGCGTTCGTTGGCGATGACGTTCGCCCAGGGCGCTGGCGGCAGCGCGTCGCCGCGTAGCGCAACGCGGAAGTTGCCGCGCTCATCGAAATCGTGTGCGATGGAGGGGGAGGCATGCGTCGGCGACCGCTCCGGGGGTCGCGTCGAATACGCCGCGCGCTCCGACCGGGCGGGGGGCGGCTCCCGCAACCCGGTTTCGGGCAAGTCGAGGATGTGGTCGAGCCGTGTACCGTCGCACCGCACGTGCACGCGCGCGACGCCGCGCACCACCGCCCAATCCGCCTCCTGAATGAGATCGCGCCGGCGGATGTGCACGCCGCCCGAGCGATCGACGAGCCCTGCCTCGGGCGACGACATCACAGTCGTCGTGATCGCGTCGTTGAGCTCCTGGAGGTAGGAGGCGGGGCGCGTGTTCACCAGCATGAGATCGAACGTCATCCCCTTGAGGCGCAGATACTGGTGCGCGTCGAGGAGCTGCCTAACGGTCGGCAGCCCCTCCGGCGCTTCGATCGTGGCGAGGAGGATCGGCCAATCGCCCGAGAGCCCCATGGCCCAGAGCGATGGCAGCGAGGCCTTCGATGCCCCCGAGGCGGCCGGCGGGGGCCGAAGCGCGGGATGCCCGTACAGGAGGTGGCCAGCGAGCTCCTGGTAGAGCGCCGCGTCCGGTGGGGCGATGCCGAGATCGCGCAGCTCCACCTGGGTGCGGGTCCACGAGAGGTCGAGCGCGCGCTGCGCCGCGTACGGCTCGTCGTAGCGATCGACGAGCTCGATCGCGTGCTCTCGGGTGTCCGCCATCAACGTCGTGAACGCGACGCGCGCCGAGCCGCCGGCCGGAATGGTCACGCGCACGCGAAGGGAGAAGATCGGGTCGAGCACCGCGCCGGTCGTGTTCGACAACGACCCGCTGGTGTCGAGCGCCGCCGGCGCGCGTACACCGCGGCCGCGGCCGAGAAAGCGGGCACGATCGGTCTCACAGGAGATGGCGGAGCGGAGGTGGGATTCCACGGCCAGCACGTGCGCGCCCCAGAGCGGCTTCTCCGTCGACCCTCGGGGACGCCGGCTCGCCAGAATCGCCGAGTGCTCCGGGAGCCACTCCGTTTCCACGAACAGGTTCGCGAACGCGGGGTGGGCCCGGTCTCCGTCGATCGAGCCGATCACGACCTCGGAGTAGCTCGTGAGCTCCACCTGGCACTCCTCGCTCGAGCGATTCGTCACGATGACGCGGCGCACTTCGGCGCCGTCGTCAGGCACCACGGCGATCTCGGTCGTCGTCTCGAGGTCGCCGTCCTGGCGGTGGAACATCACCCGATCGAGAGCGAAGACCGCCCGGTAGCTGTCCGCGGCCGCCGCGAGCGGCTGATGGGCCACCGACCACGCGCGGCCGGAGGTGAGATCACGGACGTAGCAGAACTGGCCGTAGTGATCGCGTGTCCCGTCGTTGCGCCACCGCGTGACGGCCAGCCCGCGGGCGCGCGAGTATCCGCCGCCGCCGGCGGTGACCATGATCGCGTACGGTACATTCCCCAGGAGCGCGATGCGAGGCTGCGGCGTGTCGGGCGAATCGAACTCTCGGACGGCCGGTCGCTCGCCTTCGCCCACGGTGCGCACGCCCTCGACCTGTGGCTGCTGGGCCTCCTGCCAGATGAACCGGCGCGGGATGCGCTCGAACAGCAACAGCTCGGCGGAGCGGATCATCGGGTCGCGATGAAAGCGCTGCTGCCAGCGCGCGTGCGTCAGCAGGTTGGCGAGCGACGCCAGTCCCATCGCGAGATGGTGGGCCATGAACGTCCGCACCACCTCGAACCGCGCACCGTTAGGCCGAGTCCAGTCGAGCGCATCGTGGAAGCCGTAGGCACCGAGGGCGCCGAGGGCCTCGAGCCCAGCAGCGTTGCGCAGGGCGGAATGGGGATCGACGTGCATGGCGAGCAGGGTGGCGTATGGCGCGACGACGAGATCCTTCGCCAGTCCACGCTTGAGGGCGAGGTCGGGTACGCCGAAGGCTCGATACTGATACGTACCGGCACGATCGCGCACGTTGTATGCCGACTCCGAGATCCCCCACGGGACACCACGCTCGTGCGCGTACGTCATGTGCCGCCGCACGGCCCCCTGGTACGTCTGGTCGAGCAGTGTGAAGGGATACGACCGCATCACGAGCAGCGGCATGAGGTACTCGAACATGCTGCCGCTCCACGACACGAGCGCCGTGGCCCCCGATCGCCGCGTGAGCGTGCGTCCCAGCCGGAACCAGTGCTCCACGGGGACGTCGTTCTTCGCGATGGCGATGAAGCTCGCCAGGCGCGCCTCGGACGCGAGGAGATCGTAGAAGGAGTTGTCGAGGCCGCCGCGCGACACGTCGTAGCCGATCGAGAACAGCTTGCGACGATCGTCGAAGAGGAAGCGGAAGTCCATCTCGATGGCGTAGTCGTGCGCGCGGTCCGCCAGGACCCGAAGCCGCCCGAGCTGCTCGGTGAGGTGCGTCGACTCGGCGAGGAGTGTCCGGATGGGCGCGCGCATCGCCGACGCCTTCACGCCGACCGCGGCCAGCTCCGCCAGGTGCCGCTCGGCGAGGGAGGTCGCCCAGTCGAGCCACATGACCGCCTTCGACAACGTCTCGCGTGTCGCGCCCGCGCGTCGCAGCGCATCGGCGGTCTCGCGGGTCTCGCGAATGACGCGCTGGAGCAGCGGGGATGGGTCGTCCGCCGATTCCTTCTCGATCGTCGCGCGCAGGGCGCGCGCCCAGCGCGTGGCATCGGTGACGGCGCGCCAGGCGACGGGGTCGCCGACGCGTCCCGCCGCGAGCGGTTCCTTGGCCGCGTCTTCGGCGAGCGCCAGGGCCGCCTGCAACGCCCCGTACACCCGCGTGTCGAAGGCCGGCTCCTCCGCCAGGTGCAGGCACGCCTGCTTCAGCGCCAGCATGCATCCGGAGAGGTTGCCACTGTCGACCGTGGAGACGTACGCCGGTTCGAGCACGCGCAGCTCGCCCAGCTCGTACCAGTTGTAGAAGTGGCCCCGGAAGCGACGCATGCGCTCGAGTGAGCGGAACGCGGCCTCGAGACGGTCGATCATCTCCTCGCGGGTAATGAAACCGAGGTCGTACGCGCTGACGATCGACACCAGCTGGAGCCCAATGTTCGTCGGCGATGTGCGAGTGGCGACGACGGGCTCCGGGTCCTCCTGGAAGTTGTCAGGCGCCAGCCAGTGCGTGGCCTCGGTCACGAACCGCTCGAAGAAGCGCCAATGCAACAGGGCGTAGCGCATCGATTGCCCGCGCTGATCGGGATCCAGACTCAGCTCGCGCCGCACCGCCGGCGCGCTGGACGTGTGCGCCAGGTGCGGCGCGCCGACCCAGACCGCGACGAGCGGAATGGTGCAGGCGAGGAAGAGCAGCCACGCACCGGCATTGTCTCCGGCGCGTGCATCGGCGAACGGCGGGACATAGGGAGGCATCCCCGCGATCGCGACCCAGATCACGAGCCCGCCGGCCAGCACGGCGATCGCGACCGCCGATGCCATGCGCTGCCACAGGGCGAGACTGGTTCGCGACGTGGCACGCTCGACCTGCGACGCCGTCTGCCACTCGAGCAGATTCCGACGCGAGATGAGCAGCCGCCACAGCGTGCGGACGATCGCATCGGCCGAGACGACGGCCTGATGGGGGAGGAACACGATCGCGAGGGCGAGCTGATGCACGCTCATGATCGCGTCGCGTCCCACCGCGGCGTAGTAGGCGCGCCACGACGTGCCGGCGGGTGGACGGACGAGCGCCAGGAACGTCGAGAACACCCACGGGAAGGCGATCGCGGCCAGCCCGACGACGGTCCACAACCATGGCGAGCCTGGCAGTACCGTCCACCCGAGGAGCAGCAGCAGGAATTGCGCGATCTCGATCGTCGACCGGCGCAGGTTGTCGAAGATCTTCCACCGCTGAATCGCCCCGAGCACGTTACGTGCGCGGCCACCCTCGGCGGTCGGGACGCTGGAGAGCAGCCACGGGAGCAGCTGCCAGTCGCCGCGGATCCACCGATGCTTGCGGCGCGTGTACGTCAGATACCGGGTGGGATAATCGTCGAAGACCTCCACGTCGGTGACGAGGGCCGTGCGCGCATACGAGCTCTCGATGAGATCGTGGCTCAGCAGGGCGTTCTCGGGGAACCGGCCGTGGGTTGCGCGCTCGAACGCGTCGACGTCGTAGATGCCCTTGCCCGTGAAGCTCCCTTCGCCGAACAGATCCTGGTAGACGTCCGACACCGCGGTCGTGTACGGATCGACGCCGGGATGCCCGGAGTGGATCGACGCGAAGCGTGAGCGGTGGGCGCTCGTGAGGCTCACGCCCACCCTCGGCTGGAGAATCGCATACCCACGCTCGACGACGCCGCGGGATTCGTCGAACACCGGCCGGTTGAGCGGATGGGCGAGCGTGCCGACGAGAATTTGACCGGCGTCGTGCGGCAGGACCGTGTCGGAATCGAGCGTGATCACGAATCGCGCGTCGCGCAGCGGCTCGACGTTGCCGACGATCGTCGAGAAGGCGTTGCGCGCGCCCCCGCGGAGGAACGCGTTGAACTCGGCGAGCTTGCCGCGCTTGCGCTCCCAGCCCATCCACACGCGCTGGCCGGGATTCCACCTCCGCGGGCGGTGAAAGAGATAGAACACGTCGTTCGTGCCGCGGGAGTAGCGTGCGTTGAGCTCGCGAATGCCCTCGGTGGCCGCCTCGACGATCGCCTCGTCCCCCGGCAGCGTCTCCGCGGCCGCGTCGGTGAAGTCGGAGAGCACCGCGAAGTGCAGGCGCGGGTCGCGATTGGCGAGGTACTGGATCTCGAGGTGCTCGAGCGCCTCCCGCGCCCCGTCGACGGAGGTGAAGAGCGTGGGAACGACCACGACCGTGCGATGCTGGGCCGAGATCCCATGCTCGCGCATGTCGAGCTTGGGGATGATGCGCGGCGGCACGAGCCACGTCGCGAGCTGATTGACGGCGCCGACCGCGATCTCGCTGAGCGGGATCAGCGTGACGAGGACGACGACGAGCATCGCGCCCGCGCCCGCCGCGGGGAGGATCGAGAGCAGGAGCGCGAGCAGCCCCAACATCACCGCGAGAATCGATCCGAAGTACGCCGGCATCGCGTGCGACTGAACCCAGCGGTGGAGCCGCTCGCGCACCGTCGGCGCGTAATCGGTGACGCGCTCGAGCTGCGGGAGCCCCTCGTCGATGAGATAGAAGCCTACGTGCGAGGCCCGCCGATCCTCCGGCGCGCGCTCGGCCGCGTCCCGCGCGAGCGAAATCGCGGCGCGCGCAACGTCGGCCTCTTCGCGGCGGGTGCGCTTGGCGATTCGCTCGACGACGTGGCGGTACCGGTCGCGCGTCTCGAACGTCATCAGCCCGTGCACGCCCGCCGGATCCTCGCGCAGAATCTGTTCGACGACGCTCTGGGACTCGACGAACCCTTGCCAATCGAGCCGCGCGATGGCGCGCAGGCTCGTTATGCTGTTCGCGACGGTGATCTGCGTGATGGCCAGCCGCTGGTTGGAGCTCGCCGCGGCCGCCTCGTGGCTCATGCCATCCTCGGCCATCCATTGCTCGAGCCACAGCAACGGAGTGAAGTCCGTCTGGTACGACCGGATCTGCTGGAGGAAGCGCGTGACGAAGGCCGGCGTCAGCGCCGGGTGGTCATCGACGAATGCCGCGAGCTCATCGGCGAGGGCCTGCGGGGCGCGCTCCGACGCTTCGCGCAGGCGCCGCGCCCAGTCGTCGGCCAGCTCGACTTCGCGCGTCCGGGCCATGACGCGCAGTCCCATGCGCCGGATGTTCTCGACCAGCCCCAGGCGGAACATCGTCGGAATGGCCCACAGCTCGCCGACGGTGAGCAGTGAGACGCGCTGAAATTCCCTCGTGAACAGATCGATCGTCGCGAGCTCGAGGTGCCCCTCGGTGTGCGCGATCAGCTCGATCGCGAGCTCGTACACGCGTGGGTATCCCGCCAGCGGCCCGGACGCGAGCTTCGGCAGCTCCCGGTAGAACCCGCGCGGCATGCTGGCGCCGATCTCCCGGATGTGCTCGAGGATCACGTACCAGTTGTCGAGCAGCCACTCTCCCGCGGGAGAGATGTCGACGTCCCGGTCGCTCGCCTGCGCCAGCTGGTGGCGCGCCTGGTCGAGAATGCTCTGCGATTCGGCGAGGCGGGAGAGGAGCGGTCCCGGCCCGAGCGTTAGGCGGGCGGGCGTGTCGACCAGCCGCTGCGCGCGCGCGATCGCGCGCGCATGCTCGGCGAGCCGCTCGGCGCCGAACAGCTCGCCGCGAATGGGGCCGACGAGCGGCGGCGCGCCGCCGTCGCCGCGGAGCGACCGGAGGCGCGCGAGAATCTTCCGGGTGCGGCTCGGAGGGGAGATCGTCGCCATACTGGTGCGCACGGCTGCGTCGACGGCGCGGCGCCGCGAGCCTATGGCTTGGCCTCCTCGACCGGCGAGTCTGGGCGGCGGTCCCTGGCCTCGGCGGCGTGGCGTTTGAGCCGCGCGACAATCGCGTTCAGCCCCACCTCACGCGCTCCCAGGCCGATGTCCGCCATCACGGTACTCACGAAATCGGCGGGGAGCGCCAGCGTCGTCTCCGGCGGCTGATCGTTCACCGCCGAGAAGACGATCGCCAGGAACGCCGCGACCGTTGGGGATTGTCGCGTGTCGACGGCGGCGTAGAAGTGCAGCGCGCCGTTGCGCATCTCGGGGATGATGTCGACCGGTGTCTGGCATTCGTGGACGTGGAAGGCGGCGCGGTCGATGGTTTGGAATCGCTCGGGCAGCGGCTCCAGCTTCCGGGAGTACGCGAGGAGCGTCTGCATTTTATCCTCGCGGGAGAGGCTGGCGAAGCGCTTGAGGGTCTTTGTGATAACCTCGGGCGTGGCCGAGACGGGGAGTGCGGAGTCAGGCATGCCAAATTGTAGTGGAATACAGGGACTTGCGCTCGTGTTAACTAAACGATTAATTAGGACACGTGACAGCCACCGCTCCCCTCACCAGCCGCGACGCCATCCTCGATGCGGCCATCCGCTGCTTCGCGGCGCAGGGATTCTCCGCGACCACCATCAAGGACCTCGCCGCGGAGGCGGACGTGAACTCGGCGCTGCTCTACTACTACTTCGCCGACAAGGAGACGCTCTACCGCGAGACGCTCCGCCACGTCGCGCAACGGCTTTCGGACTCCGCCGGCCGACGTCTCGACGACGACGTGGCGCCGGACGAGGCGATTCGGCGCTTCGTGGAGCAGCAGGCCGAGTTCCTCATCGCCAACCCGCACGTGCCACGGCTCCTGCTGCGTGAGATGCTCGAGCACACGGGCCGACACGCGGAAACCGCGATCGTGTCGCTGATTGGCGGCGTGTTCACGACGCTGTGCGATGTCATTCGCCGCGGTCAGGCCGAGGGACTCTTCCGCGATGACGCCGATCCCACATACGCCGCGATCTCGACCGTGTCGCTCGTGGCCTACTTCGTCATCGCGCGCCCCGTGGTCGGCGTCGCCCTCGGCGACGGCCTAACGGGCCCTACCGACGCACGCACGCGCGAGTACGGCCGGCATGCGGCCGAGTTCGCGCTGGCGGCACTCCAGCGTGGGAGGCGCGGGCAATGACGCCGCAACGGCACATCTTCCGGGTCGCGCCGTTCTTCGTCGCCGCCTCGATGCTGCTCGTCGGGTGCTCGCGCGATGACGGCGACACGGTCGAGGCAGTGGGGACGGTCGAGATTCGCGAGCACGACGTCGCGCCGATGACGGCGGCGAGGGTCGTGCGGCTCCTCGTCGACGAAGGCGCGGCGGTCGACGCGGGTGACACCGTGGCGGTGCTGTCCGTGGCGACTCTCGCCGCCGACATCGAGCAGGCACGCGCGCGCGTGGCGACGACACAGGCGGCGCTCCGCGAGGCGGAGGCGGGGCCGCGCACGGCGGAGATCGAGCGCGCGGAAGCAGAGCTTCGCGCCGCGGAAGCCGAGGCCGACCGCGCGGCGAAGGACCTGGTGCGGATTCAGGCGCTGACCGAGAGCGGCGCGCTTGCTGAGCAGCAGCTGGACGCCGCACGCACGCTTGCGACAACGAGCGCCAACCGCCGCGACGCCCTGCGCGAGACGCTGCGCTTGCTACGCCAGGGTACTCGGCCGGAGCGAATCGCGGGTGCCCGCGCCGAAGTGGCAACCGCGCAAGCCGCGCTGGCGGCGGCGCAGGCGACCCGCTCGGACCTGGTGCTGCTCGCGCCAGTCACAGGCGTGGTGCTGGGCCGTCACGCCGAGGTTGGGGAAGTCGTCGCGCCGGGAACGCCCGTGATGAGCGTGGGAGAGTCGGCGAAGCCGTGGGTACGCGTCTACGTGTCGGCGGCCGACGCCGCCCGCCTGACGATCGGCGCCCCCGCCGTGGCGATGCTCGATGATCTCCCCGACCGCGAGTTCCCCGGCCGCGTCGCCTCGGTCGCGACCAAGGCCGAGTTCACCCCACGGGTCGCGCTCACCGAGGACGAGCGTGCCGATCTGCTGTTCGCGGTACGGGTGGAGCTCGACGACGCGACCGGGACGTTGAAGCCCGGCCTTCCGGTGACGGTGAGAGTGAAGAATCCCGATTCCGGATTGAGGACCGCGGACGAGACACGCCCATGAGAGAGGACTCGAGCTCGCCATCCGCACTCCGCACTCCGCAGCCCAACGGAGTTGCCGTATCGACCACTCGCCTCAGAAAGACCTTCGGCTCGCTCGTCGCGGTGGAGTCGCTCGATCTCGAGATCAAGCGCGGCGAGGTCTTCGGGCTGCTCGGGCCAAACGGCTCCGGGAAGACGACGACCATCCGCATGCTCACCGGGCTCATGCAGCCGACGTCCGGCGAGGCCATCGTGGTCGGGTTCGACGTGCGTCGCGAGGCCGAGGCGATCCGGCGCAACATCGGCTACATGTCACAGCGGTTCGGCCTCTACGACGATCTGACGATCACCGAGAACATCCGCTTTTACGCCGGCGTGTACGGGTTGGTGGGTGCCGAGCGGGAGGCACGCATGGCCGAGCTGGTGGACGAGCTCGGTCTCGCCGAGCGAGCGGGGCAGCTGGCGAGAACGCTGTCGGGTGGATGGAAGCAGCGCCTGGCGCTCGCGTGCGCGACGGCGCATCGGCCAGCCATGCTGTTCCTCGATGAGCCAACGGCCGGGGTGGATCCCGCCGCGCGACGGCGGTTCTGGGAGATCATCTACACGCTCGCTGGCCGAGGGACGACCATACTCGTCACGACGCACTACATGGATGAGGCGGAACGATGTGAACGGCTCGCCTTCCTGTCGCGCGGGCACCTGATCGGCGTGGGGACGGGGCAGGAAATCCTCGAGCAGTTCAAGCTGCCCTCCATCGAGGACGTGTTCATCGAGCTGCAGCGTCGCGACGAGGGAGTGGCGGTATGACCCTCATCGACCGGCTCCGCCGCGGATCGTTCTGGCCGATGCTGCGCAAGGAGTTCATCGAGATGCGCCGCGACCGGTTCACCCTGGCGATGCTCATCGGCATCCCGGCGATTCAGCTGGTTCTATTCGGCTACGCGGTGCAGACCGACGTGCGGAACATCCCCACCGTCGTGCTCGATGAGTCGCGCACGTCGCAGAGCCGTCGGCTGGTGGAGATGATGGCGAACACGCGCAACTTCCGGATCGTGGGGACGGTGGCGAATCGCGATGCGGCGCGCGAGGCGATCGAGCGTGGTGATGCGGCCGCGGCGATCATCGTTCCGCCGGAGTTCGCGAGCGATCTGAAGCGGGGTCAGGGGGCGCAAGCCCAGGTGATCGTGGACGCGGCCGATCCGCTGTCCTCGCAAGCGGCCATCGCCGCCGCCTCGCTCGCCGGTGCACGCTCGGGCGCCGAGCTGGCGCCGCGCGCGGCGCCGCAGATCGCGCCCGCGGTCGATGTTCGCGTCCGGCCCTGGTACAACCCCGAGGGCCGCAACTCACCCTACATCGTCCCCGGCATCATCGGCATTCTGCTGACGATGACCATGGTGTCGATCACCGGCGCGGCGATCGTGCGCGAGCGGGAGCGAGGAACGCTCGAGCAGCTCGTCGTGACGCCGATCGGGAAAACGAGCCTCATGCTCGGGAAGACGATCCCGTTCGCCGTAGTGGGATATCTGCAGGTGACGGTGATCCTCCTGCTCGGCAAGCTGCTGTTCGACGTGCCCATGCGCGGCAGTCTGTTACTGCTCTACGTGCTGATCGCGCCCTTCATCATCGCCAGTCTGGGCATGGGCCTGTTCATCTCGGCGGTCACGAAGACCCAGATCCAGGCAATGCAGCTGAGCTTCTTCTTCATCATGCCGAACATCCTGCTGTCCGGCTTCATCTTCCCGCGGTCGGCAATGCCCGAGCCGGCGCAGTGGGTGGGGGCCGCGCTCCCGCTGACGTATTTCCTGACGGTGATGCGCGGCGTGCTGCTCAAGGGCGTGGAGCTGTCGGACGTGTGGCGGGATGCGCTGGTGCTGCTGGGATTTGCCGTGCTCACCGTGGGCATGTCCGTGCGGAAATTCTCCAAGACCGTCGAGTGAGGCGGGGCCCAGGGTCAGGGGCCAGGGGCCAGGGGGAGGGTTGGGGGTCACGGGGGTTTGAGCCGGAGGCGGAGTCTCGTCAGCATGGCGGCTACTTCGTGGGTTTGCCTGGCGAGGCTCGCGAGCACATCCGGCTTCAGGTATCCTCGCAAGTGGGCGATCTCGATCAAGGTCTCCAGCTCATACAGGGATCCGCGGGCGATGCCGACGTGGTGGACGTACTCGGCCCTGCCGTTTCTCCCGTAGCCCTCCGCAATGTTGGTGGGGATCGACAGGGCGGCTCGGCGCATTTGCGACGCGAGCGCAAACCGTTCCCGATCAGGCAGGTTGTCGGCAACTGCACTACACTCGCTGGCGAGTGCCACGCCGCGCTGCCAAACTCGCAATTCGCGATAACTTTTGAGAGGCAAGGGAGTGGGGGGTTCGGGGGTCGGTGATTTCTGGCGAGAGAAGTAGGGTGGGTCCGTCATACCACCGTCATGACCCTCAGACCCGCCCCATGGCCCCTGGCCCTCGACCCTTGGCCCACTTTACGTTGCGACTACACTCAAAACGGGAACCCGGGCATGCCGATACGGAAATCCAGCGCCACCTGGACGGGTGGACTGAAGGGTGGGAAGGGCAGCTTCA
>DATBIU010000224.1:0-8844 GCA_036556765.1 Gemmatimonadaceae bacterium | reverse complement strand
CGCGGCGTGGATGACCGTCACGTTCGTGTGCCCGGCGAACCCGATGACCGGAACGTTCGCTCCCACCGCGGTCGCGCGGAGCCGTCCGAGCATGGCGGGCGTGTCGAGTCCCTCCATCTCGAGATCGATCAGCACCACCGCCGGCATCGCGTTTCCCAGGTGTCGATCGAGCTGCTCGATCGACTTCGCGATCCGGAGGGGCACGCCGGCGCGGCGCGCGGCATCATCGATCTTCGACCGGAAGAGCAGGTCGGCGATCACGGCCAACACCGGCTGTGGCTGATCAGGGCTCATGGGTGTGACTGCGGACCGCGGAATGCGATCGCGAATGAGGTTCAGATGCAATTCGCCATCCGCGATCAGTCATCCTCCGCTCACCTCGCGACACCAAGCGTCGCCAGATAGATGACCTTCGTCCCGAAGAGCAAGCTCTCGATGGGCACTCGCTCATCATTGCCGTGCATTCGCTCCTCATCCTCCTGGGCGAGGGGAAACGGGAGCACGCCGTAAGTCTGAACGCCCCAGGCGCGGAGGCGCGCGCTGTCGGTGGCTCCGGTGCTCATGTACGGCACTACCGTCATCTTCGGGTTGACCGATCGCACGGCATCGGCGATGGCGGCGAACATCGGCGACCGGAACGAGGAGGCCGGTGCATCGATGGTGTCGCGGTCGACGTCGAATGACACTTGCTTGTCCCCGACGACCCGCCGAAGGCGCGCGACGACCGAATCGATCGACTGCCCGGGCAGCGTGCGAATGTTGAGATTGGCCGTGGCTTCGGTGGGAATCACATTGGTGCGAATCCCCCCGTCGATGAGGGTGGCCGAGATTCCGTTGCGGAGCACGGCGTCGTAGATGGGGATCGCCGAGAGCACACGAGCGCCACGCGCGATGCGACCCGCGTCCCGAGAGGCGACATCGGCCATCGCGCGACGCTCGGCCGCGTTGGGCCACACGGCACTCAGCTCCGAGAAGAAGACCCGCGTCGTCGGATTGATGCGCACCGGCTCTTCGTGCGCGGCGATCTTCGCCATGGCGCGCGTGAGCCGGCTGATCGCGTTGCCCGGAAGAGGAACGGAGGCGTGCCCCCCCGGCCCCCTCGCGATGACACGTACGTTGTGTGCGACCTTTTCGGTGTTCTGAACGGCGAGATACAGCGGGCGTCCATTCACGACTCGCGTGCGGCCGCCCTCGTTGAGCGCGAACTCGGCGCGAATGAGGTCCGGCTTGTTGGCGATCAACCACCCCATCCCCCACTCGCCACCCGCCTCCTCATCCGAGTTGGCCACCAGCACGACATCGCGTTGAAGCGACCCGCCGGCATCGATCACGTGGCGCTTGAGGAGCAGCATGGTGACCAGATTCGCCGCGAGCATTCCCTTGTCGTCGATCGCGCCGCGACCGTACACGTAGCCGTCCTTCTCGACGGCGGCGAACGGGTCCACGGTCCAGTGACCGGCTTCGACTCCAACGACGTCCATGTGCGCCATGAGCAGCACGGGCTGCTTCGCCCCGGTTCCCTTCAGGCGGGCGACGAATGCGGCCCGCCCCGGCGACGGCTCGAACAGGTGCGTCTCGATTCCCGACGCCCGCAACGTGCTGTCGAGATATCGCGCGACGGTGATCTCGTTGCCCGGCGGATTGACGGTGTTGAGCTGAATCAGCCTCCGCAGGTGGCGAACGGTTTCGTCGCGAACCGCGCCCCAGTCGAGCTGACGCGCCGACGCGGCGCTCGTGTCAGCGTGCTGTGCGCGGGCCACGACGATTGGCGCGGCCACCACGAGGGCCGCGCCGGCGAGGCATGGACGGAGCATCGGTCGCAACATGACGGGTGCTCACGACGTGACGAGCAGGTCCTCGATGGCCCGCACGAGCGGCGCAAACGACAAGGATCGCCCCGTCGCTCGCTCGGCCAGCTCCCCGGCCAGCTCGCGCTGCCCCTCGCCGAGCAGCGCGCCGATCACCCACGGGCCGGCGTGCGGGTTGCGCCACCAGTCCTCGTCGAACCGCTCGACCAGCGTCTCGGTGAGGAGCGCCTGCAGCTGCCACGCGCGAAGATAGCGCGCCGCGTAGAATCGCGGGTCGACATCGACGAACGCATCGGCACGATCGTACTGGAAGGTCGTCGCACTCGTCAGGCGGTCGACGTACAGGTCGGGAAGCGCCTCCCACCCCACCTCCCCGCCGTAGAGGGTCGTCTCGTAGAGGAGCTTGGCGCAATATCGACGGAGGAAATGAAGCTCCTCGAATCCCACCGTGCGCAGGAAAGCGGGCGTATGCCGGCGCCCCAGCTCCGTGTAGCGCGCGAGCCACCCCGGGTCGTGCATGAGGTGATCGAGCAACATGGCGTAGCCCTCGGTCACCGAGTTGTCGCCAAGCCAGCGCCACTCGAACGGATAGTCGGGTCGTGTGTACGCGAAGTGCAGCGCGTGGCCCAGCTCGTGGAGCAGCGTGCGATAGTCGGCCTGCCCGCCATGGGGCCGGAGCACGAGATACACTTCGTCGGGCACGCGGACGGGGGCACAAAACGCCCGAGCGCGCTTCCCCTCCCGCTCGCCGGTGTCGTAGATGATCCGGCCGCCGGCACCGGGGTCGATTCCCATCTCCGACATTTGCCGCCGAACCGACGGTTCCATTGACGCACTCGGGAAGTGCGCGTCGAACTCCTGCGCACGGAGCAGGTGGAGAGCATCGGCGCGCGTCGCGTCCGCGGGATCCATCCGCAGCTTGCCGCGCACCGTCTCGGCGTAGACGTCATCCCACATGGCCTGCGTATCGCGTAGAAACTGCTCGCATTCACCCGCGAGGCCATCGAGATTCACGCCGCTCAACACCTCGAACGTGGCGTTGAAGGTCGGCGCAATGTCCATCGCCTCGATCAGATCCTTCTCACGCTGGAATCGCTCGCGGCGCAACGGCGCCAGCTCGGTTTCCACGAGCCCCGCGCGCGCGCGCTCGATGCGCATGCGCTCGTCGCGATCCGGGCTGTTGCCAATGTCGATCGACGCGCGCTGGTAGGGAATCTCGCGGCCGTCATCCAGGCGAACGATCGCGCTTCCCTCCCATGCGATCTCCCGCTCGTCGAGCGCCGCCAGCGCGCGCCCCGCCACCGAATCGGTGAGCCACTCGAGCATCAGCCGTGTCGAGCGATGCGTATCGGACCCCTCCGCGGCCGACCGGAACTCGTCGCGCACGAGCGCAAGCGCATCCTCGCCGAGAATCGCCGTGTACCGCGCGTAGATCGCCTGGAGATCCGCCGTCGCTTTCAGTCCCGCATGCGCGACGTAATACTCCCGCGAAACCTCCTCCATGAACCGCTGCCCCTCGCGACGCAGTCGGTCGAGTGTCAGGGCGGTCACGAGGCGAGACGCTCCCGCAGGACATCGACGACGCGTCCCGCGTCGACCCGTTCCTGCTGCAGCGTGTCCCGATCGCGAATGGTCACCGTCTGATCCGCCGTCGATTGTCCGTCGATGGTGATGCCGAAGGGCGTCCCCACCTCGTCCTGGCGGCGATATCTCCGCCCGATCGCCCCCGACTCGTCGTAGAACACGGGGAAGTGTCGCCGCAAGGCTGCGGCCAGGCGCGTCGCCATCTCCGGCATTCCGTCCTTCTTCACCAATGGAAAGACGCCGGCCTTCACCGGGGCGAGCGACGGATGGATCGCGAGCACGGTGCGCCCCTCCTCCTCCCCCGCGACCTGCTCCTCCCGGTAGGCGTTGACGAGCAGGGCGAGCAGCGTGCGATCCGCACCCACCGACGTCTCGATGACGAGCGGCACGTACCGGCGGTTGTTCGGCTGATCGAAGTACTCGAGCTTCTTGCCGGAGAACTGCTGGTGCTGGGTGAGGTCGAAGTCGCCCCTATGGTGCACCCCCTCGATCTCCTGGAACCCAAGGGATCCGCCGAAATCGAACTGGACGTCGAACGCTGCGCGGGCGTAATGGGCCAGCTCCTCCTTCGAGTGCTGGTGGAAGTGCAGGCGTTCCGGCGCAAGCCCGAGGGAATGGTGCCACTTCAGCCGCTCGTCCTTCCAGTACTCGAACCATCGCATGTGGTCGTCCTGCGGATCGACGAAGAACTGCATCTCCATCTGCTCGAACTCGCGCGTACGGAAGATAAAGTTCCCCGGCGTGATCTCGTTGCGGAACGCCTTGCCGATCTGCGCAATCCCGAACGGCACCTTCTGCCGCGTGGACTGCTGCACGTTCAGGAAATTCACGTAGATCCCCTGCGCCGTCTCGGGACGCAGGTACACCACGGAGGCGGTGTCCTCCACCGGCCCCATGAACGTCCTGAACATCAGGTTGAAGAGGCGCGCCTCGGAGAGCGTCCCCTTCATTCCGCACGCCGGGCATTGCGCGTCGGGCGCGCCGGGTGTCCCCTTGATCTTCGGGTCGTCCGCGCGGAAGCGCCGCTTGCAGTTGCGGCAATCGACGAGCGGATCGGTGAAGCCGGCGACGTGTCCGCTCGCCTCCCAGACGCGGGGATGCATCAGGATGGCGGCGTCGAGCCCCTCGATGTCATCCCGCATGCGGACCATGGCGTTCCACCACCGGTCCTTGAGGTTCTTCTTCAGCTCGACTCCAAGAGGCCCGTAATCCCACACCGAGCCGGTGCCGCCGTAGATCTCGGAGGACTGGAAGATGAACCCGCGCCGCTTCGCGAGCGACACGAGCTTCTCCATGACATCGGGATACGCGCTGATCGAGGACATTTGCCAAAGATGACGAGGCTCGCCCGCACGGGCTAGCGCCCGGCGTGGGCCTCGTGGGACGCCGGGTCGCGCCACATGGCCGTGAGGCGACGCGCGATCAGCTCGCCGTGACCCCGTCCATTCTCGATGAACACCTTGTTGGCGTCGTTCCCGGCGCTGATGACGCCGGCGATGAACACCCCGGGCACATCGGTCTCCATCGTGGCCGGGTCGTGGACCGGGGTGCCCGTCTCCGGATCGATGGCGGCACCGACGCGACGCAGCAGCTCGTGCTCCGGGGTGTAGCCGGTGAGGAGATAGACGTGATCGGCGGGCAGCCGCTCCGTCCCGTGCGGCGTCTCGAGGACGATCTCCCCCCGCTCGATCCCGACCACGCGGGAGCGCCACCGCGTGCCGATGTGTCCCTCGGTGATGCGGTTCTGAAGGTCGGGCGCCACCCATGGCTTCACACTCGGCGACAGCCCGTCACCATGATACACCATCGTCACGCGCGCCCCGCTTCGGTACAGGTCGAGCGCCGCCTCGGCGGCCGAGTTCTTTCCGCCGACGACAATCGCATCGCGCATGAACGCCTCGTGGCCTTCGCGGTACCGATGCGTCACGTGCGGCAGATCCTCGCCGGGAACCCCGAGGTAGTTCGGTGAGTCGAAGTATCCGGTGGCGATGACGATCGCGCGTGCCGTCGTGGTGCGCGCCTCGCGGCCTCGCGGCCGCGAATGCACCAGAAACCCATCACCGGCTCGCTCCACCTGCTCCACTCGCTCGTACTGCCTGACGATCAGTCCGTGGCGCTCGACGACCTCACGATAGTACGCCAGCGCGTCGCGCCGCGTCGGCTTCTCGGTCGCGACCACGAAGGGCATCCCGCCGATCTCGATGCGCTCGGCGGTCGAGAAGAAGGTGAGGTACGTCGGGTATCCGGCGATCGAGGACACGACGCACGACGCATCGAAGACGAGCGCGCGCCATCCCGCCCGCTCGATCGCGATGGCGGCGGCGAGCCCGCAAGGACCCGCGCCCACGACGACGACATCGGTGTCAAAGTCCAATGATCTGGTCTCGTCGCGTTCCCACGCTGACGTAGGCGATGCGAGTCTCCGCGAGGTCCTCAATGCGGTCGAGATACCGGCGCGCCTGCGGCGGCAAGTCGGCGAGCCGGCGCGCCTCCGTCGTCGGCCGGCGCCATCCCTCCATCCACTCGTAGCGGGGGCGCACCGCGTCGAGCGCGACGAGATCCCCGGGAAACTCCGTGAACGTCTCGCCGTCCAGCTCGTAGCCGGTGCACACGCCCAACCGATCCAGGGTATCGAGCACGTCGAGCTTCGTGACGGCAAGGCCGGTGAGACCGTTGATGCGCGACGCATACCGCACCACCACCGCGTCGAACCACCCGCACCGCCGCGGGCGGCCGGTGGTGGCGCCAAACTCGTTGCCGAGCCGCCGCACTTCGCTCGCGAGCGGCTCGTCGAGCTCGGTGGGCAACGGTCCGTTCCCCACCCGCGTGGTGTACGCTTTCACCACGCCGAGCACCGCGTCGATCGCCGTCGGCGCGAGCCCCGCCCCGGTGACGGCGCCCCCCGACGTCGTATTGCTCGACGTCACGAACGGATACGTACCGTGGTCCACGTCGAGGAGCGAGCCCTGCGCCCCCTCGAGCAGCACGGCTGCCCCCGACTTGCGCGCCCGCGACACCACCAGGCCGATGTCGTCCGCGAGCTCGAGCAGCCGCGTAGCGAGGCCCTCGAGCAGCTCGACCGTCGAGTCGGCGCTGGCCCGCTGCGACGATCCGAAGGCCGCGAGCTGCGAGTTGGCGTGCGCGATGCCACTCTCGACGAGCGAGCGCAACCGCTCCGGATGACGCAGGTCGAGAACGCGCACGCCGCGCCGCGCCACCTTGTCCTCGTAGGCGGGGCCGATCCCACGTCCGGTCGTCCCGATCTGCTTGCTCGCCGCGCTCTCGCCATCCAGCAGCTTGTGGTACGGCATCACGAGGTGCGCACGGTCGCTGACGTAGAGGCGGCCGGACACGTCGATGCCATCGGCGATCAGCTCCTCGATCTCCTTGAACAGCGTGTCCGGATCCAGCACGACGCCGTTCCCGATCGCGCACCGGACGCCGGGATGCAGGATGCCACTCGGGATCTGATGGAGCACGAACGAGCGTCCGCCGATGGCCACGGTGTGTCCCGCGTTGGCCCCGCCCTGGTATCGCACGACCCAATCGGCGCGCTCGGCGATCACGTCGACGAGCTTCCCCTTGCCCTCGTCGCCCCATTGGGCGCCGACGACGACGAGCGTGCGGATGCTGTGATCGAACATGATGGGAAAGTTAGTCGAAGACGGACGGGAACGGGGAAACACGAGGGGATCACGGGATCGCGGGGTCGAGGGATCGAGGGCGCTAGTGCTGATTCGGCACCCTCGATCCCGCGATCCCCCGATGCCGTGATCCCCTCTTCTACGTTCGTGGCGGCGGCGCCAGCGCCACGCGCGCCACCTGCTCGTCGCTCGTCAACGCCTCGCTCGCGAGCGGCAGGGTGACGGTGAAGGTGCTGCCACGGCCGTACTGGCTCGCCACGGCAATGTTGCCGCCGAGGAGCGCGATGAGCTTCCGCGTGATGCTGAGGCCGAGGCCAGTGCCGCCGTATTCGCGGGTACGCGACTGGTCCACCTGGCGAAACTCCTCGAAGATCACCTCGAGATCCTGCGGCCGGATCCCAATGCCCGTGTCGCTCACCGCAATGCGGACGTCCTGGCCGTTCGCCCGCGCGGAAATCGAGACCGAGCCCTGTGCGGTGAACTTCACCGCGTTCGAGATGAGGTTCAGCACGATCTGCCGCACCTTGGTGCGATCGGTCTCCATGTACACGGGCTCGGCGGGAAGCTGCACGATGAACTCCAGGCCCTTGCGCTTCACCATCGGCTCCATTTGCGCGGCGACGTCATGGAGCAGGTCGTTGAGGGACAACCGCTCGAGGTGAACCGGCATCTTCCCCGCCTCGATCTTGGCGAGATCGAGAATGTCGTTGATGAGCGCGAGCAGGTGCTGGGACGAGACCTGGATGCGGTGCAGCCCTTCCTCCTGCTTCGCCGTCAGGTCGCCATAGATGCGGTCGAGCATCAGGGCGGTGTAACCGATGAGCGCGTTGATCGGCGTGCGCAGCTCGTGCGACATGTTCGCCAGGAACTCGCTCTTCAGGCGGTAGGCTTTCTCGAGCTCCTGGGATTGCCACTGCAGCCGGATGTTGCGCTCCTCGAGATCACGGGTGGCCTCTCGCACCCGATCCTCCAGCTCCGCGCTGAACCGCTTGAGCTCCTCGTACAGCCGCTCGTTCTCCACCTCCTTCGTCCGATCGTGGAGCACGGAGACGATCGCCATCGGCTCTCCCCGCTCGTCGAAGATCTTGCCCGATACCATCTCCATCGGCAGCGGCACGCCGTTCGACGGCCGCACGAGCGACACTTGAGCCCGTCGCGCGCGGTCCTTGGTGAGGGCGAAGTCGGAGATGAAGGACGTCACCTTCGTGTCGTTGTTCCGGACGCGCTGCACCATCGTCTGATCGTGGCGCGTCGCGTCCGTGAGGTCGAACAGGTCCTCCGCCTGACGATTCATGAGGATGATGTTCGACTTTCCGTCGGTGACGAGGATGGGATCGGCCACGTTCTGGAGGATGAGCTCGAGGCGGTCGCGCTCC
The DNA here is from genome assembly GCA_036556765.1 of Gemmatimonadaceae bacterium. Taxonomy (GTDB): domain Bacteria; phylum Gemmatimonadota; class Gemmatimonadetes; order Gemmatimonadales; family Gemmatimonadaceae; genus JAICNG01. The sequence goes on along the minus strand of DATBIU010000224.1, from coordinate 432 downwards.
CGCGTCGCCTGCTGTTCGGCCACCCGCTCCCGGTGGAACTGGCGCTGCAGCTGGTGGGCCGCCTGCTTCAGATCGGTGACGTCCCGGAGCACGGAGAGAAAGGACCCGCGCCGCGCCATCTCGTCAGGCAAGGGGTGCGCGAGCACCTCGAACAGCAGGTCGGTGCCCTCGTTGGGGTCGACCAGATTGAGCTCGCGGGCTCCGCCCGACGATCCCGGCGTGACGGCCTTCGAGAGAAACGCGCTGTAGAGCAGGTTGTTGATCTCGACGGCGCGGCGCCGCCCCTCCGAGTCATCGGCGCGTAATGCCAGCAGCTGTTCGGCGCGCTTGTTCAGCACGACGATCGCGTTCGACGTGTCGGTAATGACGATGGGATCGGGCAGGGCGTTGATGATCGCCGTCAGCAGGGTCGTCTGCCGGTCGAGCTGTTCG
>DATBIU010000223.1:0-5117 GCA_036556765.1 Gemmatimonadaceae bacterium | reverse complement strand
CCGACGGGAGCGAGAAACCCGCGGTCGACGTGTTCCGAAGGTTCAGACGCCGTCGCGACGCAGGAATGATCCCCGAGGCAGCGGTCGCACCCGCGCTGGACGTGAGCGCCGACGACTACTACCTCGCACCATCCCGCAACTTCGAGCGACTCTACGCGCGGTGGCTGTCCCGCGACACCCCATGATCGCGCTGCTCGAGCGGCTCTCCACGAACCCACTGATCCGTCCCGCGCAGATCCCCTTCACGCGGGCGAGCGGCGCCTTCAATCCCGCCGTCGCGGTGGACCGCGCGTCCGATCGCGTCGTCTTCCTCGTGAGGGTGTTCGAGGAGGAGACGAAAAGCTCCTGTCTCGCGCTGGCCGTGTCATCCGACGGTCACCGGATCGACGAGATCCTGGATCGCCCGGCCGTCGGGCGCGAGGCGCCGTACGAGGAGTGGGGGGTCGAGGACGCGCGCATCACGTACCTCGAGGAAGAAGGACGCTACGCGATCACCTATACCGGGTATTCCTCGGAGGGGCCGAGAGTCTGCCTGATCACCACCGACGACCTCCTCGCCCCCGAACGCTACCGGCGCCACGGGCCGCGCATCGCCGGCGACAACAAGAACTGTGTCATCCTCCCCGAGAAGGTCGAAGGCGAGTATGTGATCTTGCATCGGCCAATGCCCCGCATCGTGTGCTCCCGGGTAGCGTCGCTCGAGTCACCATGGCCGCCGACGGGTGTGGCGCTCGTGGGGCCGCGGCCGCGGACGTGGCGCAGCTCCCGCGTTGGCGCCGGTGCGCCACCCATTCGCACCGAGCTGGGCTGGCTCTTCCCCTTCCACGGCGCGACATCCATCGAGGAAGGCAACGTGTACTCGATGGGGTGGTGCGTGCTCGACCTCGAGACGCCGGAGCGCGTTCGCTACGTGTCGCCCACACCGGCCCTGACACCGACGATGCCTTACGAGATCGAGCAGGGCCCCATCCCGCAGGTCGATCCGGCGAACTTCAGGACGGGGGTGCGGGTCGTGTTCCCCGAAGGGATGGTGGAGCGCCACGGCGATCTGCTCGTGTACTACGGCGCCGGCGATGTGTCGGTCGCCGGCGCGCGCGTTTCACGGAAGGAGCTGATCGCGTCGCTCGACGCGGCCATCAGACAGAACCAGGGCGGCGCCCCGCTGTGATCCGCTCCCGAATGGCGGGTGCCGTGCTCGCCGCGCTCCTGGCCTCGTGCGGGCGCGCATCGCATCGCGAGCCGCCGGCTGCCTCGCCGCCGCTCGTCATCTCGCTCGCGCACCTGCGACATCTCGGTCTCGACGCGGTCGTCGACGGACGGCCTGTTCGCATCGTCGCGTTGTACGCCGAGGCGCCCGACTACCGTCCAACGCCCTCCCCCGAGCGCGATGGGTCCGAAGGGATCGCGAGCCTCGATGATGTCGCGCGCGCGGTGGTCGCGTACCTCCGCGCGTTCGAGCTCACCGGCGACAGCAGTGCGCGCCGCGAGGCACTGGGCCTCCTCTCATTCGTCGTGGCGATGGAGCAGGGCGACGGCGAATTCATCAACTTCATCGATGCGCGCGGCCGGCCAAACCTCACGGCACCGAGCAGCCGGAAGAGCATGTCGTACTGGGCAGCGCGCAGCGTGTGGGCGCTCGGCGAAGCGGTTCGCGTGCTCGGCTCCGCGGGCGTAGACGCGGTGAGTGGTGCGCGTCCCGCGCTCGATCGGGCAGTCGCCCGCATCGCGCGTGAGGTTGAGGCGCGGCGTTTGATCGGCGGATCGGCGACCGCCACGTCCGAGGCGCTGCTCGGAATTCTGGCGCTCCACGCAGCGGAGCCTTCGCCGACGCTGGCGCGCCTGGCGGGTGCGATGGCCGACTTGCTCGTCCCGCTTTCGCGCGGAGGCGCCACCGCGCCGCCCTGGGGTGCGCGCACCGACGGCGCGAACGCCGCCTGGCATGCGTGGGGGGCCCGATCCACTGTTGCGCTCGCGCGCGCCTCGGTGATGCTCGACCGTCCCGACCTTCTCGCGGCCGCCCGCGCCGAAGCGGACCCGCTGTGGAGTCGCTTTCTTCTCGCCGGCCAGGTGCCGTGGGAGATCGCGCCAAACGGCTCAGCGACCTGGTTTCCCCAGATCGCGTACGGGATCGCTCCGATCGCCGAAGGCTACCTCGCCCTGGCGGACGCCACCGGCGATCGCCGGTACGGCGTGCTCGCGGGGTTGGTCGCGGGATGGCTGGTTGGCGCCAACCCGGCGGGCGTCGCGATGTACGACGCCGCGACCGGTCGCACCTTCGATGGGATCGATGGTCCATCTCCCGACGACGTGAATCGAAACTCGGGAGCGGAGTCGACCATCGAAGCGCTGTTGGCGCTCCAGCAGGTGGTGGCGAACGGTGACGCGACGGAGTACCTGCGCTACCGCCCGGTGGGCGCTCCCGCGACATCACTCGCGAGCGTCCCCGATCGTCGGGACTTCGAGGGCCCGGCCGGCGAGCGCCTGACCGTCCGCCGTGGGGCGTCGGGCCTCGAGATCGTGGAGCCGCGCGCGAGTGCACCGATCACGTTGACGTACTGGCCGGCGGCCAATCCCGTGGAGACCCGGCTCGCGCTGCGGCTGGCGGCTGCGTGGAATGCCGAGCATCCCGACGTGCAGGTTCGCGTGCAGCCGCTGCCGGCCGGGCGTTCGTCGGAGGAAGTCCTCCTGGCCGCGATCGTCGCCGAGGCGACGCCCGACATCAGCTCGAACGTGTCGACGGCGCTGCTGGCGCGGCTGGTCCGCGCCGGGAGCGTGGTCCGGCTGGACGACCGAACGGCGACGTCGGCCCGGCTGCGCGAGCGGACGAGCGCGGCGATGCTCGCGCCGCTCCGGATGCCTGACGGGGGCATCTATGCGTTCCCGTGGAAGACGAATCCCGAGATGCTGATGTACAACGTCGATCGGCTGGCGGCGGCCGGCGTCGACCCTCCACGGACGCACAGCGAGCTCCTCGCCGCGTTCCGGCGGCTTGCGCAGGACACCGACGGCGACGGCCGTATCGACCGGTGGGCGCTGTGGGCGAACCTCAAGACGACGTGGTACGAGCGCTTCTACGATTTCTACCCGCTCTACCTCGCGGGCGCTGGCGGCCGACGGCTGATCGCGAACGGCAAGGTCATCTTCGACAGTCCCGCCGGCGTGGCGGCGATGGAGTTGCTGCGCCGCGGGTTCGACGAAGGCGGGCTTCCGCGCTCGAACTTCTCGATGGGTCGCGATCCGTTCATGGATGGGACGGTCGCCATGAAGATCATTGGCCCGTGGTTCATCCGCGAGATGGACGAGCTCAAGGTGCCCGGGCTCCGCTATGACGTCGTTCCCGTGCCGGCAGCCGATGGGGTCGATCCCGATGAGCGCTTCGCGTTCGCCGACCTGCGCAGCATCGCGATCTTCTCGACGACGAAGCACCCCGACGCGGCCGCGCGTTTCGTCGCCTACCTGACGTCGCCCGCCGCCGACCAGCTGCTCATCGAAGAGGCGAGCCAGCTCCCGTACCGTCGTGCACTCGCCACCGATCCACGCTTTACCGCGGCGCTCGCGCGATGGCCGACGCTCGCCACGTACGCGACGTACGTCGACCGTGCGCGCGACCTCGACATCGACCCCGACGTCGTCGAGATCTTCGATCTCCTCTCGGAGGCGTACGAGGCGGCGGCGGTCTACGGGACCCGGCCGGTGCGGGAAGCCCTGACGAGCGCTGCCACGGAAGCGCAGAAGATCCTCGATGCGCGCTGAGGAGCGCTCGGGATGGCTGCTGTCGGCGCCCTATGTCGCCTTCCTGCTCGCGTTCGCGCTCTATCCCATCGTGTTCGCGCTGGTGCTCGTCTTCCTGCGATGGGATCTCGTGACCGAGCCGGCGTTCGCGGGCGGCGACAACCTCCGCCTGCTCGCGCACGATGGGCGGTTCTGGCAAGCAGTCGGCAACACCTTCGTCTTCCTGAGCATCCACCTGCCGCTGCAGCTAGTGACCGCGCTGGCGCTCGCCCTCGCGCTCAATCGCCCCCTCGCGCTCCGCGCGTTCTGGCGCGCGGCGTTCTTCCTGCCGGTGGTGATCTCCGGCGCCGTCGTCGCGATCCTCTGGAGCGCGCTCTACGCCACCGACGTCGGGCTGATCAACCGACTCCTCGTGCGACTCGGCCTGGCCCCCGTTGCCTGGCTCACCAACCCCGCGACGGCGATGCCCGCCATCGCCGCCATGGTCACGTGGAAGAACGTGGGATTCTACGTGATCATCTACCTCGCGGGCTTGCAGTACATCCCGCGCAGCTGCCTCGAGGCGATCGAGCTCGAGGGCGCCACGCCGTGGCAGCGCTTCCGCCACGTGACGCTCCCGCTGCTCCTCCCCCAGACGATTCTCGTCGTCACCCTCTCGACCATCAACGGATTCCAGCTCTTCATCGAGCCGTACGTGATGACGGGCGGCGGTCCGCTCAGGCGCACCTACTCGATCGTGCTCTACCTCTACACGAACGCGTTCTCGTACCAGAAGATGGGGTACGCGGCGACGATCGGCGTCGCGCTGGCGGCGATCATCGGTGCGGTGGTGCTCATGCAGCGGCGGCTGATCGGCAAGGCGGAGGCGTTGTGAGCACACTCCGGCGCGTTGGCCTGTACGCCGCGCTCACCCTCGCTGCCCTCACGTTCATCTACCCGTTCCTGTGGATGATCTCGAGCACGCTCAAGCCGCCCTTCGACGTCGGCACGCTCGAGCTCATTCCCGATCGCATCACCCTCGACAACTATCGCACGATGTGGGCGCGCGCGCCGTTCGGTCGTGCGCTCCTCAACAGCGTCCTCGTCGCAACGACGATCACCGCCGCCGTCCTCGTCCTCGGCTCGATGACCGCGTATGCGATGGCCCGGCTGCGGTTTCGCGGCCAGCCCGCGCTCAACGCCATCACCGTCGCCGTGCTGCTCGTGCCCGGCCAGCTGACCCTCATTCCCCTGTACACCCTGATCGTGAAGCTCGGCTGGATCGACACCTACGCCGCACTCCTCGTCCCCTACGTGTTCAACGCGACCGCCATTCTGATGATGCGCCAGGTCTTTCTCCAGATACCGCATTCCCTCATCGATGCGGCGCGCATGGACGGCATGGG
>DATBIU010000222.1:0-13100 GCA_036556765.1 Gemmatimonadaceae bacterium | reverse complement strand
TGGAACTGGCTGGTGAGCGCGTCTCACATCCCGTACCTCACCGGGTTCGCGGTTGGGTACGACACGCTGATCGGCGGCCAGGTGTTCGATGTCATCGAGCGTCAGCTGCTGCGCGCCTTTTACGATGAGATCGGCGGGACGGTCCAGTATCCATTCTCGCAGACACGTCGCTTCGAGCTCGGTGCGTCGGGTACCAAGGTCTCGTACGACGTGGAGGTCGAGCGCTACTACTTCGACCCGTTCCAACAGGTGGGCTCGGAGCGCGTGAGTGGCGAGGCGCCGCCGGGCGCGACCTACGCCCAGACCTACGCCGCGCTCGTGGGCGACTACTCGATCTTCGGGCTCACGTCGCCCGTGGCGGGAGGCCGCTGGCGGTTCGAGGTGTCTCCGGTGTTCGGCGATCTCAACTTCCAGAGTTTCCTCGCCGACTGGCGACGCTATTTCTACGCGCGTCCCGTGACGTTCGCGTTCCGCGCCCTCCACTTCGGCCGATATGGCTCCGACGCGGAGAGCAATCGCATCTCGCCGCTGTTCATCGGATTCGAGTCGCTCGTGCGTGGCTACGCGTCGGAGTCGTTCGACGGGAGCGAATGCTCGCGGGGCGAGTCGGACTGTCCGGAGTTCGACCGGCTGATCGGCAGCCGCATCGGCGTCGCCAGCCTGGAGATGCGCGTGCCGCTGCTCGGCCCCGAGGGCTTCGGATTGATTCCGTTCAACTTCCTGCCGCTGGAGATTGCGCCGTTCGTGGACGCGGGCGCGGCGTGGACGAAGGATCAGGGAGTGCGCTTCGCCTTCGACCGGGAGACGCTCGATCGCGTTCCGGTCGTGAGCTACGGCGTGAGCACGCGGGTGAACTTGTTAGGCTATGCGGTGCTCGAGGCGTACTACGCCTTCCCGACGCACCGGAAGAAGGGATGGCATTGGGGGTTCAATTTTGCCCCAGGATGGTAGGGGGCGCCGACCGCCCCGGGATCAGGGGATCACGGGATCACGGGATCGAGGGGTGGAAAGGCAAACGGCCGCGCAGTGCGCGGCCGTTTGCTCATCCGATGAGCGCGGCGGCTTTATCGCCGCGCCTTTCCTTCCCGTCGACCCCTCGACCCCCTGATCCCTCGATCCCCGGCGCCTTCGGCGCCGCGGGCACCATCCCGACGATGCCCCCCTCCAGCCACGCATGCTCTCCCTTGAGCACCCGCTGAGAGACCTTGTACAGCTGCGCGTCGTTCGGGCCGAAGAAGTCGCGGAAGTGCTGGGCGATGCGCTCGCGCGCCTCACGACAGAAGAGGTCTGCGAGCTCCAGCGCTTCGGTGCGCCCCTGCTTCTTCGCCAGCATGTGGGCGCGCGAGCAGGTGGCCGAGATCGCGAACAGCTCCGCGCCGATGTCCACCGCGCGGAAGAGGACCATCTGCCTGCGCTCGAGCTTGGGGCCCAATCGCACCATTGCGTGGAAGATCGCGCGCGACAGGCGGCGTGACGTCCGCTCGGCGTACCGCATGTGCGTCGCGAGACGTCCGAACTCGCCGAATCGCGGCCACCGCCCCCAGCCAACCCAGCGCGTGGGGTACCAGGTGGCGTAGAACGCCCCCGCCTTCGCGAACGCGGCGAGCTTCTTCGACATCGGCACGTCCTTGTCGATGATGTCGCCCGCGACCTTCAGGTGCGTATCCACCGCCTCACGCGCGATGAAGAGGCGCATGATCTCCGAGGAACCCTCGAAGATCAGATTGATGCGGTAGTCGCGCATGCCGCGCTCCACCGGGATCGGCGCCTCGCCGCGGCTCGCGAGCGATGCCGCCGTCTCGTACCCGCGCCCGCCCCGGACCTGGAGCGTGTCATCGACGATGCGCCAGCCCGCCTCGGTGTTCCACATCTTCGCGATCGCCGCCTCGAGGCGGATGTCGTAGCCGCCGCGATCCGCCATCGCGCTGCACAACTCGGCGACGGCCTCCATCGCGAACGTATTGGCGGCCATCTTCGCGAGCTTCTGCGCGATCGCCTCGTGCTTCCCGATCGGCTGTCCCCACTGCACGCGCTCGGCGGCCCATTTCCGCGCCACCTCGAGCATCGCCTTCGCGCCGCCGGCGGCGCTGGCCGGCAGCGTGAGGCGGCCCGTGTTCAACGTGATCAGCGCGAGCTTGAGGCCCTTCCCTTCCCCCCAGAGAATGTTCTCGCGCGGCACCTTCACGTTCGTGAAACGCAGGAGACCATTCTCCAGCGCCTTGAGCCCCATGAAGTGGAGGCGCTCGACGATCTCGACCCCGGGCGCCTTCGCCTCGACGATGAATGCCGTGATCTGCTTGCGCGCCTTCCCGTTCACGACGGCATCGGGCGTCCGCGCCATCACCACCAGCAGCTCGGCGCGCGTACCGTTCGTGCACCAGAGCTTCTCGCCATTCAGGATGAAGTGCTTGCCGTCCTCGGTCGGGGTCGCCGTCGTCCGCATGTTGGCCGGATCGCTGCCGGCATCGACCTCGGTGAGCGCGAACGCCGAGATCGCCCCTTTGGCGAGACGCGGGAAGAACTTCTTTTTCTGCTCCTCCGTCCCGAACAGCTTGAGCGGATTCGGGACCCCGATCGACTGGTGCGCCGAGAGCAGCGCGGTGAGCGAGCCGTCCTTCGAGGTCACCAGCTCGATCGCGCGGATGTAGCTCATCTGCGACAGCCCGAGCCCCCCGTATTCCTTCGGAATCTTGATGCCGAAGGCCCCCATCTCGCGAAGCTCCTGCACGAGGGCTTCGGGGATGTGGCCGGTCCGATCGATCTCCTCGGAATCGACACGCTCCATGAACGCGCGGAGCTTGTCCATGAACGGCTTGGCGCGCGCGACCTCGGCCGGATCATCCTCGGGATGCGGATGGATCAGCTCGGGACGATAGCGGCCCAGAAAGAGATCGCGCACGAAGCTCGGCTCGCGCCATTCGCTCTCGCGCGCCGCTTCGGCGACATCGCGTGCTTCCTTCTCGGTCGCGAGCGCCTGCGTCGAATCAGCCATGAGCATTCCTGTCGTCGGGTCCGCGCGCGGCGCGGACGTGAGCGCGCGGAGACCGCGCGGGTCTATCTATAGTATTGGTGGAGGACCTGCATCGATCAACGTGCAAGTGCGCTTGACTCGGCGTCATCCCCGCCATCAGGGATCGTTCGGTGAAGGAACCACTTTCGGACCGGCGAGCCCGCGGCGGATCATCGCGGTGATTTCCTGATTCCACCGCGCAACATTCCGGCCGGTCGCCCACTGAATCATAACGATCTGGCGCGCCGTGAATGGGATCGCGCCGATGCGGCGCCCGACCTTCGCCCCGTCACCGAGATGCACGAACAGGGAATCCGCCGTTCGAGCGATCACCAGGTCCCCACGCGGCGACGAGAACGCATCGACGAGCCCCTTGTGCTGCTTCGCGAGCACATCCCAGCGCGGGCGCAAGACATCGTGTCCGGTGAGCGCGCCGCCGAGGGCAACGTCGACCACCGGGAGCAGCTGACAATCTCCAGTACCCAGCTCTTCCATCAGCACCGGCATCCATCGCCCCTGCTCGCGCGACGGATACCAGGCGGCGCCGACCTCGAGCAGCTCCTTCGCGTTGAACCCCTCGACAATGCGGGTGCACATCTCGTCCTTCGTGAGCTCGGTGGCTGCGCGCGAGAGCGCCAGTCGGCCGATCGAATCCACCGGCGTCTCCGCGAACCTCGATAGCGCGAACGCGGAGTCGCCGTTGAAGCGGGAGACGTAGTACGACTGGTACCAGCGCCCCCCTCGCGGCTCGCATTCCTCGGTTTGCCCACTGCTCTCGCCAATGGCGAGGTACTCCGGCGACACGAACTTGATCTCGATCCGACCCCAGCTGCACCGCACCAGCTCCTTCGCCAGCGAGTCCCTCGCAACGCTGTCCTCGGCATAGATCGGCAGCGGGAGCTCGCCGCGCGGGATCTCGTGACAGATCTCGGAGATCACCGGGGTGGAGTCTGCCCGAGCGCGCCAGAGCACATCCATCGCCTGGCCCTCGGGCCCCTCGGTGGAGCAGATGGGCACGGTCCCCATGCGCCACCACCCGTCGGCGCGGGGGACGAGGAGACCGGGAACGGTGGCGTGCACGGGCCGGGCGACATCGCGAACGATCCAGAGTGTCTCGTACCCCGACCGCGTCGCGACACCGACGAGAACGCCCGACTGGGCGTTCGTGCTCGACGGGTGAACACCGACGGCGACAGCTACACTGAGGAGTAGAAGGCGGGGGCTCATGCGCATCTCATCTGGGGGCTCCCCGATGAGACGATCGAGACGCTATTCCCGTCGCCGCCGCTGGCGCCTCACGACCAGGGGGGTGCCAATGAGCGCGATCGCCGCGAACGAAAACCACTGCACGGCATAGTTTAGGTGCGGTCCCTGGTCACCAAATGGCGGCGCCGAGAGGCGCACGGGGCGCTCAGCGGCGCCCCCTGCCGCGAGGCTCGAGTCGGCGAGCGCGACGACATACGTCGCGGGCCTCTCGCCCCGAACAGACGGCGGAAGCTCATCCACGTACCCGACGACGTCACCGCGCTCCCCTTCCCGCCATGCGGTGAGGTCCACCGAGCGCGCGTCCGGCGAATACACCCATCCGCGGTTGACGAGAATCTCCAACCCGCCGTCGAGCGTCATCGGCGTCACGATGTGCACACCAGGGGAGCCGCTGCGGGTGCGACCGATGACTACCGTCTCGCGCTCATAGTTCCACCGCCCGCTCGCGCGCACGCGCTGAAAGCGCCCCGTCCCCGTCCCGGATGCGGCCGCCGAGTCCGCCGTCATGGGTGGTGCGCGGAACCCGGCCTCGATGGCGGCGTTGCGCGCCTTGCGCTGCCCCAGCCTGTCGAGCTGCCAGAGGCCGAGTCGAATGCACACCGCGGCGACGATCACCGCGAGCACGATCGGAATCCACGACCGGGCCGGCATGCGATGCTCCGCGATCAGAACAGCGACAGCTGCTCGCCGAGCTCCGACGGCTCCACCGGGCGCTGCCCGAGGAGGCGCTGCAGCTCGCGCGCGGACTGCGGGCTGTGGCCCGCGAAGTGGTTGTTCACGTACCCGAAGACCTCGGTGGCGCGCTGCGCGAGCTGCGCGATGATCTGCGCCCACTGCTCGAGCTCACGCGAGCGGTCGACTTGAATGCGCGAGTAGTCGACGATCTCGCGGTTCGGCCCCATCCAGCGAAAGTACGAGAAGCGGGCGGTGGGACGCTCGGCGAGCGTCAGCATCGTTCGACGCGGGATCCAGCGCGCGTCGGTGAGCGTCAGCGCCACCTCGTGCTCGGCGAGCAGCGCGATGATGCCATCGTGAATCCAGCCACGGTCGCGAAACTCGATCGCCACGCGGACATCGGCGGGCAGCATCGGCAGGAATGCCGCCAACGCCGGGAGCTCAGAGGGCCCAAAATCGGGGCCGAGCTGCACGAGCACCGGCCCGAGCTTGGGGCCGAGCAAGCGGGCGCGGTCGAAGAACTGCGCGAGAAGGTCCTTGCTGTCGCGAAGCCGCCGCTCGTGCGTGATCTCCTGTGGCAGCTTCAGCGCGAAGACGAAGTCGTCAGGCGTTCGCTCCGCCCATCCCAGCACGATCTTCTCGGCGGGAGTCGCGTAGAACGTCGAGTCGACCTCGACGGTGTTGAACGCGCGAGAGTAGAGCGCAAGGAAATCGGCCGCGCGCGAGCCCTCCGGATAGAACGGGCCCACCCAGGCGTCGTAGTTCCAGCCTTGCGTGCCGATGCGGACGTTGGAGGGCATGCTGCAAAGGGGCGGCGAGACCGCGGCCGTGTCAAGCCGATCAACGCAGCCAGATCTCGAGCCCACCTTCGGCGTCGGCGAGGCGCGTATCGAGCCGGCCGTGTGCCACCAGGACGGACTGGAGCGCGCGGGCCGCTCGCAGCTCGCCGCTACCGTACGCGATCCCGTTCCCGGCCCACGCGTCGGTGCTCCAGACCGGACGCGGAATCCCGCGCGCACCCAGGCAGTTCAGGCGCGCGATGGCATCCAGCCCCACGCTTGCGCGTCGGCCATCGAAGTGCACGACGACATTGCGGCCCGACAACACACGCGCATGTGCGCTTTGGGTGTCGCACTCCGCCCGCGGCACGAGTGCCCACTGGGCTCGAAGGCCCTCGATGACGCGGCTTCGGATCGCGTGGATGTCCACCCCGCGCGCTTCACCGTCGCCACCCACGCTTTCGACGTGCATGGCGACCACGCCCTGCCTCGACACGATCGGTGCGCCCGATACGCCTTCGGCCACCTGGAGCTCTCTGTAAGAGACGAGCTGCTTCGCGGGATCGAAGGCGGACGCGCGGCCAGCGTCGTTAGGGATGTACCAGTCGCGAGACCGGCCGATGAACCACAGCGGCTCGCCGTTTCCCGGTCGCTCGGCCAGGACGTCGGGGCGCCACACGAGCCCCTCCGGATAGTCGGCGCGTACGATCGCGAGGTCGAGCGCCGGCTGCGACCCGATCGCGTCGGCGATGTACGCAACGCTTCCACGCCCACAGGTCTCGCCGCGCAGTGGAAAGCAGACGGTGACGGAGTCCACGGTCATTCCGCGCAGCGTGTGCCACGCCGTCGCGATCAGCACGGCGCGGTCGGCCAAGCCAACGATGAAGCCGAATCCCGTGCGATCACCCGCATCGATGCGGGCGACGTTGCCCTTCAGCGACGACAGCTCGCCGTGGGCGGCCTGGCCGGATGCGATGCACGGCGCGAGCGTGAGCGCCAACGCGAGCGCGCTCGCGACGGATTTCATTTCACCTTCGGCAGGAACATGACCACCAGGGTGAGACCGGCGGTGACGAATGCGAGCCCGAGGCGCCAATGCGTGTGCGCGAGGTGCTCGAGCATCGGCGGACGCAGGTCGCGACGGGCAATGGCGGGTCTCGAGGCATCCCCTTTGAGCAAGGTCTCGATGGTGTCCCCGACGACGAGCTCGACGATACTTCCTCCCTCGATGTCCCCCAGGGTCACCGCGTCGCCTGGATAGGCAGTCGGTGCATCCTCGCCGACGGTACCGACGGTGGGAATCTCCAGGCGAGCGTGGAGAATTGCGCTGCGCACCAGGCCCGTGTCGCTGGTCTCGAAGCGAACGGCCGAAACCGGGACGTTACGCAAGTGGAGTGGATGCGACGGCTGGAAGACGAGTGTGGCCGGCGCGCCAAGCCTGATCGTCCGCTGAAATTCCACCGGCACGAGTCCGCTCGTGTCCGCGACCATCAAGTTGGCGGAGAGGTGGCACGTGCTGTCGGACGCCACCGGCTGCTCCACGTCGAGGCGGATGAGGCTATCGACATGATCCTCTAGTCTCACCGCACACGCCGGTGTCACCTCGAGACGCTGAAGCGAACGGACGTCTCCCGGCGTCGCCGCCACGCGCATCCCGGTGAAGGCGCGCAATGAGGCGTCGTTGAGCAGCGGAGGCCTGAAGCGGATGCCGGTAAAGGGCGTGCCGCCCGGCTCGAGGCCATAGCGGGGCGCGGCCATACCCACGAGATCGATGACGCGCGACGGCACGAACACGACGGCATGGCTCTTCGCCGTCAGCACGACGCTGGGCTGGGCCTTACGCGCAATGAGGAGTGCAGCCGCCGCCGCGAACACCAGGGCGAACACGCCCAGTACCCCGATTCGTTCGACGTCGGTCCAGCGCCAGCCACTCACCAGAACTGGACGCTGAGAGGCACGGGGTCGCCGAAGGCGTGCGCACCTCGGGGCCTCCATCGGATCAAGACCTGATGCTCACCCGCGGTCTGCGGAGGGATGACGATCTGGAAGTATCCATCCGCGTTGCCGTCGATCGGGTCGACACTCGGCTCGCATCCCGGAGTCGACGGAAGCGGTGGGACGTTTCTGCCCCCCCTCACCGTCCAGCATATCGCGGCCGCCGCCGGAATGCGGACGATGAGCTCCACCGACTCGGTGCTCGCGGGATGCTCGGACCGCGTGACCTCGAGCGGGACGAAGACCGGACTCGCGACGCCTCCGTCGACGACCCGACGTTTCGCGAGCCCGTAGATGCCGATCAACGTACTGTCCAGCTTCATGGGCTTGACAACCGTCCCCAGATCCCAGCGGAGCGGGCTGCCGACGGGCACGACACCATCGAGCGCCCAGTGCAGGTTCGCTTTCCGCGCGCGGCCGATGACCCGCACCCGAGACTCGAGCTTGTCGACGTCGTGCCGAGTCTTCACGAAGAGCACGCTGTCGGATTCGCCCTCGGTGCGATAGCCGAGCCTTCCGCGGACGAGCGACACCACCTGCACGCCGACGGGGGCGCTCTGCAGGCCGACGTACATCCCCTCGCACGCGTACGGTCGCTTCTTGTAGCCGACCTCTCCGGGCGCGGGCTTGACGGATGCGTCGCACTGCGCGCCGACCGCCGGTGGGGCGACCGCGAGGAAGGCGATCGTCACGCAGCCGCTCGCCGCGCGCACCGTGCGCGCGGACCGGCCGTTCATGGCAGCTCGGGGCCGCTCGTGACGCGACGGCGATCCTTCGCCGACGCCGTGCGCACCGGGAGCGAGGTCGCCAGCTGCGCGGCCGCCGTTTCAAGCGCCGTCGCCTGGACCTCACCGAGCGTTCCCGCCTCGCAGACGGTGGCTTTGTGCGTGGCCACCCAGGGCACATCACCAGCATCGACGTGCAGCCACCGGGCGGACAAATGAACGGTGGCCTGGAGCCCGCCGTTCGGCTGACCGTCCACCGCACACCGCCCGGCATCCACCCGGCGCATGTCGATCACGACGACGGCATCGATCCCCTTGATGAAGTCCTTCAGCTGAGCGAGCTCCTCGTCCGTCCACGCATTGCCACGCGCCATCTGCGCGCGCACCTGCTCCGCATCGGAGCTTGCCGCGAGCAGGTAACCGTTCTCGATGAGGCGGCTCTCGAACGCGTCGCGCACCATCCCCTGGGTACCCGCCTCGCGGAATCGGCCGGTTCCGTCGAACACCGTTACGGCGATGCTCTCGTAGCCGGTGGCGTCGAACAGATCCGATTGTCGAACCGTTCCGCAGACGCCCTGGACGTCGCATCGAATCGAGCGCGCGTCCGAGACCGCGTTCTTGGTTTCCGAGACCTTTTTCTTCAGCCGGTCGAGAAGCTGAGCATCGGCGACCTCGGCCATCGTGCCGAGGAGGCTCGCCGTCGCGGCGAGCAGCAGAGTGCGTGATACGGTCATGCGCGTCTCCCACGGAAGGCGTAGCAAGGGCAGCGCGGACCGGAGCGGATGACGGCCTTCCGCCTCCGTCTTACTCGGCAGGGCCAAACCGGATCAAGAGTGTACGGGTTCCCCAACGGCGCTGCAAGACCGAGCGGAGTGGCGAGACGGTGCGACGGAGACGATTCTTCAGGTTCCCAGACAGGCACCATGAGCTTCGACCTCGACCTCTCGATTGAGGCACTGCGAGCCACTCCGGCGACGCTCCGCGCCCTCCTCGCGGGGCTCGATGACCGATGGGTGCGAGCGACGGAAGGGCCACAGACCTTCAGCCCCTTCGACGTCGTGGGCCACCTCATCGACGGCGAGGAGACCGACTGGATGGCGCGTGCGCGGATCATCCTCGCCCGCGGGCCGAATGTCACCTTCACGCCGTACGACCGCTTCCGTCATTTCACACGCAACGCGAATCGATCGCTGACGTCGCTGCTCGACGAGTTCGCCCGGCTGCGCACCGCCAACCTGGAGCTGCTCGCGGGATGGCGCCTGACCGACCGCGAGCTCGATCTTCCGGGGGAGCACCCCAGCCTGGGGCGTGTCACGCTGCGCCAGCTCCTCGCGGCGTGGGTGGTGCACGATCTCGGACATATCGCGCAGGCCGCACGCGTCATGGCCAAGCAATACCGCGACGACGTCGGTCCGTGGGTGGCGTACCTGCCCGTGCTCACGGACCACGAGCGCCCTCGCTCGTAAGGCGCTACTGCCGGGCCATCTCGTCGACCTGTTTCTTCAGCGCCGCCATGACGCCACCGAACTCCTCGACGGTCGCGGTGGGAACCCACTCGCCGGCCACCGGCTTCACGACCCCGGAGAAGGTCGGAACATCGCTGAACGATTCCTCCTCCACGAGCGTCGCCAGACCGCCGATGAGGAGCGCCGTCCCGGCGACGATGAAGCCCGCGCGCCACTGGCGCTGGCGGGAGAGGCCCGACGCCAGCGAGAGATGGCCGGCGACGAGCGTCGAAAGCAGCAGCAACCCGATCGCGATCGAGAGGAAGTCGGACAGGCCCGCATCGGGAAGGAAGAACGACACCCATTCGATGCCGATCCCCCACGCCAATCCCTGGAGCGTCACCAGCGATGCAACGCCCAGGTGCCCCACGAAATGGAAGCGCTGCACGGTGACGCGGCTCGCCACCGCCCAGATCCCGCCCCACAACGCGATGATCAGGGCGAATCCAAGCGCCGCGAACAGCGCGCTGCTGGCGCTCGATCGCTCCGCGCTCCCCAGCCAGCTGTAGAGCGCGACCGCGGATGCCGCCGCGGCGGCCGTCAGCAATCGGCCGGTTGGCGTGCGTCCCCATCGAACTACACGTCTCGCCCACCGCGGTCGTCGCGAGCGACTGGCGCTCCTGGCGGAGGGGCCGTGCGCCGGCGGAGCGATCGTGTCGACAAGGGCCGGTGGAATGGGCTCGTCGGCATCGCGGAACCGGAGAAGGGTACGACCAACGCGAATCTCGGCGCCCGGCTGCAGCGCAACACGACCCGGGAGTCTCGCGTCGCGCGCGATCAGCCCGTTCACACTGCCGAGATCCTCGATGACGGGCGCCCCGGACTCATCGAGCTCGATGCGCGCGTGGCGCGCGTCGGCGTAGGGATCGTCGAGGATGAGGTCGTTCGACAGCCCCCGCCCAATGGTCAGCGGATGCTCGCCGAGCCGGTGCAGCGTGCGCGTGCCACCGGGATGCACCACCTCGAGAATCATCGCCACGAGATGCGCTCCAGATAGCGGCGAGCAAGCCGGTCCACGTTCTCGAACGTGACCCCGGACAGCGTGAGCGTCGAGACGAGCCCCGAGTCACCGCGCCCGAGCACCGCCACTTTCAGGACGCCATCGTACAGCTCCCCGAGCTTGCGATATCGCCGCAGGCACAGGACCGCGCGCATCGGCAGGGACGCGTTGCGGACGTTGCGCGTTCCGCAGCGCCAGCTCGTGACGTGCTCTTCCTCACCCCCGGGCGTGTTGTCGACCGCGAACACGCTGGTGTACAGCGAAAAGAACTGCGCGCGGTTCAGCTTTCGGGTCGAGATCATCTCGTGGTCGAGATCGACGACCCCGGTGCTCTGATCGCCGGCGATGAACAGCTGGTCGTCGGTGGAGCAGTGGTGCCGCACCTTCTCGTACGGCAGCTCCTGGCGGCGGGTCGCGTCGGCCCAGCAGCGGAAGAAGGGCGCCGGCTCGGTGATGAGGCGATACGGCCCGAGCTCGACCGTCTTCGTCTCGCCGGCGAACATGTCGCGGAGATACGCGTCCTGGTGATCGCGAAGCTGGCGACCGACCTCGGCGAGCGTGCGCGCCGCGGGATCATCGGCGGGCCCGAGCACCCTCCCGAGCAACCCCGCGGCGCGGTCCACCGGGACGAGAAAGCTGAGCTGATTTCCCGCCGTCGCGACGTTGATTCCGATCACGCGCCCCTCCTGCGTGATCGTCGGCCCACCGCTCATCCCCGGATTGAGCGACCCGGTGAAGTGGATGCGGGGATGCCGCGTGTGCTGCAGATGCCCGTTGTACGTCCCCTCGACGATGCTCAGGCCAAGGTCTTCCGGGTGGCCGAGCGAGTAGAGCCGATGGCCCTGCGCGATGCCGACCGGGCCCAAGGAGAAGTACGAGGCGGGCCGCACCTCGCTCCCGAGCACGGCGAGGTCGTGCACGACATCGACCCCGAGAACGGCCACCGGCTGCACCGCGCCAGCGACGTCGATCAGCTCCGCGCGGTAGCGATCCGGGTCGTGGATGAGCTTCGAAATGACGTGGTAGTTGGTGACGAGGTGGCCGCTGCCGCTGACGAAGAAGCCGGAGCCGATCGTGGCCTTGGCAGCCGATCCCGTTTCGACGACCTGGATCTTGACCACGCGGTCGGCGTACCGGCTGAACACCTCGGAGGTCGTGACGCCCCGCTGCTGCGCGACGAGGTCGCCGGTGAAGACGAGCGACGCGGCCAGGATCAGGGTGCGGGGGAACGGCATCGGGCGAGCGTCTCGACGCGGGAGGGGGGAGCCCAAGGTGCGAAGTCGCGTGTCGCGACGCAAGGCCTAACGTGAGTCCACGAGCGTGCACGCGATCGGCATAACGACGAGGGGGCCGATCAGCACCCGAACCCACGGCGTGTGACCGCTCGCACACGAAACGCTCGTCCGGGAGGTGACCGCGACATCGCCCCGAACGTCGCCTAGGGGATGAGGTGCGTGGCACTGGGCAACGCATCTTCCCTATCAACCCCACCAACCAATGTCGACTTATCCCACCCCCGCGGCCGTTCGCCAGCCGGCGATCGCACCGCTGAACCTGGGGAAGCTGACGGCGTTGTTCCGCGGGCGCACGCTCGCCGCGTTCGTCGACGCCATCTGGGTCCCGGCGGTCGCGGCGACGCTCATCGTGCTCGCCGGCGCCATCGGGTACTGGCTGAAGCAGCCATGGCTGTTCGCCGGCCTCGGACCGACGGTGCTCATGCTCGCCAGCCATCCCGGTCATGAGACGACGCGATTCCGCGCCGTCGTCGTCGCGCACCTCGCCGCGATCGGCTGCGCGTACCTGGCGATCCTCCTCCTGAACGCGCAGGGTGCGGCCGCCGTCGTCACGCGAGTGACCGTGCCGCTGCCGCGCGTCTGGGCGAGCGCCGCGGCGCTAGCGATGCTCGCGATCCTGATGCCGCAGCTGCGCGCGTATCACCCGCCCGCCGCCGCCACCGCGCTCCTCGTGACGCTCGGTGCGTATCGGATGACGGGCAAGACGCCGCTGGCGCTGATGGCCGGTGTCGTCGCGGTCGCCGTGGCGGGAGAGGTATTGAATCGAGTCCGTCCGCGGCGGTGAAGAACCGAAGGGCGCGGGAAGGGCGCTAAGGGCGCTAAGGGCGCTAAGGGCGCTAAGAGCGCTAAG
>DATBIU010000221.1:0-12719 GCA_036556765.1 Gemmatimonadaceae bacterium | reverse complement strand
CTGCCGGAGCGATCGGGCGATCTGTCCGCGGTGATAGCTGCCGTGCATCGCGACGTGCACCAGGATGTCCTCGATCGCGTTGTCGAACTCGTCCCCGGCGCTGTTCCGGTAGTGCACCGTGCGCCGAAGATCGTCACTCGTGAGGCGGTCGAGGTAGGCGCGGAAGGTCGTCCGATTCTCGGCGGCGAGCGCCGCACACTCGTCGACCGTCATCACCGGCCACACGGGAACCGTCCGGGCTCGTTGCTCGAGCCGCGTGAGCCACACGTGCTCCGCGCCTAACACGTGCGCGTAGAGATCGATCGCGCGCTGGGGGACATCGGGCTGACGAAGCGACTCGAGGATGCGCTCGTCGGCCCACGCCATGTGGTCCAGGAGGGAACGGATGTGATTCACGCCGAGGCCTCAGAGTCGCGCCGGCTCGTGCACTGTCCGCTCGTCGACCACGTTGCCGGTGTTGAGGGTGCCCGCCGGCTCGAACAGCATCACCTCGACCTCCTCGTCGGCGACCGGCCGATGCTCGACGCCGCGCGGAACGACGATCATCTCGCCCGGCCCCAGGTCCACCGACCGGTCCCGAAACTCCATGCGAAAGCGCCCGCGATGCACCAGGAACAGCTCGTCCTCATGCTCGTGGTGATGCCACACGAATGCCCCGCGGAACTTGACCAGCTTCACGTGCTGGCCATTCAGCTCGGCAACGATCCGCGGGCTCCAGTGTTCGTCGAAACTGGCGAACTTCTCCCGAAGATCGATGCCGTCCATGTCAGTCCCCCGCGCGGGCCCGCGCCGACAGCGGCGGACACGCCGCGCCGATCGCTGCCACAAGTTCTCCCCGGGAACGACCCGCTGTCCAGCCGTACGCGGTCTCGAGCTCATCCGCGATCCGGGCGAGCACGTTCTCGCGCGGATACCCGAGGGCGAGATCCCAGTGCGCCTCGGCGCAGAAGGCATTGGCCTCGGAGCGCAGCTTGCCGTCGATCGAGAGGCCGGCGGCGTAGGACCGGACCGCTCCCATCTCACGACACTGCGCCGCGTGCGCGCGCTCGTGTATCTCCGCGAGCGCGCGCGGCCGGCCGCTCAGGGTGGAGTCGATGCGCGTGACCGGCCCAATGAGCGGAAGGCACAGCGTCATCCCGTCGAGGCCCTTGGGCAACGGAGCGCGCGCCGCCACGACCGACAGCGTGAGCAGGCCGGCGACCAGCAGCCAGGTGAGCCGGCGCGCCGAGATGCGGCGATCGCGCGCCACGGTGTGGAGCTCACGCGTCACGGCCACGGCGATTCCTGCATGCGCACCTCTCCTCGACACCCGGTTTCGGGCTCTCGGCACGCGGTTGCGGTAAGACTCCGCTTACGTCGCTCGTAACAGGTCAAGAAGTGCGCCGAACGCCGCGATCGATCCCCAGATCGCGAGCGCGACCAGGACCATCAGCGCAGTCAGGATCGCGGCGACACCGAGCGTGCTCGCCCGCTTCGTCGCCGTGGGCCGCTCTCGCCACGCATCCAGCAGGCGGACGTTCCGGCTGTTGGCGCGCCAGGCGACGTCGAACACGTCGCCGAGGATGGGGATCGCACCCAGGACGACATCGATCACCACGTTCGCCAGCATGCGGCCGAGCACCGGGGTCGGGGCGCCGTCGCGCGCGGCCTGGAGGATGATCAGCCCGGAGAACAGGCCCCCGGCCACGTCGCCGCCCCCGGGCACCAGCCCGAGGAGCGCATCGAGGCCGATTCGAATGTTCGTGCCCGGGATGCGAATGGCCTCATCGAGCACGCGCGCGAGATCGCGCAGGCGGCTGGGCTCAGTCGGCAAGGTCGGGACGGCCTTCCAGCCGGATCATGGTCGCCGTCATGACGGCCACCTCGCGCTCTTCCGCGCCGCGCATCGCCTTCACAGTTCCCTCACACACGGTGAGCGTCCGCCCCGCCCGCCGCACGCGACCACTCGCCAGGAAGCGGTCCCCTCGGCCGGGGGCGAGGAGGTTCACCTTGAACTCGACGCTCATCACCCCCGAGCCCGCCGGCATCAGGGATAACGCCGCGTAGCCGCAGGCACTGTCCGCGATGGAGGCGACGGCGCCCGCATGCAGCACCCCGTGCTGCTGGGCGAGCTCGTCGCGCCACGGAAGCTCGATGACGACCTCGCCCGGCACCACCGAGACGATGCGTGCCCCGAGCGTCGTCATGAAGCGCTGTCGCGCGAACGAATCGCGTACGCGCTGCTCGAAGTTGGGGTCGGGAGACGAGCGGGGCACTCGTCAGACGATCGTAAGCTTGAAGTACAGCTCCCCGCCCTGATACTCGGGCGTGCGGTCCCACCGGCGCTGCGCCTGCGAGATCATCTCGCGTGCGGTCGTGATCGAGGCGGCGGCGTCGAGCGGCAGCGCGAACGATCCCTGGTGCATCAGCGACTTGGTGCGGGTGCCGTCGGCGAGTCGCACCCACCCTTCCCACGACTCGATGCGCAACCCGGCGCGTCCCAGGTGATCCAGCGCCTCGAGCGCATCGTCGTGGCGCATGACGACATCGTGCTTCGAGAGCGAGCGCGCGGCCAGATCGTCGGGCAGGACTGCGAGATTCGATGAGGACATTCACGCAATCTCGCGCGTGCGGGCCGTCGCGCGCCAGTCGGCGCGTCGAGCGGCCTTACGGCACCCCGAGCGTGTAGCCGCGCGCGAGGGCCGCCGCCACGAGCACCATGACGACGACGAGAAACGCCTCGATGGTGCTGATGCGCGCGATTCGCCCGGCGGCGCCGAACGCGGCCGTCTGGTTGCGGCCCATCGCCCGCCGCCACCGAATGAGGGTGATCATCGGCCAGACCTCGAGCGCGAGGATGAGCACGAAGAGGCCCATTTTCAGGTGGAACAGCGGGTTCTGCAGGTAGTAGGCGACCGGCTTGTCAGTCGCGGCGAGCAGGCGTGTGAGCCCGGTCGCCAGCCAGAGCACGGCCGCAACGCCCCACCAGCTGTCGGCGGCGAACGCGCGCCGAAGGGCAGCCCCGTCGATGACCGTTCCCCGAAGCGCACGACTCCGCGCCCAAATCGCGCCGAGCCCGATCCCCAATGCAAGCAAGTGTGTGGCAGCGAGAGCGAGACGCAGCACGCAGGAGCCCTGGATCGAGGTGTGAGCCGGCGCGGAGTCGCGCAACCATACATCGCGGCCGCAATGCCTGCAATGCGGGTGCACTGGTTGCGGATCGTCGGCCGCGTGGCCACGTTGAGAAGCAGGCATTCTTCTGCCCTACGTCAGGAGGTTGCAAATGCCCGGCACGATGCCCACCATCGACCGAGATGTCCTTACCCGCTTGCAGGCGGGGGACGAGCAAGCGCTGCGACGCATCTTCGACGACCACTACAGCGCGCTGACTCAGGAGGCGGCCACGGTCCTCGAAGATCCGGCCGGCGCGCCGCGGGTGGTCGAAACCGTGTTCGTGCGCGTGTGGGATGAGCGCGCCGAGTTCGAGTCGCCCGAGGCGCTCGAGTCGTTCCTTCACAGGGCAACACGCGAAGGCGCCGCGCGCGCGCAGAGTCGAAAAGCCGCGCTCCATCGATTCGAGTCGCACGAGGGTGTGCACGGCGCGCACGCGACACACCGCAAGGAGCCGGCGACGGCGAGCGAGGCGTGGACGCACGTCGAGCACACGCTGCACGCACGCGCACACCGCGGCGAGGCCGAGCACGAGGTGGCCGATCACGCGCGTCACGCGACCGCCGAGCACGTCGGGGGGATGACGAAGCGGCGTCCCTGGCTGTGGCCCGCGATCGGTCTCGCCGCCGTCGGACTGGTCGTGCTCTTCCCCATTTTCCTCATCGACCGGGCCAGCGAGGATCGCGCGGTCACGGCGGGACTGCGCTCGCGTGAGGCGCGTACACTCGTGGCGCGCCAAGGCAGTCGCACGGCCATCACGCTGGGCGACGGCAGCGACGTCACGCTCGGCGGCGATTCGAAGCTCACCGTGCCACCCGGATTCGGCGACCGCCTGCGCGGTGTCGGCCTCGAGGGCACCGGCACGTTCGTCGTCGCGGCCGGTCAGCCGATCGTGTTCCAGGTGCGCGCGAAGGACGTCGCCATCAAGGCCGTGGGTACGACGTTTACCGTTCGCGCGTATCCTGACGAGCCATTCGTCGCGGTGCGCGTGAAGGAAGGTCAGGTCACGGTGCAGGCCGAGGGCGACCCCCGCACGCTGAGCGCGGGGCAGGCCGTGTTCGTGGATGCGAGCGGAGCCATGCGTGACCCCACCCCGCAGGAGCTCGACGAGGCCCTCGCGTGGGCCGACGGACGGCTGGTCCTGACGAACAAGCCAATGCCGGAAGCCCTCAACCACCTGCAGCGGTGGTACGCGCTCGGCCTCGTCGTCCGTGATTCCTCGATCATGGGCCGCTCGGTCTCGATGAACGTGTCGCTCGATTCGTCGCGCAACGCCATCGCGGCGCTGGAGCAGAGCGCGAACGTGAAGTTCGGATACGAGGGACGCGTGCGGGTGCTACGGGACGGGGTGAAGAAGTAAGGTGCCCGACGTGCTCGAGGTAGTCGAGGTGCTCGAGGGGTGGTGCGGTCTCCCTCGAGCACCTCGAGCACATTGAGCACCTCGAGCACCTCGAGCACCTCGAGCACCTCGGCCCAATGAACGTCCTCGTCCTCAACGTCGGCTCCTCCTCACTCAAGTTCGAGCTCATCGGCACCGACGCCGAGCGCATCGAGGCGAACACGGACGCCCGCCTCGCTGGCGGCTCGGTGGAGCGCATCGGCGGCGAAGCGGTGATCTCGCTCAGCGCCCGTGGACACGGGACGCGTACCGCCGCGCCGCTCCGGAATCTCGCCGCGGCGGTGGAGCACGTGGCGGGATGGCTCGTGAGCGACGAGGCGGACACCGGCATCGGATCGCTCGCCGAGATCGAGGCGGTGGGCCATCGCGTCGTCCACGGCGGGGAGAACTTCGCGCGATCGCAGCGCATCGACGAGGGCGTGCTGCGCGCCCTCGATGAGCTGGTGGAGCTCGCGCCGCTGCACAATCCGCACAACATCGCCGGGATCCGCGCCGCCACGCGCGTCCTCGGCCCCGGCGTTCCGCAGGTCGCGGTGTTCGACACGGCCTTCCACCAGACGCTTCCCGAGATCGCGTTCCTGTACGGCCTCCCGTATCAGCTGTACCGCCGGTACAAGGTGCGGCGATACGGCTTTCACGGCACGTCGCATCGATACGTCGCCCACCGGTTTCGTCAGCTCACCGGGCGACCACGCGAAGCGACTCGCCTCATTACCCTCCATCTTGGCAACGGCGCGTCGGCGTGCGCCATTCGCGCCGGCGACTCGATCGACACGTCGATGGGGTTCACGCCCCTCGAAGGGCTGGTGATGGGAACGCGATCGGGCGACCTCGACCCCGCCATTCTGGATTTCGTCGCCAGCAAGGAGGGCCTGACGCTGTCGCAGGTCGAGAGCCTGCTCAACAAGCAGTCCGGGCTGCTCGGCCTGTCTGGCCTCACGCCCGACATGCGGGAGCTGCTCAAGGAGATCGAGGAGCACGACGACCGCCGCGCGCGCCTGGCGGTCGAGGTCTTCTGCTACCGGGTCCGCAAGTACATCGGGGCGTACCTGGCCGTCCTCGACGGCGCGGACGCAATCGTCTTCGCGGGTGGCATCGGCGAGAACGCGGTCGAGATTCGCAAGCGCATCTGCTCGGGGCTCCAGTGGATGGGCATCGAGCTCGACGCCGCCGCCAACGCGACGCTCACGAGCGGGCGGGAGGGAAAGTTCAGCACGCCCGCGAGCCGCGCCGAGCTGTGGGTCATCCCCACCGACGAGGAGCTCCTGATCGCGCGCGATACGTGGCGGGTGGTAAGCGGAGCGCCGCTGCGATACTGAAACGGCACATCTGCATTCCGTTATCTTTGCCGCTCCCAGAGAAACGCGTACAGCAGCCCCAGGAGCCCGATCTGGATCATGACTCCCGGCGCGAGCGCGGGCGTCCCCCCCATCATCGCTTCGCGAAAGAGCACCCACCAGGCGACGCTGGGATTCTGCTCCAGCTCGAACTCGGCGTTGCCACGATAGTGCAGGTAGAAGCCGACGAATCCGGCGACGACGAAGGCGACCATCAGTCCCTGAAGCGTGCGATGGCTCGTGCGATTGGGAGCGCGCGCGTGCCAGCCCAGGGCCGCGAGACCGAGCCCGAGCAGGCAGAGCGGCACGAGCTGCCACGCGTCCTCGAAGTGCTCGACGAGGAGCAGCTCGATGAGGATGCCGACCATCGCCAACAGCAGAATCGCGAGGACGGCTCGCCGCGCCGTGGCGAGCATCGCGTCGTTCGAGCGCTGCGGGCTCGCCACGGGGTGGGCCTAACGCCTCACGCCGAGGGCTGACGCGTGCCGTATCGGCGCGCGGTGAGCACGAGCAGCGCGGCTCCGATCAACAGCACGAAGGCCGCCGGCAGCAGCAGCCACGCCGCCGCGGCGAAGGGCATGCGGCGGGAGAGGAGGACGAACAGACCGGCGAACAGGATGCAAATCAGCGCGGCGATGCGAAGCTGACGCGCCGCCGTCGCGAACGCGCTATCGCTGCGCGCGAGGAGCGCCTGCACCGCGGCGACGTCACCCTCGCAGCGCCCGCGACACGCCGACATCTTCTGGACGTCGGCGGCGCACGCCTCACACAGGCCGCGGCAGCAGTTGCGACAGGTGGCGACCGCGACGACGTCGCGATGGTAGTAGCAGTGCATTGTCGTGAGGGAACGGCGGAGAACGACGGCCTCAATGTCGTACGGTCCGCGCGGGCGCGCCAGCCTCGGGCGGTCTGGCGAGAGGCGCTGCGTCGGGATCACATTGATGCATCGCCAACCTCCGAGTGTCCTCCATGCGAGAGTCCGTCCGCCGTTTTCTTACGCTCTTTCCCCTCGCCCTCGCCGCATGCGCGAGCCGAGCGCAGGATCCAACGCCCGCGCCCGGGCCGCAGCAGGCACAAGCGCAGGCCGCTGAAGGGCAGGCCGGCGGACAGCGACGTCGGCCTCGGCCGTACAACCAGGTCGTTACCGACCGCGCGGTCACGGACACCGGCGGGATCACCGTCCATCGCGTCGAGGACCGCTGGCTCTTCGAGGTTCCCGATTCGCTGATCGGGCGGGACTTCCTCCTCGTCAGTCGGATCGCCGGTGTACCCGCGAACTTCGGCGGCTTCCTCTCGGCGGGGACGTCGGTCGAAGAGCGCGTGGTGCGATGGGAGCGGCAGCGCGACCGGATCATTCTGCGGACGATCGCCTACGACGCGGTGGCCGACGACACGCTGCCCATCGCGATCTCGGTGGCGAGCAACAACGTCGGGCCCATCCTCGCGGCGTTCCCCGTCGAGGCGTTCGCGAAGGACAGCGCGGCGTTCGTGATCGACGTCGGGGGATTTTTCGCTGGCGACACCCCTGCCCTGTCCGGCCTCTCCGCCGCGCAGCGCCGACAGTATCAGGTGCGCCGGCTCGATCCGGGGCGGAGCTTCGTCCATTCCGTCAAGTCGTTCCCGCAGAACGTCGAGGTGCGCCACACCCAGACGTACGACGCGGCCGAGCCCCCTGCGGACAGGACCAGCGGCACGATCTCGCTCGACATGCGACAATCGATCGTCCTGCTCCCGAAGACGCCGATGCGTCCGCGTTATGCGGATCCGCGCGCCGGTTTCTTCAGCGTCACGCGGGTGAACTACGGGCTCGATGTGCAGAAGGCGGATTCGCAGAGCTTCATCCGCCGGTGGCGGCTGGAGCCGAAGGATCCCGCCGCGTACGCGCGCGGGGAGCTGGTCGAGCCCGTGAAGCCGATCGTGTACTACATCGACCCCGCGACGCCGACGCGCTGGCGCCCGTACGTGCGGATGGGCATCGAGGACTGGCAGAAGCCGTTCGAGAAGGCCGGGTTCAAGAACGCGATCGTCGCCAAGGATCCGCCGTCGCCCTCGGAGGATCCCGACTGGGACCCCGAGGACATTCGGTATTCCGTGGTGCGTTGGGCGGCGAGCCTCGTCCGCAACGCCGTGGGGCCGAGCACGTCCGATCCACGCACGGGCGAGATCATCGAGAGCGACATCACGTTCTATCACAATCACATGCGGTCGTACCGCAATCGCCTGCTCATCGAGACCGCGGCCGCCAATCCGGTGGCGCGCACGCTGAACATGCCCGAGGAGCTCATGGGCGAAACGATGCGCAAGGTGATCACACACGAGGTGGGGCACGCGATTGGCCTCCCGCACAACATGATCGCGTCGAGCTCCCTCCCCATCGACTCGCTGCGCAGTGCGTCGTTCGCGGGTCGGTACGGCGTCTCGCTGACGATCATGGATTACGCGCGACAGAACTACGTCGCCCAGCCCGGAGACAGTCTGGCGCCCACCGCCTTCGTGCGACGCCTCGGCCCGTTCGACGACTTCATCGTCAACTGGGGCTACCGCGTCATCCCGAGCGCGCCGACGCCGGAAGCGGAGCGCCCGATGCTCGACCGGTGGCTCCGCGAGCAAGCGGGGCCCATGGCCTATCGCTATCTGCCGCAGTATCTCGCCGGCGTCGATCCGCGATCCCAGACCGAGGACGTGGGGGATGACCCGATACGCGCCAGCACACTCGCGATCGAGAACCTCAAGCGCGTGGTGCCCAACCTCGTCGCCTGGACCACGCGCGATGGGGATGACTACGCCGAGCTCAACGAGCTGTACGGCGAGGCGTTAGGCATGTGGGTGCGGTACATCGGCCATGTCGGGTCTCTCATCGGCGGCGTGTACGTCGACCTCAAGACGGCCGACCAGGATGGAGTGGTGTATCGCGCGGTCGAGCGCGAGCGGCAGCAGGCGGCGATCCGGTTCATCGGCGAGCAGGTCTTCCGCACGCCGTCGTGGCTGGGGCCGGACGAGATCCTGTCGCGAATCGGGCCTCCGGCTGGGCAGACGTCGCTGGTGGACCGCCAGGCCAGCGTCATCTCGGCGCTGCTCGACGCACGCCGGCTGGCTCGACTCGCGCAGGGATCGGAGATGAGCACGCGCGACGCCTACACGCCGGCGGCGTACCTCGCCGACCTCCGGCGCGCGTTGTGGGGGCCGCCTGGCTCCCTCATGACTCCCGACGCCAACCGCCGAACGCTTCAGCGGGTGTACATCGAGCGGCTCGCCGCCCTCGTCGATCCGCCCGAAAGTCCCGCTGGTGGCGGCGGACCGGGCGGTGGAGGTGGCGGACCGCAGCAAACACCGCCGTCGCCGCTCCTCGTGGCGCCTAACGTCTCGCGCACGGACTTGCCCGCGCTCGCGCGCAGCGAGCTCCGCGCCATCCAGGCCGACGCCCGCCGCGCCGGCACCGCTGCGCCAGCCGGTGTCATCCGGGCCCACTGGCTGGATGTGGTCGATCGCGTCGAGAAGGTGCTGGTCCCGGATTGACGGCGATGAGGAATGAGAAATGAGGAGTGAAGAAATCGATGTGGGGCGCCTCGCCCGCCTCGAGTTCCTCACTCCTCATTCCCCATTCCTCATCTCTCGAATCTACAGTTTCATCTTCTCGAGCAGCGCCTGAAAGCGCGGCGAGTCGCGCAGCGGATCGAAGATCGCATTCACCCGCATGTACGTCACCCACCCCCGGCGCTCGGCGTGCGCGCGCTCCGTCCAATCGAGCGCACGCTCGACATCGCCCAGCCCGAGATAGATGGTGGCGAACGCAACCGGTGACACGTAGCCCGCCGCGGCGCGCTGCTCGAGATCGCGGATGTGCGCCAGGGCTGCCTCACGATTGCCCGCCCGGCCGAGCACATATCCGAGGGTGGCCACGGCGTACGCCCCCGCGCCGCGGAGCGTGATCGCCTCACGCAACACCCGCTCCGCCTCGACCAGATCGCCCTGCATCGCCACCGCCAGCCCGAGCACCCGGTAGGTCTCTTCCGCCTCGGGGTTCATCTCGATCGCGCGCGACAGGTGGTAGCGCGCCGGCTCGAAGCGGCGGCCGTAGAAGTAGAGCCAGCCGAGCGTGCGACGGACCGACACCGAGGCGGGGTCGAGCTCCTGCGCGACGTGCCCTTCCAGCAGCGCCTCCTCGAGTCGTCCTCGTGAGGCGAGCGAGAAGGCGTGCCACTGGTGCGCGGTCGCGTACTTGGGGTCGAGCTCGATCGCGCGCCGGAACTCCCGCGCCGCGCCGTCCCAGTCCCAGTCGTAGATGAACAGGCTCCACGCCAGCGACGTGTGCGCCTCCGCCAGCGACTCGTCGAGCGCGAGCGCCTTGCGCGCGTACTCCTTCGCGCGCTCGTGCCACTCCTTCACCGGAACGGCCCGGTAGTCGAGCAGCAGGGCGAACGAGTCGGCCAACCCCGTGTACGCCAGCGCGTACGCGGGGTCTTCCGCGATCGCCTGCTCGAAGAAGTCAATCGCCTCGAACACCCCTTCCTGGGTCCGCTTGTTCCACGAGTGCCGTCCGCGCAGGTACAACGAGTGCGCGCGCACGCTCTCGGTGTGGCGCCGCGCGACCGGCGTCTCCAGTGACGCGAACGTCGTCGCGCGAAGCGTGCTCACGATCGTGTTCGCGATCTCGTCCTGAATGGCGAACACGTCCTCCAGCGTGCGGTCGTATCGCTGCGACCAGAGCAGCTGTCCGTCGTCGGTGGACGTCAGCTGGGCCGTGATGCGCAACCGCTCCCCCGCTTTGCGCACCGTTCCCTCGAGCACGACGGAGGCGCCGAGCAGCGCGCCGATCGCGCGGACGTCCTGCGCCTTGCCCTTGAGGGCGAACACGGACGTGCGCGATGAGACGCGCAGTCCCTCGACCTTGGCCAGCGCCACGATCAGCTCATCGGTGATGCCATCGCTCAGGTACTCGTTCTCCGCGTCCGGGCTCGCGTTAATGAATGGAAGCACCGCGACCGTCCGCGGCGCCGCGCGGGCCGTGGACAACCGCGGGAGGGCGCCGGCATCCAGCGCCGTGAGAAACTCGCCGACGCTCGCGTAGCGCTCCTCCGGCGACTTGGCCAGCGCTTTCGCCAGCACCTGATCGAGCGTTGCCGGAAGCTCCGGCCGGGCCGCGCGCGGGGACGGCGGCGTCTTCGTCACGTGCATCGCCATCGTGGCCTGGGCATTCGCGCCGCGGAACGGCGGCTCGCCCGTCAACATCTCGTACAGCACGCACGCGAGGCTGTACACGTCGCTCGGCACACCGAGGTCGCGTCCGCCGCTCGCCTGCTCGGGACTCATGTATTCCGGCGTGCCGAGCGCGATACCGACGTCGGTGATCGACTCGCTCTCGGCCGAGCACACCAGGGCCACGCCAAAGTCGGCGAGCAATGCATGCCCTTCCGAGAGGAGGATGTTCTCGGGCTTCACATCACGGTGGACGTACCCGTTTCGGTGCGCGCTCTCCAGCGCCGACCCTACCTCGCGCGCGACGCGAAGGGCGTCGCCGAGTGGCAGGGTGTGCTCGCGCCGCAACCGGTCGCGGAGCGACCCGCCCGGCACGTACACCGACACGTAGAAGAGGCGGCCGTCCGCTTCCCCGGAGTCGATCAACGGAACGATGTGCGGGTGCGACAGCCGCGCCACGATCCGGATCTCGCGCAGGAACCGCTGCGTGCCAAGGGAACGGGTGAGCTCGGGGTGCAGCACCTTCACCGCGACGCGACGGGAGTGCTTGCGCTCCTCGGCCAGGTACACCGTGGCCATCCCCCCGTGGCCCAGCGGGCGCTCGATGAGGTAGCGCCCGGCGAGCAGGTGGCCCGGGTCGATCGCGGCGGTGGTCGAGGTCGGCGTGGTCACTACGATGCAACGCGCGGGAGGGGCAGATCGTGCGAGGTTCGCGGACTCTTATCATCCGGCACCGGGACCGGCCCCGCAAGGCGCGGCGGCGCCCCTTTTCGTATCATACGGGGGATGACCGGATCGCGCCCCCTCCCCGAGCTCACCCGCGACGAGCTGCGCCGCTACGGCCGCCACCTCGTCCTTCCGGATGTGGGGCTCGACGGTCAGCGCAGGCTCAAGGCGGGGCGGGTGCTTCTCGTCGGCGCCGGGGGGCTGGGATCGCCCGTCGCGCTGTACCTGGCCGCCGCCGGGGTCGGTACCCTGGGCCTCATCGACTTCGACGTCGTCGATCTCTCGAACCTTCAGCGTCAGGTCGTGCACGGCACCAGCGACGTCGGCCGGTCCAAGCTCGATTCGGCGCGGGATCGCGTTCACGACGTGAATCCGCACGTAGCCGTGGATACCTATCAGATGCGCCTGACGTCGGCGAACGCGCTCGAGATTCTGGCCGATTACGATGTGATCGTCGACGGGACGGACAACTTCGCGACGCGGTACCTGGTGAACGACGCGTGCGTCCTCCTGGGCAGGCCTAACGTCTACGGCTCGATCTTCCGCTTCGAAGGGCAGGCCTCGGTGTTCGCGACTGATGCCGGACCCTGCTATCGTTGCCTCTACCCCGAGCCGCCCCCGCCAGGCCTCGTACCGAGCTGCGCCGAGGGCGGCGTCCTGGGTGTGTTGCCCGGCATTGTCGGAACGATCCAGGCCACCGAAGCGCTGAAGTTGCTCCTTGGCATCGGTGAGCCACTCGTCGGCCGACTGCTGCTGATCGACGCACTGAGCGCGCGCTTCCGCACGGTCGGGCTGGCGAAGGACCCCGCCTGTCCCGCCTGTGGGACGCGCGAGATCCGCGAGCTCATCGACTACGACGAGTTCTGTGGAGCCGGAGCGACTTCTGCCCCCGCCGTTCTCTCGTTGGAGAT
>DATBIU010000220.1:0-9873 GCA_036556765.1 Gemmatimonadaceae bacterium | reverse complement strand
GGTGCCCGCCGACGTCGCGAGCGAAGTCGGCCTGGAGGAGCCGCAAGCCGAGATGCTGCTCAATGGACTCACTCGGCGCCGGCTCATCATGCGCTTCGACGAGGGTTACGTCGCCGTCGGCACGGGGCCGTGAAGTACGAGCGCTACAACCCGCCGCTCTCCGTGGTCGGGTTCGTGGCGACGCGGCCGAGCGATAGCGAGCGGGGACCCCTGATTCGCATGCGGGGAGAGGACGCTCGGTTGCGGCTGCTCCAGGATGGCGAGCTGGTATGGCTGTACGGTCCTCGTCGGCACGAGCTGGTCACCGTTCGCGTCGATGATTCCCTTCCCCGAGGCAGCGTGGTCCTTCGCGATGTCGCCGGTACCGCGCCTGCCGACGTCGTGAAGGTGGTGAAGGTCGATCCCGACATCCCGCGCGAGATAGGACTGGCCTAGTGAACCGGGTCGGGGGCCACGGGCCAGGGGCCGAGGGAAGGAAAGGCAAGCGGCCGCAGGCCGCTTGCTCATCCGATGAGCGCGGCGGCCGCGAAGCGGCGCCGCGCCTATCCGCACCCTCGGCCCCTGGCCCGCGGCCCCCGACCCACTCCGCCTAACGTCGCTCTCACCTTATGACACGCAAAGCTCGCCCGCAGGGCGTCTCGACCGTTGCAGTCCACGGTGGCACGGACAGAGGCGACGCCGACACACCGGTCGTGACGCCGATCTATCAGAGCGTCAACTTCGTTCAGGAGATTGGCACCGCCGAAGGGCTTCGATATCCGCGGTACGGCAATGCGCCGAACGCGGAGATCGTGCAGCGGCGCATCGCGATGCTCGAGGGCGCCGAGGCGGCGATCGTGCTGGCGAGTGGGATGGGTGCGACGGCATGTGCGCTGCTCGCGCTGCTGCGTCCCGGCGACCATCTGCTCGCCAGCTCGTGGGTATACGGAGGAACGCATCGGCTGTTCACGCAGGAGTTCGAGGCGATGGGAATCGACGTCACCCTCCTCGACCCGACCGAGGCGCGTGGGTGGCGACGCCGCCTTCGCAAGGAGACGAGGGCGATCTTCGTCGAGACGCCGGTAAACCCCACCTGCCGTGTGCTCGACCTGCGCGGCGCGAGCCATCTCACGAAAGAAAACGGGCTCGCGCTCGTCGTCGATTCCACCTTCGCCAGCCCGGTGAACTTCCGCCCGCTCGAGCACGGCGCCGACGTCGTCATCCACTCGGCGACGAAGTACCTGAACGGCCACCACGACGTGCTGTCGGGCGTGGTCGCGGGCACCGCGCCGTACATCGAGGAGGTGCGGCAGAAGATGATGGTGTGGGGGCAGGCACCGGATCCGTTCGCGGTCTGGCTGCTCGACCGCGGGCTCAAGACGCTCGACGTGCGCGTGCGGCGCCAGAACGAAAACGCGGCGCGCATTGCCGCCTGGGCCGACGGCCGAAAGGAGATCAGGCAGGTTCACTACGCCGGCCTTCCCGACCATCAGGATCACGAGGTCGCGCGCACGACGCTCGATGGCTTCGGGGGAATGCTCGCGCTCGAGCTGCTCGGGGGGGCCAAGGCGGCCGACCGCTTCGTGCGGCGGCTCAAGGTGTGGACCCATGCGCCGAGCCTTGGCGGCGTGGAGTCGCTGGTAAGCGAGCCGCGGTTCACGTCCCACGCGCACCTCTCGGCCGAGCACCGCGCGAAGATCGGGATTCCCGATGGCTTCGTGCGGATGAGCGTCGGCATCGAGGATGCCGACGACCTGATCGCCGACCTGGAGCAGGCGCTGCGGTGACGGGGCCGACCGCGGAAGGGCCCGGCGACCGCCGGCGCGTCGAGCGCCGCGTGAGCCAGCGTGTCGCCGATCTCACGCTGCCGGAGTTCCGTCGCATCATCCTCACGTCGCTCCTGTTCGTCCTCGTGCTGTCGCTGTTTCTCTGGATGGTGCGCGTCGTCGTCATCGCCGCGATCCTGGCCGTGATCGTCGGTGTCTACGTTCGGCCGTTGTACCTGTGGTTACTCGCGCGCCTGAAGCAGCCGGTGACGTCGGCGCTGCTGACGATTCTCATCGTCGTCGTCCCGGTGCTCGCCGCCATCGCTTACAGCTATGCGGAGCTGAGCAGCGCCGCGAAGTACATCGCCGAGCACGAGGCGGAGATCGTCGCCAAGATCGACGCCGCCGTTCGCCGGCTTCCGTTCTTCCGCGGGGAGACCTTCACCGAGCAGATCCGCGCGTTCGTATCGAGCACGTCCCTGTACGGCGCGCGCATCGTCGACACGCTGCAGGAAGCCATCGTCGAGGTGTCCGTCTCGTCGGCGATCTTTCTCTTCACGCTCGGCTACATCCTCACCGACGCCGAGACGGTGGCCGCGTACGTTCGCGGGAAGATCCCGCCGCGATACTCCGAGCTGTCGAGAGCGCTGGAGCACAACGTCGAGGGGGTGCTCTACGGGGCCATTTACGCGACGCTGGTGACACAGGCGGTCAAGTCGCTCGTCATCTTCGCGATGAACGTCGCCTTCCAGGTTCCGCTGGCGGCCGTGCTCGCGCTGCTGTCGTTCGTGATCGGGTTCTTCCCGATCGTGGGGTCGTGGAGCGTTTACGTCCCGGTGGCGATCTGGCTCGCTATCTTCCGCGAGGCGTACGTCTCGTCGGTGCTGGTGCTGCTGATCGGGTTCCTGGGGAACACGCTCTTCATGTCGATGTATCTACGACCAAAGCTCGCGGCGAAGAAATCGCGGGTGCTCAACTTCTACTGGATGTTCATTGGACTGGTCACCGGCGTGTATACCTTTGGTATTGTCGGCATTCTGCTCGGCCCGATCGTGATCGGGCTGCTCAAGGCGGTCTTCGACACCGTCACCGCGCAGACGAGCTGGCGCCTGCTCGACTCCGACGGCGAGCCCGAAGCGGCGACGTCGACCATCCTTCCCGCCGCCAGCGACGCTCGATGATCCGGTTCATGCACGTCAGCAAGGAGTACGCGCGTGGCGGGCTGGCCCTCGACGACGTGTCCTTTCACATCGCCAAGGGCGAATTCGCCTTCCTCACCGGTCCGAGCGGGGCGGGCAAGTCGACCATCCTCAAGCTCGTGTACATGGAGGAATTCCCCACCGAGGGCGATGTGCGCGTCGCCGGCGTACACGCCGCGACGATCCGCCGAGCCGAGATCGCGCAGCTGCGCCGCAAGCTGGGGGTGGTGTTCCAGGACTTCCGCCTGCTGGAAGAGCGCACGGCCGCGCAGAACATCGCCTTCGCGCTGGAGGTGACCGACGCGCCGCGCGCGACGATCGCCACCAAGGTCTCCCGCCTGCTGACCCAGGTGGGGCTGAGCTCGAAGGCGAATGCCCTGCCCCGCGAGCTGTCCGGCGGCGAGCAGCAACGGGTGGCGATCGCGCGCGCGCTCGTCAACGACCCGTTCGTGCTCATCGCCGACGAGCCGACGGGAAATCTCGATGACCGCGCCACCCGCGGCGTGTTTCAGCTGCTTCGGGACATC
Source organism: Gemmatimonadaceae bacterium (assembly GCA_036556765.1). GTDB lineage: Bacteria > Gemmatimonadota > Gemmatimonadetes > Gemmatimonadales > Gemmatimonadaceae > JAICNG01. The sequence continues at coordinate 6,402 of DATBIU010000220.1, read as the reverse complement.
AACGCCGCCGGGACCGCCGTCCTGATGGCGACCCACAACCTGGAGCTCGTGAGGCGCTCGGACTACCGTGTGATCGAGATCAATCGCGGCCAGCTGGTGTATGACTCCGCCGAGGCGGCCGCCGATGCCGCCGTCGACCGCTCGACCCCTGCCTGATGCGACTCACCCTTCGCGAAACGCTTCTCGCATTCCGCAGAGCGCCACTCCTGAGCGCGTTGAGTGTCATGACGATCGCGTTCAGTCTCTTCTCGCTCGGGCTGTTCGTGCTCGTGGCCGTGAACATCCGGGACGCGCTTCAGCAGGTGGAAGAGCGCGTGGAGATCCGTGCCTACATCGCCGATGGCACGCCCGTCGAAGCGCTCGCGGCCGCGCTGGGCGACATTGGCGCCTTCCCGGAAGTGGCACGCGCCGAGGGCATCTCGCAGGAAGGGGCGCTGGAACGGGCTCGCGCCGAGCTGGGCGAATTCCGCGACGTGTTCGACGCCGCCTTTCTTCCGGCGTCGATCGAGGTACGGCTCAAGCCAGGCTTCCGCGATCCCGAGACGGTGAGTGCCGTCGCCGCGCGCATTCGGACCTACCCGTTCGTCGATGACGTGCGGTTCGGGGAGGAGTGGGTGCGCAAGCTGTACAACATCCGGAACCTCGCGACGGCGGCGGGGATCATTCTCGGCGTGGCGTTCGCCGCCGTGGCGATCATCATCATTGGAGCGACGATTCGCATGGCGGTGCTCGCGCGCGGTCGCGAGATCTCGATCATGCGGCTGGTCGGCGCCACGGACGGGTTCATCCGCCGCCCGTTCCTCCTGGAGGGGCTGGCGAAGGGCGTGTTGGGCGGCATCCTCGCGCTCGCGCTCACGTACTTCGCGCATTCGCTCATCTCGCGGACGCTGGTGGCGACGCGATTCTTCGATGAGCGCATCATCCTCGCCGGCGTCGCCTTCGGCGCGTTGATCGGGCTGCTCGGCAGCGCGGTGTCGGTCGGGCGCCATCTGCGCCGGGTTTAGGCGCCGAGACGAGACCCGCCGATGGCCACCGAGAAGCGGCACGAACGCAACCGCAAGGAGCAGCCACGGATGACCACGGGTGTAACACGGATGCGACACGGGCAGATGAGCGTCCGCGCGTTGCCGGATCCGTGTTCCTCCGTGCAGATCCGTGGCCCGCTTCTCAGGGCTCTGCGGCATCCCGCGGCCATCTGCGGTTCCATTGCACTTCTGGTCTTGTGGCCCGCGCCGGGGGCCGCGCAGCAGCAGTCACCCGAAGCCCGGCTGCGCGCCGAGCAGAATCGCCTGGAGCAGCTGCGGCGCGAGCGCGCGGAGCTCGAGACGCGGATGCGGCAGCTGCGCGGTACGGTGCACGATCTGTCGGCCGAGGTCGCGAACCTGGATCGTCAGGCAGACATGACCGCCCGCGCGGTGCGCTCGCTGGAGTCGCAGCTCGTCTCGATCGGCGAAGCGGTCGATTCGTCCACCGGCGATCTGGTGCGCGCCGAAGACGAGCTCGTCGTCAAGCGCGTGATGCTGCGTCGCCGCCTCATCGACATCTACAAGCGGGGACCGCTCCACGCCGTCGAAGCGCTGCTCGCGGCGCAGTCGTTCGGAGAGCTGGTCTCGCGATACAAGTACCTGCATCTCCTGGCCCTTCGCGACCGCGCGCTCGTCGAGCGCGTGGAGCAGCTGCGCGATCGCGTTCAACGACAGCGGGGCAACCTCGTGCGCTTCCAGCGCGACATCGAGCGCACGCGCGAGGAGCGCGCCTTCGAGGAGAAGCGGTTGCGCGATCTGGAGCGGGAGCGAGCCCGCAGCCTGGCGACCACCCAACGTCGGGCGCGCGACACGGAAGCGCGGCTGCGCCGCATTGCCCGCGATGAGCAGCGCCTCACGAACGTGATCGCGGAGCTCGAAGCGGCGCGCCGCCGGGCCGAGCGATCGGGGGCGGGGGCGCGCGCGAGCAGCACGATTCGGACGAGCGACCTCGGCCGGCTCGACTGGCCGGTGGAGGGGGAGATCATCTACAACTTCGGCCGCGTCGTGAACCCCAACAACACGACCACACGCTGGAACGGCATCGGCATCGGCGCCGACGAAGGTAGCCCGGTGAAGGCGGTCTCGGCCGGAAGTGTCGTCGTCGCGGAGACGTTCGGCACCTATGGGCTGACGGTGATCGTGCAGCACGGCGGCGGCGACTACTCGGTGTACGGGTCGCTCAGCAGGCTGGGCGTGCAGAAGGGCGCGGTCGTGAGCAAGGGCCAGGTGCTCGGCTACGTCGGCGCCGCCGACCCGGAGCTTCCGCCACACCTCCACTTCGAGATGCGCCCTCAGGGGCGAGCGGTGGATCCGCTGGAATGGCTGCGCGGAAGGCGGTGAGGAGCACCCGGGGTCGAAGGGATCGACGGGACCGAGGGGATCAAGGGGCCTCGAGTCGCGGAGGTTCTCCCCGTGATCCCGTCGATCCCGTCGATCCCTTCGACCCCTTGCTCCTTGGCGCCCACGTCTCCACCGCCGGAGGAACGCCTAACGCGCCTGCTCGCGCCAAGGCCATCGGCGCGACGGCGATGCAGATGTTCTCGAAGATGGCCAACCGATGGGCCGAGCGGCTGTGCGAGGACGAGGAGTGTCGCGCGTTCACGATGGCGCTCACCACCACCGACGTGCGCGCCACGGCGGCGCACGACAGCTACCTCATCAACCTCGCCTCGCCCGATCCGGTGCTGCGCGCCAGGTCGCTGGCATCGTTCGAGGCCGAGCTGCGGCGATGTGAAGCGCTCGGGATGCAGTATCTCGTCTCCCATCCCGGCAACTTCATGGACGACCGCGCGAGCGGCATCGCGCGAAACGCCGAGGCGCTCGGCATCGCCCTCGAGCGTGTTCCTGGCCGCGTGATCGTGCTGATGGAAATGACCGCCGGCAGCGGAACCGCGATCGGATCGACCTTCGAGGAGATGGCGACCCTGATCGAGGCGATACCTGTGCCGCATCGCGAGCGCGTTGCCGTGTGCGTCGACACGGCGCATGTGTTCGCGGCCGGATACGACCTCGTGGGCGATTACGAGGCCGTGTGGTCGCGCTTTGGCGACACGCTCGGCATGCACCGGCTGCGCCTCATGCATCTCAACGACTCCAAAACGCCGCTCGGCTCGCGCAGGGACCGCCACGAGCTCATCGCCGAGGGCGCGCTGGGCGAGCGGCCGTTCCGGCGGATCATGACCGACGAACGCCTCGTGGCGATTCCCAAGGTCATCGAGACGCCAAAGCTGGATGACGCAGAGACCACCGACCGGCGCATGCTCGAACGGCTTCGAGGCTATGTACGCTCGGCCCCATAGCGAGGGGCGGGCTGACGGAGTTATTGTCGAGTAGTATGCGCCCCGCCGATCAGGCTCGACCGTCCGGATTCCTCCGGTCCCTGCGTGCCGCCGCCGCTCTGCTCGCGATGGCGCAGCTGCTTCTGGTCGCCGCGGCCCCACTCGCGGAGCGGCCGGACAGCACGGTCGCCGCGGTGCACGTCGAACAGGCGGGGACCAGCACCCATCACGCTCACGGGGAGCTGTGCGCGGTCTGCGTCGCATCACACCTCGTCGCGCCGCCGGCGCGCCCCGCGGCCACACCGCTTTTCAGCCGTGTCGCGACTCAACCCGCCGCCGACAGGCGCCTGCCCGCGGGCGCCGCTGATCGGGTCGACACGCAGCCGCGCGCACCACCCGCCTGACGCATCGCGCCCCTCGCTGGCGCGCTCCTCTCCACTCCGTCGCACCACACCATCGCGCGCGGCCGCTCAGGCCGAGGCGCTACTGCACAGGAGCATGATGCGTACGATCTTTCTTTCTTCGGCGCTGGTCGCGCTTGTCGGCGCGACCGCGACCGCACAGCAACCCGATACGACGGCCCGGCGCGACTCGATCGCGCGGGCAGACAGCATCGCGCGCGCGGACTCCATTCGCCTCGTTCGCGAGCTCGAGCGCATCCGCGGCGAAGCGAGGCCGCCGCAGCAGATCGGCGGGATGGCACCCACGCCCGCGACGCAGCCGACCAATCCCTCGCTCAATCCCAACATCAGCGTCATCGGCGACATCGTCGTCGACGCGAGCCCCGACGGGAGCACCCTCGAATCCGCGCGCCGCTTCGACATGCGGGAGATCGAGCTCGCGCTCGGCGCCAACGTCGATCCCTACTTTCGCGGGGACTTCATCCTCGGGATCAGCGACGAGGAGGGCATTGCGATCGAGGAGGGGTACCTGACGACGACGTCCCTCCCCTGGCGCCTCCAGGTGCGCGCGGGACGCTTCCACGCTCCATTCGGGAAGCAGAACACGACACACCGCGCCGAGCTGCACACGATCGAGTACCCTCACGTCATTCAGCGCCTGCTCGGCGCGGAAGGGGGCAAGGGAACGGGGCTCGCGGTGAGCAAGATCTTTTCGCCGTTCGGCTTCTATCAAGAGCTGCAGCTGACCGCGATCGAGCGCTTCCCCGAGGGGCACGCCGAGCATGAAGAGGAGGGAGAGCACGCGTTTGAGGGCGAGCCCGTCGCGCCGCCGAACAAGTCGCTCCGCGGCCTCGGCTACACCGCCCGCTTTCGCAACTACTGGGACATCGACGAGTCCACGAACCTCGAGATCTCCTTCAGCGGCGGCACCGGACGCATCGCCGAGCCGTTTGGGTGCGAGGATGTGTTCGCGCCTGGAGAGCTCGTGCCATGTCCCGGCCCGGACGGTGAGACGGCGCTGCTGGCACGCCAGTCACTGGTCGGGGCGGACGCGACGTTCCGGTGGCGACCCCTTCAGCAGGGATTGTATCGCTCGCTGATTCTGCAGGCCGAGGTCATGCGGCAGCATAACGACGAGCCAACGCTTCCGTCCGGGCTCCCGGGGAGCGCCGCGTATCTCGGACCGACCGAGGAGACGACCGGCCTTTACGTCTTCGGCCGGTGGCAGCTGACGCGCCGATTGTTCCTCGGTGCGCGCTATGACTGGCTGGGCGCCACGGCCGAAGCCGAGCGGGACTTATCGGCCGTTTCGGGGTACTTACAGTTCTTCCCCAGCGAGTTCTCGAAGGTGGTGCTGGGGTACGAACACCTACGGCCGGACGTCGGCGATCGGATGAACCGTCTGCTGCTGCAGATGACGATCGCCATCGGACCGCACCGGCCGCACCCGTTCTGACCGGATGGACCCTATGAATCGCCTCGTCATTGTTGGCGCGGCCGCGGCCGCGCTTGCTGCCCCGCTGCCTGCGCAGAAGCTTCGCGTCGTCACGAGCACCACCGATCTTCACGCCATCGCGCACGCGGTTGGTGACAAGCGCATCGGCGCGATGAGCATCGCGGCCGGCTATCAGGACCCGCACTTCGTGGAGGCGAAGCCGAGCTTCGCGCTTCAGCTCGGGAAGGCGGACGTGTTCGCATACGTCGGGCTGGACCTGGAGGTGGGATGGATGCCGACCCTGCTCGACGCCGCCCGCAACAGACGCATCAACCGCGGCGGAAGCGGCGACGTCGACGTATCGCGCGTGATCCCCGTCCTCGACGTGCAGGCGACCGCCGATCGGTCGATGGGCGACGTTCACCCGCGCGGCAATCCGCACTACTGGCTGCACCCGGAGAATGGCAAGCGCATCGCGCGCCTGTTCCGCGACAAGTTCTCCGAGCTCGACCCGGAGGGCACCGCGACGTATCGTGCCAACACGGCGCGATTCGAGGCGAGCATCGACTCCACCGCCCACGCGCTCGCCCCGATGCTGGCGTCCATCCGCGGACAACCCGTCGTCGCCTATCACACGAGCTGGCGGTACTTCCAGGAATTCACCGGGATGAACATCGTTGGCTTCATCGAGCCGAAGCCGGGCGTTCCGCCATCGCCGTCGCACCTCGCCGGGCTCATTCAGCAGATGAAGCGCACCGGTGTGAAGGTGATCATCATGGAACCGTTCTACGACCGGAAGATGCCCGACTTCGTCGCGCGCAACACCGGCGCCGAAGTGCTCATCTTGCCGCCGTCGGTCGAAGCGGTGAAGGGCGTCGACGACTATCTCGAGCTCATCGACTACGATGTGCGGCGCCTCGCCGAGGCGCTGCGATGACGGCACTCGTCACCTTCGACCACGCGACGCTCGCATACGGGCGTCGCGTGGTTCTTTCGGACCTCACCTTTCAAATCCCGGACGGAGACTTCCTCGGCCTCGTCGGGCCGAACGGTGCAGGCAAAACGACGATTCTTCGTGCGATCCTGGGTACCCTCGAGCCGAGCGAGGGGACGGTGACGCGGCGACCCGAGCTGCGATTCGGATACGTTCCCCAGCGAGATCAGGTCGATTACAGCTTTCCGTTGCGGGTGCTCGACGTCGTGCTGATGGGCCGATACGATCGCGTGGGCATCGGGCGGCGGCCGCAGCGGGACGACCGTGA
>DATBIU010000219.1:0-6161 GCA_036556765.1 Gemmatimonadaceae bacterium | reverse complement strand
GACCTCCAGCGCCTCGCGCGACACATCGGTCGCGATCACGCGAGTGAAGTGGCCCTCCGTCGCCAGCGCGAGCGCGATGGCCCCCGAGCCTGTGCCGATGTCGAGCGCCACGCCCTGCTGCACGCGCGCGAGCACACACTCGACGAGCACCTCCGTTTCCTGCCGTGGAATCAATACCCGCTCGTCGACGTCGAGCGTGAGGTGTCGAAAGGCCGCCCGGCCCACCGCGTACGCGAAGGGAGCGCCGCTCGCCCGCCGCCGGGCGGCGTCCCAGGCGCGCGCACACTGTTCCGTATCGAGCGCGGCATCGCGATGCATCGACGGCCAGAAGCGCGGCATGTCCACGATCGCGGCGACGATATCGCGCGCCTCGCGCGCCGCCTCCGGCACGCGTGCGCCAGCCAGGTGCGCCGCGAGCGCGGCCACGACGTCCTCCACCCGCGCGGGGCTCGACGTGCCTAACGCCGGGAACGCGAGGACGTCAGCCACTCAACCGCTCCTCGGTGTCCGCCTGGCGCAACGCCTCGATGAGCGGGCCGATCTCGCCGTCGAGAATCTGTGTCAGCTCGTGCACCGTGAGCCCGATGCGATGGTCGGTCACGCGATTCTGCGGAAAATTGTAGGTGCGGATCTTCGCCGAGCGATCGCCGGTACCCACCTGGGTCTTGCGCATGCGCGACCGCGCCGCCTCCTGCTCCGCCACCTTGAGGTCGAGCAGCCGTGCGCGCAATACCTCCATCGCGCGCGCGCGGTTCTGGATCTGCGAGCGCTGGTCCTGCTGGCTCACCACGGTTCCCGTGGGAATGTGCGTGATGCGGACCGCCGAGTCGGTGGTGTTGACGCCCTGCCCTCCGGGGCCCGACGCGCGGAAGACGTCGATGCGCAGATCCTTGTCGTCGATCTTCACATCCACTTCCTCCGCCTCCGGGAGCACCGCCACGGTTGCGGCCGACGTGTGGATCCGTCCCTGACTCTCCGTCTCCGGCACGCGTTGCACCCGGTGCACGCCCGATTCCCACCGCATGGCGCCGAAGGGGCCGGCCCCGTGCACCCGGAAGATGACTTCCTTGATGCCGCGCGTGCCTTCGGACATCGACATGACGTCGACACGCCACCCCTGTCGCTCGATGAACCGCGAGTACATCCGGTAGAGGTCGTACGCGAACAGCGCGGCCTCGTCGCCGCCCGTGCCAGCGCGAATCTCGACGATGCAGTCGCGATCGTCGAGCGGATCGCGAGGGATGAGGAGGGGGGTGAGCGCCGCTTCCGTTCGCTCGATCGCATCCCGCAGACGCCCCTCCTCGGCCCGGGCTTCCGTGGCCAGCTCGGGGTCGTCAACGCCAACGAGCTCGCGCGCCTGCGCGAGCTCGTTCTCGTAGCGGTCGAGGCGGAACGCCAGCTCCTTCACCGGCGCCAGCCGGCTATGTTCGCGCCCCAACTCGGCGAGCCGGCGCGAATCTCGCGCGGTCGCGGGATCGGACAACTCGCGCTCGATCTCGGCCGCACGCGACATCGCGTCGGCGAGACGATCGCGAATGCTCAGCGTTCCTTACCGTACTTCTGGCGGAAGCGCTCCACGCGGCCGGCCGTATCGACCAGCTTCTGCTTGCCCGTGTAGAAGGGGTGGCAGTTCGAGCAGATGTCGGTGTGGATCTCGTCCTGGGTCGATCGCGTGGTGAACGTATTGCCGCAGGCGCACTTGACTGTCGCCGTCGCGTACGTGGGATGAATGTCGGTCTTCACAAGGTGCCTCTCGAGACAAAGATGGGAGCGCTGCAATATACCCTGAACGGGCCGTAAAAGACAAGGCGACAATGGCTTGTGCGTTTGACAGACACCGCGTGGCGGGGTAAGTTGCCGCGTCGGTCTCACCTTTGGCACGGCGTGCACGCATGGAAATCGTAGAGTTTCTCGCAACCGTCCCCCTTCTCTCCGGCATCGGCCGCGATGAGCTCGAGCGGTTCACCGAGGTCACGCGCGAGCGCGACTATCCCAAGGGTAGCGTGATCGTGTTCGAGGACGACCCCGGCGATTCCCTGTTCATCGTGCGCGACGGACGGGTGAAGGTGGTGCTCGTCGGCGAGGACGGGCGCGAGGTGATCCTCAGCGTGCTCGGCGTGGGTGAGCACTTTGGCGAGCTGTCGCTCATCGATGGTCAACCTCGCTCGGCCCACGTCATCGCGATGGACGACGCGAAGCTGCTCATTCTGCGGCGCGATGATTTCCGCCGCCGCGTCGCAGAGTCGCCCGCGGTTGCCTGGGCGATGCTGGTGGAGCTGTCGCGACGGCTGCGCCGGGCTGACGAGCAGATCGGGAGTCTCGTGCTCCTCGACGTCCACGGTCGCATCGCCCGCCTGCTACTCGACGCCGCTGACGAGGGCAACGCACCGACGATCACGAAGCCGCTCACGCATCAGACCATTGCTCAGATGATCGGCGCCAGCCGCGAGACCGTGTCGCGCGCGATGCGTGAGTTCCAGGATCGCGGCTTGATCAGCGTCGAGCGCCGGCAGATCACGATCGCCGACCGCGGCCAGCTCGAGCAGATGGCGCATGTGAGGGTCTAGGGCCAGGGGCCCGGGGCCACGGGGAGGGTCAAGGGCAATGGAAGCAATGTTCCCTGACCCTGCATTCTGGCCCCTGGCCCCTGGCCCTTGGCCCGCTCTCACCGAGCGGTGATAGTCGTCACCGCCCGACGCTCGCGACGACCGCGATCTTTCCTCCACAGACATGCTCCGCCTTCATTTCTGGGGTACGCGCGGCTCGATCCCCAGCCCCGGCTCCCAGACCGTCCGATACGGCGGCAACACGCCGTGCGTGGAGCTTCGCACGAGCGAAGGGTGGCTGATCATCCTCGACGCCGGCACCGGGATCCGGGAGCTCGGTCGCTCGTTGATCGGGCGCGCAAACGGGGCGCCGATCGACGGCGACATCTTCCTCTCGCATGGTCACTGGGATCACATCCAGGGACTTCCGTTCTTCGCCCCCATCTTCCAGCGCGGCAACCACTTCACGATCTGGGGGGTGCAGACCACCGAGGCGCGGGTCGAGCGGATCGTGAGGGACCAGATGTCCCCGGTGGTATTCCCCGTCTCGTTCGAGGAGATCGAGGCCAGCATCGACTTTCGTTCGGTGCTCGATGGCGCTGTCGAGGGCCGGGGGTACACGGTGAGTGCCCTCGAGGTGCGCCACCCCGGCGGCGCCATGGGCTATCGCTTCACCGACCGAAACGGGGGTGGACGGGCGCTCGTCTACATCTCGGACAACGAGCTCGGGGCGACCGCGCGGTACGAGTCCCCCGGCCATTGGCGTGACGACCTCGTGCGCTTCGTGCGCGACGCCGGCGTGCTCGTGCACGATGCGATGTATACGCGCGAGGAGTACGACCATCACCGCGGCTGGGGCCACTCCACGTACCACGATGTCGTCGCGCTGGCCCTCGACGCGGACGTGGAGCGCCTGGTGCTGTTCCACCACAAGCCAGAGCGCTCGGATGACGAGCTGGACCAACGGGTGGACGAGTGCAGGGCGCTGGTGCGCGAGCGAGGCGGCAGTATCGAAATCATCGCGGCCTCGGAGGGAATGACGCTGACGGTCTGAGGCCCGACGCATGATGAGACGACTCGAACCGCCGATCGCGATTTGAAGCCACTGCTCATCGCGGCGCTCGGCCGAGCGATTCCGCATCTCCCGGCAGGACGTTCCGGCGACGATCTCGAGATCCGCCGTGTTCCGTCATTCCCGGCGGCAACCGCGCTCGACGCCTCCCGGCCCACGGTGGTCCTCGTCGACCGGGCGCTGCTCCACGCGCTCAACGGCGATTATCGCGGGATGCGTGACCTCGCCGAGCGCGCCGCGCTGGTGGGCGTGGGCGATCCAGACGAGGTGGAGCCACCCGCGCATTTCCCGGCCGAAGTCCTCTCGGGGTTTCTGCCCGGGAACGCGACGGCCGGCCTCGTGGCCGCCACGCTCCGCGGCGCGTTTCGTCACGCGGCGGCGCTCGTTGCCTATCGCGCGGTGCGTGCGCAGGAGCGCGAGCGCCATCGCGAGCTCGCCGAGCTCACACGCGTGGGAGTCGCCCTCACTACCGAGCGCGACCTGTTGTCGCTGCTCACACTCATCCTCTCCCAGGCGCGACGCATCACCACCAGCGACGCCGGATCGCTCTATCTGGTCGAGCGCGATGAGGAGGGCCACCCGGAGGCGCTGCGCTTCAAGCTCTCGCAGAACGAGACGCTGACGAGCGTCCCGCTATCCGAGTTCACGGTACCGATCGACAACACCAGCCTCGCCGGATACACCGCGGCCACCCACGAGCCGCTCGTGATCCCCGATGTCTATCTGCTCCCCGAGGACGTGAGCTACCGCCTCAATCGCAGCTTCGACGACAAGTTCGGCTACCGCACCAAGTCGATGCTCGTGATTCCGATGACCACGCATCGCGACGAAGTCATCGGCGTGCTCCAGCTCATCAATCGCAAACGCCTCATGGGGACGCGCCTGACGACCACCGAAGAGGTCGACCGCGAGGTGCTCCCGTATGATGAGCGCTCGGTCGAGCTCGTGTCGGCGCTCGCCGCGCAGGCCGCCGTGTCGATCGAGAATTCGCTGCTCTACGAGAACATCGAGCGGCTCTTCGAGGGCTTCGTCACCGCCGCCGTATCCGCGATCGAAGCACGCGATCCGGCCACGTTCGGGCATTCCGAGCGCGTCGCGACGATGACGGTGAGCCTCGCCCGCGCCGTCGATCGCGGTGGCTCGGGACAGTATCGGAGCACGCGTTTCTCGCGAACCCAGCTGCGCGAGCTGCGCTACGCGAGCCTCCTGCACGACTTCGGCAAGGTGGGGGTGAGCGAGCACGTCCTCGTGAAGGAGAAGAAGCTCTACTCGAGCGACATCGAGGCGATTCGCGGCCGCTTCGCGGTTCTCAAGAGCACGACCGCCCTCGAATACGAGCGGCGGCGTGCGGAATGGGTGCTGCGCCACGGCCGCGAAGGATACGACGCGCTCGCCGCCGAGCTCGAGACCCGCCTGCGCCAGCACGAGGCCGAGCTCGACCGCCTTCTCGCCGCTGTCGTTGCCGCCAACGAACCGACGATTCTGAGCGAGGAGGCGGGCGCCGAGCTCGCCTGCCTGTCGAAGCGGATGTTCCGCGACATGGACGGCATCGAGCGCCCGCTGCTGACCGAGGAGGAGGTGCGCTTTCTCACCATCACGCGCGGCAATCTCGACGAGCAGGAGCGGCGCGAGATCGAGGCGCACGTCACGCACACCTTCCGCTTTCTCCAGCAAATCCCGTGGACGCGTGAGCTGCGCGACATTCCCCGTATCGCCTACGCGCACCACGAGAAGCTGAACGGTGAGGGCTACCCGCGTGGCGTGCACGCCGACGAGATCCCGGTGCAGACGCGCATCATGACCATCGCCGACATCTACGACGCGCTCACCGCGACCGACCGCCCGTACAAGCCCGCCGTACCCTCCGAGCGAGCGCTCGACATTCTCCGCATGGAGGCGAAGCAGGGCATGCTCGATCACGATCTGCTGACGACGTTCATCGAGTCGAGGGTGTACGCCCTCACGGATCCCAAGCGGTTCGGCTCGTACTCGCTGGGAGGCACCCCGGAGAGCGTGTCGGCCGTGAAGGCGTGACCCGCGGGTCAACACTCGCAGACGTCAGACGTCAGGCGTCAGGTCTCAGGTGTCAGAGACCTCGGCTGCGCGAAGTCGTTTTCCGGTTCTGAATCCTGAGACCTGACACCTGACGTCTGACGTCTTCGGCCTTACACTCGGCGCCCGTACCCTCCACCGCCGGGCGTCTCGATCGTCAGCACGTCCCCCGGCACCATCTCCAGCCGGCATTTCGCCGGTAGCCACTTGCCGTTCAGCGAGTTGCGCCCGGGCGCTCCCGACGCGCCCCCCGAGGCGCCGCGCGGCGATCGCCGGCGGCGCTCCGTCAGCAGCGTCACCGTGCAGCGCTCCAGGGCGCGATAGCGCCTGACGACGCCGTCGCCGCCGCGTCCCGCGCCCTCGCCACCGGTTTTGCGCCGGATCGCGTACTCATCGATGCGCAGCGGCAGCGACCACTCGAGCGCCTCGATCGGCGTATTGCGCGTGTTGCTCATCCCCACGTGGACCGCGCTCGGGCCGGGGCCGCGCGA
>DATBIU010000218.1:0-14606 GCA_036556765.1 Gemmatimonadaceae bacterium | reverse complement strand
AGGGATCCCCCGACCCCTCGATCCCTTTCCTAATCCACCACAAATGGCGCCGCCGCGTGGACGACCCGTCCACCGACGATCGTCAGCAGCACCTTCGCATCCTTGATCTCTCCCGCGGGAATCGCGAACAGGTCACGATCGATCACGACCAGATCCGCGAGCTTGCCCACCGTCACAGAGCCCTTGCTCGCTTCCTCACCCTCGGCCCACGCGTTGTTGATCGTGTAGCTTCGCAGACTCGTCTCGAGATCGAGTCGCTCCTCGGGGAACCATCCACCGTCCGGCTTTCCGTCGACGGTCTGCCGCGTGACGGCGGCGTAGAGGATGACCATCGGGTTCGCGGTGTACCAGCTGGCGTTCGTCCCGGGCCAATCGGAGCCGAAGAGCAAGGGAACGCCCGCGTCGCGGAACGTTCGGAACGCGTACGCCCAGCGTGCGCGCGCCCCGATGCGCTCCTCCATCCACCGCATGTCATCGATCGCGTGGTACGGCTGCACCTCGGCGATGATGCCCAGGCGCCTGTATCGCTGCGCGACGGCGGCGTTGCGAATGACCTGTGAGTGAATGATGCGCCACCGCCGCTCCTTCGGGCCGTTCGTCGCGATCACCTTCTCCATGATCGTGAGCACCGTGTCGATGGCTTCGTCGCCGATGGCGTGGACGTTGGCCCACCAGCCGGCCGAGTCGAGGCCGAACAGCAGGCGCTCCATGTTGCCGGCGGGCTGCATGCCAGAGCCAGGGCCGTCGGTCGCGCTGGTGTTGGTGCTGTCGCGCCACTCGCCGCGCTTTCCCGAGTGCAGCTGGGGCTCGTAGAACCGCGCCGTCGAGTTGCCCTGGATGCCGTCGACGAACCCCTTGAGCGCGCGAAGCCGAATCCAGTCATCGCCAAAGCCCGGGGCGATGCCGGCGTACGTCAGGCTCCGCCACTTGTCGAGCGTCGGGCGGGCGAAGACGCGCACCGTCAGCTCGCCGCGCTGCTTGAGCGCGCTGTAGACGGGAAGCTGGAAGGGCGGCGTGATGTCGTGAATGGTCGTGACACCCAGCTCCGCGAGATGCTGCTGAGCGGCGCGCGCCTCACGAAGCCGCTGATCGAACGTCTTCGGCGCAATGGCGGCGCGCACGCGGGCCAGTGCGCTGTCGGCGACGCGACCGGTCGCGCGGCCATTCACGCACTCGAGTCCCCGCGCAGGGCGCGTGCACGAGAGTCCGGCGCGCTCGAGCGCGTTCCCGTTGGCGAGCCACGCGCTGCGATCCCAGCGGTTGAGCAGAATGGGCGTCGTCCCGCTGACGGAGTCGATGATGGCGCGGTCAGGGGAGAAACGGGCGGGTCGCGGTGCGTCGGCGGGGGCGCGCGGTCCGGTGCTGTTGGTCGACCAGTCCTCGTACGCGCCCCAGTCGCCCCCGGTTAGCCATGCGCCGGGGCTCATGCGCGCGACGGCCGCTTTCACGCGGGAGGCGAAGGGTGTCGGGGAGGCGACGTCGAGCAGATTGGCGCCGATGAGCAGCGCGCCCGCCTGGCTGAAGTGGGTGTGATCGTCGATGAACCCTGGCGTCACGAACCGCCCGCCGGCGTCGATCACGCGCGTGCGCGCCGAACGATATCGCTCGACGTCCGCGTTGGAGCCGACGGCGATGAGGCGCTCACCCCGGATCGCCACCGCCTCCGCGCGTGGGCGCGCGGAGTCCCCGGTCCAGATGCGCGCACCCCGGACGATCAGATCGGCATCTTGCGCACGCAGCCGCGAGAGCGGCCACACGATCAGCGCCGCGATCAGGACGCCTGACGACCGCGCACCGATGGCCAGCATCTATCGGCCTTCGGGGAACGTTGCGACGACGCGCTGTTCCAGCGACGCGACCTCTCGCTCCGCCTGCCGCAGCTCGTCGAGGCCGCTCTCGAGCTTCGTCCGCTCGGTCTCGAGGAATCGCTCGTACGGCGCGACGACCTCGAGGAGCTGCCGCTCGTAGCGTGTGAGCTGCTCCTCGAACTTGGCGCGCAGAAGCGTCGCCAGGTCCTCGTTCAGCTTCTCGATCTTGCTCTCGAAATCGGCGATCAGCTTTCGGCGGCGCGCGGGAATGAGCAGCCAGCCCGCGATCGCGAACACCGTGGCGGTGAGGACCCCGGTGACGTCGAGCGCCGCGGTCGTGAACGCGGCGACCAGGATGCCGCCGAGTCCGAGGGCCAGCACGTTCACTCCGAGCGCGGCCGTGACCGCCTCCTTCACCGACTCGACGATCTGGCGCGCCTCGCGCTCCGTGTCGAACTCCCCGAGCCGCCGCTCGATCGGCTCGCGCAGCCGCGCGAACAGCTCCTCGCGATTGTACTGAAACTCGGTGTCGCCGTGGGGAGCGAGCGCACCCGACTCACGCAGCCGCGCCGTATGGGCGTCCAGCTCCGCGAACACGCTGCCCCAGAGCTTGAGATTCCGTTGCACCGTCCAATCGACCATGCGGTGCACGACGCCCTCGATCGCCTGCGGCGAATCCTGAACCACCTCGGACCGGAAGCGGTTCTCGACCGCATCCTTGTTGCGAAGGAAGTTGGCGTTTCCGATGCGGATCGTGCGCTCGAACCACGATCGGCCGCGCCGCTCCATCTCGTACAGCACGTTGCGCACTTCCAGCAGGTAGCGCTCGGCGTCCGTCCGCATCTCTTTCGTGTACGCCTCGAGCTGGTCGCGGATGGAGCGCAGAACACGGGCATCCTCGCGGACGACGACCAGACGCCCCTCGAGGCCGCCGATGTTCCGCTTCAGCAGGTTTCGCAGCACGCCCAGCGGCGTGAGCAGCTTGAGGCGAACGCGCTCCGTGTCGCGCAGCGTCTCGAGGACATAGCGCTCGAGGGCCGGGTACTCGTTCCGCGGGTCGGCAACCGGAGGGGCGGCGACCGCCGCGACCGCTGCCTGCTGCGCCGGCGTCGCGCGCCGTCTGCCAACCTTCGCGCGAAGCGACTGGAGCGCGCTGATGAAATACAGCGTCGGCGCCGCCGCCCCCAGCCGCGCCTGGACCTCTCGCGTGAGGTACTCCCGCACGCGGTCGATCTGCTCGTCGGAGTTTCGGCGATCCACGCCGTTGACGATGAACACGACTTTCTTGCCCCACTCGCGGATGTGAGCCAGAAAGTCGAGCTCGCTCGCGGTGAGCGGCTGGAGAAGGCTGGTGACGAACAACACCAGATCTGCTCGCGGGACGAACTCGCGGGTGAGCGCCTCCTCCATCCGCTCGATCGAGTTCGTTCCCGGCGTGTCCACGATGTCGAGATCGCGCAGGACGTCGAGCGGGTAGTGGTAGAGGTACATGTTCTCCCCGATCAGCTCGGGGGGGCCGGCCTCGCCATGACGAAGGATCGAGATGGCGCGCGTGGTCGGCAGGTCTCCCATCGCGAAGACCTCGTCGCCGAGTAGCGCGTTGATGAACGTGCTCTTGCCGCTGTTGTACTCGCCCACGACGACCAGCAGAAAGAGCTCGTCCATCTCGCCCACGAGCGCGGCCAGCCGCTCGAGGTCCGCGCGTGCGCCGTCGGAGCGCGCAAGCGCGTCGCGAACGCGCATGACGAGCTGTCGCTCGAGGGCGACGAGCTCGCCCTGCTGTCGTGTGAGAACCTGTTCCAAACTCGGGCGCCTTTACACCGGATCCACCGGTCCGTGCTCCACGGGCTCGACCGGATGCCGCATGAGCACCCACTCGTACAGCTGTGCGGCGATCACCCCGCCCACGATCGGGCCGACCCAGTAGATCAGGTGCCCCTCCCAGATGTTCGTCGCGATCGCGGGGCCGAAGGACCGCGCGGGGTTCAATGATCCGCCGGTGAATGGCCCGATCGCGAGGATGCTGGCCGCGAGCGTGAGGCCGATCGCGAAGCCGCCGACTCGGGGCGCCTTCGGATCGACGGCGGTGCCGAAGACCGCGAACACCAGGAAAAACGTCGCGATTGCCTCCAGCATGAACGCCTGGCCGGTCGTTATGTCGAGCGACACGGCCTGCCCGCCGCCGCGCGCCGCATCGAAGAGGATCTCCGGCGTCGCCGCCTTGAGGGCGTAGGCGGCCAGCATCGCCCCCAGGAGCTGGGCCAGCACGTAGACACCGGCCATGAACGGCCCAATGCGGCGCGCCGTCAAGAATCCGATCGTCACCGCGGGGTTGAAGTGTCCCGAGATTCGCATCAAAGCGGTCACCATGACCGCCAGGATGATGCCGTGCGCCAGAGCGACCTCTACCAGTCCCGCGTTCGAGCCTGGCATCTTCGTCACGATGATTGCGCCGCCGCCGACGAAGACCAGCGCGAAGGTACCGACGAGCTCCGCGACGAAGTGGCGGATCGAGTCTTTCATGCTGATCTTCCTCGGTAGATTGGGTCGGCGGCCAAGCTAGGCTTCACCGTTTCACTCGGCAAGACGCGCGCATGCCTGTTCGAGGTCCGGTACTCCTCATCTCAGACCAACCCGCACGCTTCCTCGCGTTGCGGAGAAGTGCGCTCGCGGGGCGACGGGTGCACCTCTGGCTCACTAACGGCGCCTCTGCGCCCCGGTGGTGTGCCGGTGTGCGCGGCGATCCCACCGTTCCCGCCACCTTCGACGCCGTCCGCTCGCGCGACGTGACCGTCGTGGTCGATCTCGGGGATGAAGCGCAGGCGAAGCGCGTCGCGACGGCGGTGCGGCGGCAGCTTCCCAAGGCCCCGGTGCTCGTCATCGACCGCGAGCGCGGCCGCCGACACACCGGCGTTCGCGGCGGCATCGCCTGGATCGATGAGGGTGAGCTGCTCGCGGATGCGGTGGAGGGCGTGCTCGCGCGGGTGTTCGCGCGACGCCAGGTCGAGCGATTCCGACGCGCGATGCGAGGGGCGCGCTCGTGCGCGTTTCTCGTGCAGCACGACCCCGATCCCGACGCCATCGCGTCGGCGCTCGCCCTGCGCACGGTCCTCGGCGCGGGCGCGAAGGACGCACCGATCATTACCTGCGGCCGTGTGACGCGGCCCGAGAACCGCCGGCTCATCGAGGAGCTGGGCGTGCGAATCGAGCACGTCTCGTCGCGCTCGCTGAGCAAGCACGAGAATCTGATCCTCGTCGACGTCCAGCCGCCGTACTTCGGCGGCGACCTCACCGACGTGGCGGCTGTCATCGACCACCACCCGCCCTCAGGTGCATTCCGCGCCCGCTTCAAGGATGTCCGCCCCTCGTACGGCGCGGCCGCGACCATCGCCGCCGAATATCTGCTGGCGGAGGGCGAGGAGCCCCTGACGCGCGAGCTGGCGACAGCGCTCCTGTACGGCATCATCACCGACACGAAGTCGTTGTCGCGGTCGGCCAGCGATGACGACCTGGAGATGTTCGCGTACCTCTTTCCACGGGCCGACCATTCGCTCCTGCGGCGCATCCAGCACCCGTCGTACTCGGCGGCGACGTTGCGGCGGTTTGGCGTGGCGCTCCAGCGCGCGCACGTCACGCGTGGACTCGCGCACGTTCACCTGGGCCGGCTGCCCGAGGATCAGGAACACATCGTCGCGCAGCTCGCCGAGTTCTGCCTCGGCATCGAGGGCGCGAATACCGCCGTCGTGTCGGGCGTCTTTCACGACCGAGTGGTGATGAGCGCGCGCGCGCTGTGGCCGGCGGCGAAGCTCGGTGATCGGCTTCGCGAGTCCTTCGACCGCTACGGGAGCGCCGGGGGCCACGCCGTCATGGCGAAAGCGGTGATTCGGCTTGCCGATTGGCGGCGCACACACGAAGCGAAGGGGGATCGTGGCCTGGAGATGAGCATCACGCGGGCGGTTCGTCGCGCGCTGGCGCCCGCGTCGCGCGCGCGCCGCTCGAGTACGTGAGCGCGCACCCCCGAAGCAGCCTCGAGGCGGCGAACGACGAGTACGTGCGGCGCCATCCGGGTGAGCGCCCGGAACGGCAGCCGGTGCAGTCGTTCATCGAGGGCGCGCAGCACTTCCGCGCCGACACGATTCCTTCGATCCGGGAGCGCGCCCTCGACGCACTCGTCCGCTTTGCGCCCGACGGCGACACGCTCGCTCGCGCAATGGTGTTCAGCGGGCGTGAGCGCGCGTTCGCCGACGAGGTGCATCGTCGCGTCACGACGAAGATCGAGGTCGAGCCGGTGGAGGACTATCGGATCGATTTCGAGGACGGTTTCGGCGCGCAGCCCTCCACCGTGGAGGACGTCGAGGTGGAGCGCTGCGCCGACGCCACCGTCACGGCGATGCGCGCGGGCACACTGCCTCCCACGTTCGGCATTCGGGTAAAGCCCCTCACGCGCGAGCTCGCGGCGCGATCGCTCCAGACGACGGACCTCTTCGTGCAGACCGTGCTCGCGGGGAGCGGCGGCACCCTGCCCGCAAGCTTCATCGTGACTCTCGCGAAAGTGACGGTGACCGAGCAGGTCGCCTACTTCGCGCACCACCTCGAGGCGGTGGAGAAGCGGCTCGGCCTGCGCGAAGGGACGCTGCGCATCGAGATCATGGTCGAGGCACCGGGCGCGGTGATGGGCGGGGACGGCCGCTGCCCGCTCCCCGGATACGTCGATGCGGCACGAGGCCGGCTCGTCGCGGCCTCACTGGGCACGTACGACTATACCGCGGCGCTCGGCATCACCGCGGCGCAGCAGCGACAGCGCCATCCCGCCTGTGAGCACGCGCGGCTCGTCATGCTGGTGGCTCTGGCGGGGACCGGCGTGCGGGTGAGCGACGGGTCGACGGCGATCCTTCCCGTCGAGCCGATCGAGCGGGTGCACGACGCATGGCGGCTCCACCACGGCGACGTGAAGCACGCGCTGAAGCTGGGCATTTACTCCGGGTGGGACCTGCATCCGGCGCAGCTCATCAGCCGCTACGCGGCGATCTACACCTTCTATCTGAGTGGTCTCGAGGCGGCGTCGCGACGGTTGGCCACCTTTCTCGCCGCGGCCAGCCGGGGTGACGCCCCGCGCGACATCGCCGACGACCTCGCGACCGGTCAGGCGCTCCTCAACTTCCTCCTGCGGGCCATCGCGTGCGGCGCCGCCGACAGGGCGGAGGTCGCCTCGCTCACCGGTATCGGCGCCGAGCTGCTCGACGGGCGCCCGTTCCGGGACGTGCTTACCGCCTGACGATCGCCTCGATCAACCCGTACGGCTCCTCCGTCGCGACGAAGATCTCGTTGGGGTTGTCGAGCGCGAATGGCGCCAGGTCGACGAGCAGATGGTGCTTGTTGGGTAACGAGAACGCGACGGCGTCGATCTCCGGACACCGCTCCAGGACGGCCTCGCCCATCGCGTACGCCGTGTGCTGCACGCTGCGGCTCTCGTGATCGGCGAACGTCTCGAGGATCGCCTCACGAGCGCGACCCCGAACCTCCCCGGGTGAGATTTCCGTCAAGCCGTACGTCCATCGGACGCGCATCGCCGTCGCCAGTACCCGGTCGGCCGTCTCGCGCAGCGTGGTGTAGCGATCGCGCGGGTAGCCCTCGAACCCCGAGCCGGTGGTCTTGAGGACGCGGAGCTCGTCGATCCCGCTCTCGACCCGCACGCTCTCCCCCTCCGCGGTCACCGTCGCGAGGTCCACCTCGTCGGATCCGCGAACGAACGCATGCGGGTGCGCCCGCCCGCTCACGGGAATGCGGTCCCAGCCCTGCTCGCGCACCGTCACGCGCGCGCGGGTGACGGCGGGGTTGTCGGGGAGGAAGTGGGTGGCGAGCGCTCGCGCGAAGTCCTCGATCGCCTCGATCTCGATCTGTCGTGCCAGCGCGTAGACGGTGTTCTTCATCGTGTCCGTCGGAAGGACGTCGCGGTTGTCGCCCCGCACGTGGGCGTCGTCGAACTCGCCCTCGAGTCGCACGGACACCGTGAGATCGCGCAGCTCGTGGCGTCCCTCGCGGCGGCTCACCTTCACGAGCCGCACGCGCGATTTCCCGTAGCCGTTCTCGCCGAGTCGTGTCACGGTCAGCTCCCACGATAGGTGGAGTATCCGAACGGGCTGAGCAACAACGGAACGTGGTAGTGTTGCGTGGCGTCGCCAACGGCGAACTCGACCACCACACGCGGATAGAAGGTCTCGATGCCCATGGCGGCGAAGTACGACGCGACCTCAAAGGTGAGGCGATAGGTGCCGGCCTGCAGCGATGGCGTCGGCGTGAAGGCCTTGGCTCGGCCATCGGCGTCGGTCGTCGCACGTCCGAGCAGGGTGGATTGCGGTGTTCCGACGCGCTCGAGCGCCACGGCGATCCCGCGTGCGGGGCGCCCATGGGCGACGTCGAGGACATGTGTAGTGATGGCGCTCATACGTCGAGCAGCTTTCGCAGCCGCAGGTGTGTGATGCGCCGCTGCTCCTCGGCGGCGATGCGCAGCTCGGTGTCCGGGTCGTTTCCGAGCCGGGATCGTGCGTTGTCCAGAATCTGATCCGCTGTCTTGCCGGTGGCGCAGATCAGGAACACGTGCCCGAAGCGGTCCTCGTACTCCGCGTTGACCTCCGCGAGCTCGGCGAGCGCCTCCTCTCCCGCCGCTCGTGCGCGCGCCTGCTCGCGCTCGGACCAGTGTTCGGCGGTCGTATTGCGCCCGGCGGTGGCGCGCTCGCCGATGCGCGGGTGGCGCGCGAACGCCTCGCGCCAGTCGTCAGGCATGAGGCCGCGCCAGACACGGTCCGACGTGGCGAGGAGCTGCTCGAAGTCGTAGTACGGCCGGCCCGCCGTGACGCCGCGCGCCCACGCCCTCGATCCACAGCACGCGAGCAATCGTCGCTCGGCTTGCACCTCGTGGAGGAGGTTGAGCTGCTCGAGCGTAATCGTCACGTCATGCCTCCTGGACGCCCGATCACGCGCAGCCGCGCGACGCCGCCGTCCGGATAGATGTCGAGTCGAACGTGCGTGGCTGCGTCGGCCGCGCGCAGCTCGCGCTCGAAGTGGTGGCGAGCGTGGGGCTGGAGGTTCGTGCGCGGGAGCAGATCGTTCCACGTGACGGCGGCCGAGGTCAGCGCCTCGGCGCTCGCGTCGGGAGCATGGCACCAGGACATCGCGCATGCGCCGGGGGCGTTGCCCTTGAAGTGATCGGTGTCGATCTCCACGCGGCGAATCGAGCCGACGCGCCCGAGCCTGACGATCGTCCAGTCGTTGCCGGGGCCGCGGCGGCGGCGCGTCTCCCATCCATCACCCATGTGTGTCGACCGCCCCGGGAGGATGAGGTTCTGCCGGTGACCGAAGAACATGTCGCTGCACACGACCACCCACCCGCCGTTCTCCATCGCCGCGAGGTCGACGTCGCCCGTGCGTGCGAGCGCCGCCCAGTCGGGCCTCACTTCACCGTGGACGCGCAGCCGAGCGACGCCGCCGTCCGGGAAGATGTTGAGCCGAACGTGCGTCACCGGCCTGTCTCCCTTCGAGGCGATCGGGTTGCGCGTGTCGCCCTGGAGCGCGGTTTTCGGGATGATCTCGCGCCACGCCGCGTCGCCAGCGAGAGCGTCGGCCGACGGAACGCCATCGACGCTGCACCCGTCGAGCGAGCAGTGCTCCGGGAAGTTCCCGCGAAAATAGCTCGTGTCGACGACGATCCCACGCACAGTGCCGGGAACCCCGAGCCGCACGATGCACCAGTCGTGGCCGGGCGAGCGGCGCCGCCGCGTTTCCCATCCGTCCATCCACTTCCCCCGCTCGGTATACTCGCCCTCGCGCCACTCGGCGGGCGCCGCCCGCAGAAGGTTCTCCTTCGCCGCGAAGAACTCGTCGTTCGCCACGACCGCCCTCCCGCCCAGGCGCTCAGCCGCGAGATCCACGAGGTCGGTGAAGTCCGTCATGCCGCGCTCGCTCGGAGAAGCTGACCACGTGGCTCGTGCACGAAGTGACCACGGTGGTACACTCGCTCGCCTCGGACCCACGTCTCGCGGACGACCCCACGAAGGCGCATGCCCTCGTACGGCGTCACCTTGTGCCGGTGTTGCAGGGCGTTCGCCTCGACCACGAATTCCTCCTCCGGATCCCACACGACGAAATCGGCGTCATGTCCCGCCGCGATGGCGCCCTTGCGGCGATCGAGCCCCACCAGCCGGGCGGGATGCTCGCTCATCCACCGGGAGACGTCCGCCACCGTGCCACCATGGGCGGGCGCGCCAGACCAGACCGCGGCCAGCGCCAGCTGGATCGACGCAATGCCGCCCCATGCGCGAAGACAATCGCCCTCCGCGGGGAGCTTGAGCGATGGGGGGCAGGGAGAATGGTCGGATGCGATCATGTCGAGATCGCCGCTCCGGAGCGCTGCCCATAGCGCGTCCCGGTGCTGGCGCTCGCGAATGGGAGGGGCGCACTTGAAGCGTGTGGCGCCATCGGGAATCGATTCCGCGTTGAAGACGAGATAGTGTGGGCAGGTTTCGGCCGAAAGGGAAAGACCTTCGGCACGAGCGCGGCGCAGAATGGGAATTGCCCCGGCCGCCGCCACGTGGACGATGTGCACACGGGCACCGGTCTCGCGCGCGAGGGCGACGAGGAGGGTGACCGCCTGTTCTTCCGCCTCCGGCGGGCGAGCGCTCAGCCACGTGGCGTGGCAACGCGGGTCGGCCATCGCGTCGAGCGCCGCCACCGCCCGCGCCACCGGACCGGGCAGCTCGGCGTGCGCCATCAGCACTCGACCTAACGAAACGAGCTCCGGCATCGCCTCGCGCAGGTGGTCCTCGGTGACGTGAGCGAACTCCTTCACTCCCGAGTCGATGAGGAAGCACTTGAACGCGAGCACGCCCTCGGCGGCCAGCGGGGCCAGGTCGGCGGTGTTCCCCGGCACGACGCCGCCGATGAAGCCCACATCGACGTGGCAACGGCCCTGGGCGATCGCCCGCTTTTGCTCCAGCGCGTCGACGGTGGTCGTGGCGGGGATGCTGTTGAGTGGCATGTCGAGCAGCGTCGTCACGCCCCCGGCCGCCGCGGCGCGAGTCGCGGTCTCGAAGCCTTCCCACTCGGCCCGTCCCGGCTCGTTGACGTGGACGTGCGTGTCGACCAGCCCCGCCATGAGCACCGAGTCGCCGGCATCGTGAACGGCGACGCCGGCGCCGATGTCGCCCGTGTCGCCGATGGCGGCGATCCGTCCATCACGGACGAGAACCGCGGCGCCGCGGAGCGTCCCCTCGATGAGCACGCGCTCCCCGCGCACCACGAGCTCGCTCAACGCCGCGTGTCCGCGCCGAAGCGACGCAACAGGTTGCCGCACACGCGCCGCCGATAGTCCGCCGTCGAGCGGAGGTCATCGATGGGCTGCACCTCCGATTCGATGATGCGCGACGCCTCGTCGAATGTCGCTCCGCCGGCCAGCGCCGCCTCCGTCCGTGCACATCGAATCACGGCCGGGGCCACGCTGCCAACGGCCACACGCGGGCGCTCGCCGCCCACGACCGCCATTACGACCTTCGAGATCGCTTGGGCGGCGCGCGTGCCGACCTTGCGAAACCATTGCACCTGATCGAGGGGCGGGAGCTCGAGCGCGACGATCAGCTCCTCGGGGCGGCGGACCGTCTGCCGATAGCCGGTGAAGAACGATGTGAACGGGATGCGGCGCTCCTGCGTCGCGCTGCGAAGCACGACGACCGCCTCGGCGACCGCCAACACCGGGAGAGTGTCGCCCGCGGGCGAGCCATTCGCGACGTTGCCCCCCAGGGTACCGCGATTCTGTATCTGGACGCCGCCGATCTCGCGGCAGGCCGCCGCGAGGATCGGAACGCGGCTCACCACCGCGGACGACTCCTGAATCGCGGTATGGGTCGCGAGCGCGCCAATCGAGATCGCGCCGTTGCGAATGCCGATTTCCCGCAGCTCCTCCAGCGACCACAGATCGAGAAAGCGCGTGCCGGCGAAGGTCCCCGCGTTCAAGCCCACAAAGACGTCCGTGCATCCAGCGATCGGAACCAGGGATGGATCATCGGCGATGGAGCGGAGCGCGTCGTCGACCGAGGCCGGCCGCACGAGGTCGAGCGAGGCGGCCGCGGTTCTCATGCGCGCAGAATGGCGCGGTAGATGGCGTGGTAGCCGGTGCAGCGGCAGATGTTGCCCGCCAACGCGACACGCACGTCGTCGAGCGTCGGCGCCGGCGGCAACGCGAGCGCGGCCATGATCATCCCCGGCGTGCAGATTCCGCATTGCGCCGCACCATGCTCGGCGAACGCACGCTGGAGGGGATGGTCGCCGCCGAGCCCTTCGATGGTGGTGACTTCCGCGGACTCGGCGTGAGCGGCGGGCACGAGGCACGAGCACACCGGGTCGCCATCCAACAGGACGGTGCACGCGCCGCACTCCCCCTCGCCGCACCCTTCCTTGGTTCCGGGAAGCCCACAGTGGATACGCAGCACGTCGAGCAGGCGCGTCATCGGAGGCGCGTCCACATCCATCTCGCGCCCGTTCACACGGAGACGCACGCCGCCTCCGCGATGCGCTCGGGTGTTGCCGGGATCTGGCGGATGTCGAGACCGAGGTGCCGGATCGCGTTGACGATGGCGGGGGCCGGGCCATCGATCGGCATCTCCCCCACGCCCTTGGCGCCGAACGGCCCGTGGTGGCTCGGCGTCTCGACGATGACGATGTCCATTGTGGGCGTGTCGAGTGTGGTGGGCACGAGGTAGTTCGTCATCTGGGCGTTGACCATCGCCCCGTCGCGCATAACGACCTCCTCGAGCAAGGCGTATCCGATGCCCTGGGCCGTCCCCCCTTCGATCTGTCCGGCCACGAGCGTGGGGTGAATGGCCTTGCCAATGTCCTGCACGGCGGTGAAGTGGATGGGACGGATCTCGTACGTGTCCGGGTCCATCTCCACTTCGGCGACGTCGCACGCCCATGCGTACGTCGCATAAGCATCCCCGCGGTAGGTGTCGTCGTCCCAGCGGATGCCGTGTGGGGGCTCGTACTCCTTCGTCACGACGGTGGGTCCGTTCCGCCGAAAATGCTCGGCCGGGTGGAGATCACCAATCCTGGCGCGAAGCTCCTCCGCGCATCGCTGGAGAATTCCCCCCACCACCATGCACGTGCGCGACGCGACCGTGGGGCCGCTGTCCGGCACGCTCGACGTATCGGGGAGCGCGGTCTCGACATCGTCGTACCCGATGCCGAGCGAGTCGGCGACGATCTGGGCGTGCATGGTGCGCGTCCCCTGGCCGATCTCCGCGCTCCCCACGAGGATGCGGACGCCGCGCTCGGTCGTGGCCAGCGCGGCCCGCGAGGCGAGCTTCACCTCGCCGCTGCCGGTGAACCCGGCGCCATGAAAGAACAGCGAGAGGCCAATACCGCGATTCGTGCCGGCGTAGCGCTCCCGCTTCGCATGGAAGTCGGACCGCTGCACCGCCTGCTCCAGCACCTGGAGGGCGGAGCAGTCGGCTTCCACCCGCTGGCCGGTGGCGGTCGTGTCGCCTGGCCGCAAGGCGTTGAGCTCGCGAAAACGCGCCGGATCCATGCCGAGCGTTTCGGCGATGCGCTCCATGTGCACCTCGAGCGCGAACTGCGTCTGTGGCGCGCCAAATCCGCGGAACGCGCCGTTCGGCGGTGTGTTCGTGGCGACGGCGCGCGCCGCGATCCGCACGTGATCGCACCGGTAGGGGCCGGCGGCGTGGATGGCGCCGCGGGAGAGCACCACCGGGCTCAGGGTGACGTAGGCGCCGCCGTCCATCAGCACGTCGATGTCCATGGCGAGCAGATCCCCGTCGCGCGTGACCCCGGTGCGGTGCCGCACGATCGAGGGATGCCGTTTGGTCGTGGCGAGCATGTCCTCGAGCCGGTCGTACACGAGCTTCACCGGGCGCTTCGATTTGAGCGCGAGCAGCGCGGCGTGGGCCGCGATCAGCGAGGGATACTCCTCCTTTCCGCCAAAGCCGCCGCCCGTCTCGGTCTGTACCACGCGGATGCGACCCTCGGGGAGGCCTAACGCGATACGGAGCGCCTTGTGGACGTAGAACGGACACTGCAGCGAGCCGTACACGGTGATGCCGCCGTTCTCGGGAACGGCGATGACTCCATTGGGCTCGATGTAGAGCTGCTCCTGATGGCCGGTGCGATACTCGCCCTCCACGATCACGTCCGCCCGCCCGAGCGCCGCGTCCACGTCGCCCTTCACGATGCGCAGGTCCTTGAGCACCTGGGCCGATCGCTGCGGGTCGAAGATCGCCTCCAGCGGCTCGCACTCGATCTCGACGCGGGCACGCAGCAACGCGTCGCGATCCTCGTGCGCCAGGAGGAGGATCGGTTCGGCGACGTGGCGAATCTCGCGCTCGACGAGAACCGGTTGGTCGTCCTCGATCAGCGCGACCGCGTTCCGGCCAGGGATGTCACGGTAATCGACGATCGTGAATCCGGCGCGATCGAACGACAGACGGACATCGCGAATGCGCCCGCGCGCGATGGTCGAGCGAATGGTGCGCGCGTGCAGCATGCCGGGGAACGCGAGGTCGTCGACATACGTCGCGGAGCCGGTGACCTTCTCGACCGCATCCTTGCGTGGGACGTTCGTACCGACAACTGGCATGGTAGCAGAGAATGCAGGTGTTGGCCGGGGGAGGCAAGTCAAGCGGTACGGGATGGGCAACTTCGGCAGACGTCAGGGGTCAGACGTCAGGTAGCAGGCGTCAGAGACGTCGGCCGCACGATGCCGCCGCCGTTCTGACCACTGACACCTGACGTCTG
>DATBIU010000217.1:0-13859 GCA_036556765.1 Gemmatimonadaceae bacterium | reverse complement strand
GCGCAGGATTACATGGAGAGCGGCACACCGGACCTGAAGGGCACGCCCGATGGATGGCTCAACCGCTACCTCGCTGCGCGCGGCACGTGCGCTGAGTGCGACGCGAAGTCGCCGTCGCCGTTCCGTGCGGTGACGATGACGCCACAAACGCCGCGCATCCTCGCCGGTCCCGCGCCGGTGATCGCCATGTCATCGCTCGACGACTTCACCATCCGCGCGACCGGCTCCGACGTCGAACGGCTCGAGGCGCTGTATCGCACGGGCAGAGCCGACATCATCCACGGCGCCGGCGCCGAGACCTTCGACGCCGTGAAGATGCTGCGGGCGGCGAACCCGCAACGGTATCGGCCGGAGAACGGTGCGGCGTATCCCCGCTCGCAGTTCGGGCAGCGCCTGCTCCAGATCGCGCAGCTCATCAAGGCCGATGTCGGGCTGGAGGTGGCGTTCGCCGACGTCGGCGGCTGGGACACGCACGTGAACCAGGGGGGCGCGACGGGGCAGCTGGCGAACCGGCTCACCGATTTCGCCGGCGCGGTGGCCGCCCTGGTGGCTGATCTCGGCGACCGGATGGGCGACGTGGTGATCCTGACGATGACCGAGTTCGGCCGCATGGCGCGGCAGAACGGAAACGGAGGGACCGACCACGGTCACGCCGGCGCGATGTTCGTCCTCGGCGGCTCGGTGAAAGGCGGCAAGGTGTACGGGCGGTGGCCGGGTCTCGCGCGCGAGCAGCTGTACGAGGGACGCGATCTCGCGCTGACGACGGACTTCCGTTCCGTGTTCGGGGAAGTCGTTAGGTCCCATCTGGGCGCGGCGGACGCCGCGGCCCTGTTCCCGGGGTTCAGCGGAACGGATGGGATTGGAGTGCTTTGAGGGGCGAAGGCGCTGGAGAAGCGCTGAGGGCGCTGGAGCAGCGCTGGAAACCCCAGCGCTATTTCAGCGCCCTCAGCGCCTTCGCCTCTAGAATCGAAAGATCCGCTTGAACGCCCCCGCGATCCGCTCCCCGAAGTCGTCGGCCCACGTGTCCTCCGGCTCCAGGTGCTCGCGGCAATACTCGGTGGGCTCCATCCCGGGCTTGAACCACTCCGTTTGCGTGGCCGGGCAC
The DNA here is from genome assembly GCA_036556765.1 of Gemmatimonadaceae bacterium. Lineage (GTDB taxonomy): Bacteria > Gemmatimonadota > Gemmatimonadetes > Gemmatimonadales > Gemmatimonadaceae > JAICNG01. Next base: position 12,754 of record DATBIU010000217.1, on the reverse strand, counting down.
CACTCGCCCGCGAGCTCGCCGGTGTAGGCGTCGATCTGGCGGGAGACCATTCCGGTCGGCGGCTCCCATTCCTCCCCGGTGCCGCGCTCGCGCCATCCATTGATGAAGAACTCCGCCCACGCCGGGGCCGCGGCGCTCCCACCGCTCATGTCGCCGGAGAGTGACACGCGCTGGTCGTGTCCGAACCAGAATGCCGCCGCCACGGTGGGGGTGTAGCCGACGAACCAGACGTCGGCGCCATCGTTCGTCGTCCCGGTCTTGCCGGCGATGGGACCGCGCGCGCCCCACTCACGCACCGCGTGCGCGGTGCCGTGATCGACGACGGAGCGCAGCATCGACGTCATCATCCAGGCGTCCTGCGGGTCCATCACCAGGTCACGCACGGCATCGGTCTTCCACAGGATTCGTCCGTCGGACGACTCGATGCGCTGAATGAGCCGCGGCTTTACGCGATAGCCGCCGTTGCCGAACGGCGCGTACGCCAGCACGAGCTCGAGGGGCGTGACCTCGAGCGCGCCTAACGCGATCGAGGGCACCGGATCGAGCTGGCTCGAGATGCCGTTCTTGCGCGCCGCCGCGACGACGCGCTGCTCCCCCACCGCCCGGCTCACCCGCACCGTCGCCGCGTTGGCCGAGCGCATGAGCGCTCGCCGGAGCGTGATGCGGCCGTTGTACTCGTCGCCGTGATTCGCCGGCGTCCAGATGCGCCCATCGTCGCCGACGATCTCCACCGGGTCATCGTCCACCATCGTCGCCGGCGAGAGGCCGGCCGCGAGCGCCGCGGCATAGACGAACGGCTTGAACGCCGACCCCGGTTGGCGTCGCGCCGAGAAGGCGCGGTTGAACCCACCACGCTCGTACCGCCGTCCCCCGACGATCGCGCGCACGTCGCCGGTGCGCGGATCGAGCGCGATCATCGCGCCTTGCACCGCGCCGTTGCTGCGCCCGTACCAGGCGCGCTCGCGCTCCTGGATGAACGCCGCGCGCTTGGCCACCGCGCGCTCGGCGGCCTTCTGCGCGTTGCCGTCGATGGTCGTGTAGACGACGACGTCACCGGACTGCAGCGCCTCATCGCCGAGCAGGGAGTCGACGGCGCTGCGAATGGCCTCGAGCGCGTATGAATCCGTGCCGGTGGGACGCCACTCCTGCGTCGCCACGCGCACCGGCTGCGCGATCGCGCGCCGCGCCTGGGTCGAATCGATGTAGCCTTCGCGGACCATGAGCCCGAGCACCAGATCGCGCCGGCGCTTCGCGCGCTCGGGCGCTTTCCTGGGCGTGTACGCGGACGGGCCCTTCGGCAGCGCCGCGAGGATCGCCGCTTCGGCCAGCGTGACCTTCTTCACGCTCTTGCCGAAGAGGTCGCGGCTCGCCGCCTCCACCCCGTACGTGCCGTTGCCGAGGTAGATGACGTTCAGGTACAGCTCGAGGATCTGCGGCTTGCTGAGGTTGTGCTCGATGAGCCGCGCGAACCGCAGCTCGAGGAGCTTCTTGCGGAGGGAGCGCTCGCTGATCACGCGCGACGTGAAAGTGTTTCGCGCTACCTGCATGGTGATCGTGCTGAACCCTTCGCGCAGCCCCAGCGACGTCACGTTGCGGCCGACGGCGCGCATCACCGCGCGCCAGTCGAGTCCGTTGTGCTCGTAGAAGCGCCGGTCCTCGGTGGCGATGAACGCCTGCTGCACGTGACGCGGGACATCACCGAGCGGGACGTTGATGCGGCGCACCGACGTCAGTCGCCCGAGCGACTGACCGGAGCGATCGATGGCCTCGCTCCCCTCGACCGGCCGAAAGCCCCGAATCTCCTCCGAAGACGGGCATCCCGCGAAGCCACAGGTGGCCAGCCACGCGTCGAACAGGAGGACGGTGAGCACCAGCGCGCCCATGACCGCGAGCGGCTGCCACTGCTCGCGCATCCACTCCCGCGGAGGGTGCGCCGGATCACCGTGCCAGCGCTCGCGGAACGTGCGAAGGCGTTGCTGAAGAGAGCCGATGAACGTCATCAGAGTGGATCAGGGTAGCGGCGCCCGAACCATGTGAGACGAGCCGCTTCCAACAATAGTACCACCGGCGCCGCCCCCAGGTTTCCGATCCATTCGGGAGCGAACGAGGGATGTGCGGTCCGTCACGCCCTCAGCGCCCTTCGCGCCCTCAGCGCCCTTAGCGCCCCATATGCATTCACAGTACCGGCGGCTTGCCGCCCTTCTCCCGATCGTCGCCATCACGTCGGGATGTAGCAGGACAGAAGCACGGCCGAACGACGCCCCGGCATCCTCATCCAATGAGATGGCGGCTGCCCGCGCGATGGTTGCTCTCGATTCGGCTTCCCGAAACCGCCAGCCCAACGAGATGGGACGCGTCGCCATTCTCGAGTACCACCTGGTGGGCGCGAAGGAAGGCCGCTGGGAGCGCGAGCACACGCGCTTCCGGCGCGACCTCGAGATCCTCTACGAGCGTGGCTACCGCCCGATCACGGTCGCGCAGCTGGTCGACAGGAACATCGATCTGCCCCGCGGCTTGTCTCCGGTGGTGTTCACCTTCGACGACGCTTCTCCTTCCCAGTTCCGCTACATCGAGCGGAATGGCGAGCTCGTGATCGACTCGACGAGCGCCGTGGGCATCTGGCTCGATTTCCAGAAGACGCACCCCGATTGGGAGAGCAAGGCGACGTTCTGCCTGCTGTCGGGGGCGGAGGCCGGGCGCGCGTTCTTTGGGGACCGCGACATCGAGGGCCAGAAGACGGCATGGCGCCACGCCAAGGTGAAGTTCCTGGCCGAGCGCGGCTTCGAGCTGTGTAACCACACGCTGTGGCATGCGCAGCTGTCGAAGTACGAGGATGCCGTCGTGCAGGAGCAGATCGCGCGTCTTGCCCTGGCGGTCGACTCGGCGGTTCCCGGATATCGAGTGCGCACGCTGGCGCTGCCGTTAGGCGTGTGGCCGAAGAATCAGGCGCTGGCGGCGAAGGGGGCGTGGACCGACGGGCGCTCGCAGCGCACGGTCGCGTACGACCATGCCGCCGTTCTGCTCGTGGCCGGGGAGCCGGTGCCGAGCCCGTTCGATCCCGCGTTCAATCCCCTGAGGCTGGAGCGCGTGCAGGTGGTGGGGAATTCGCTCGAGCGGACGCTGGAATGGCTGGAGAAGCCTGGCCGCCGGTACGTCTCGGACGGCGATCCGCGCACGGTCGCATCGCCGCGTGTGCTGGCGGCGAACGCCGGTGGGGACGGCAGGGCGCCGTCCGCACCATGATCGGATAGCGCGGGATCGAGACTCCGTCGATGGTGCGAATGACGCTGGGCCCGGCGAGATCCCTCGGGCGCTAACGAGCGATCAACCGGCGCGACCGCAGCGCGCGAAAGCCGACCATGCGCCCCTGCTCCGCGTCCCACAGCTTCAGCGATGCCGTCCGGATGCTCTCGCGAATGGTGAGCACGGTGACGGTCTGAAGCATCCCGTTCTCATCGTGGCAGCGCCGCAGGTGATAGTTGGGGATCTTCGGATCGAGGTGGTGCACGTGGTGCAGCCCGATCCGTCCGGTCATCCACTCGAGCACCCGCGGCAGCCGGTAGTAGGACGCCCCGCGGATCGCCGCCTCGGCATAATCCCATCCCGCGTGCGGCTGCCAGTACGCGTCCTCGAACTGATGCTGCACGTAGAAGAGCCAATTGCCGGTGGCGCCAGCGAAGAGCACGATCGGGCCGTAGACGAGCAGCACCGCCTTCCATCCTACCGCGAGCATCAGCGCGAGCAGGATCGCCACGATCGCCGCGCTGGTGGCGTGCAGCTCGAGCGTCGTTTTCCGCGTACGCGCGATGCCGGCGGCGGGGAGATGGCGCACGACGAGAAGAAAGATCGGACCGAGCACGAATAGGGTGATCGGGTGGCGATACAGCCGGTACTTGATGCGCCCCCACCGCGACCGGGCCAGATACTCATCGACGGTGAGCGTCATCACGTCGCCGTGGCCCCGCCGGTCGAGATCGCCGGAGGACGCGTGATGCAGCGCGTGGTCGCGCCGCCACTGCGCGAAGGGAGTCAGCGTGATCGCGCCGGTGAGAAAGCCGATCACTTCGTTGGCGCGACGCGAGGGCACGAACGAGCCGTGACCGCAGTCGTGCATGATGATGAAAGTACGCACGAGGAAGCCGGCGGCGGGGACGGCAAGCGCCAGCGTCAGCCAGTACGAGACGTCGAGCATCGCGTACATCAGGGCGACGAGCGCGCCAAGTGGGAGAAGCGTAGTGAGGAGCTGGAGGGCCGCGCGTGCGGTGCTGCTTACTCGGTAGGGCGCGGTCGCGTTTTGCCAACCGCGAAGACCGGACGCGGGGGCGGCGCTCGGGACGCCGATGGCTGCGGAGGTGAGCATGAGGCGCCTTGATCGGAAGGAAGTTGCGCGTGTCCTGAAGACGACCCAGCGTGAGATGCGCATGCCGCACTCGAACAAACATAGCCCGTAGCGAGCGCGACGGTGGCGTCGCCTTTCTGGTCACCGTCGATATTCTGGGGAGAGCGCACGCGAGAATGCGCGGTGTTGGCGGTACAAGTGTCTGAATTCGTGCGCCCCGTGTCTCAAAAGTGTCGTTGCGGCACCTCGGTACCCTCGTCAATTTCATAGCGCACAATGGCAGAAAGTCCGATCCTTACGCGAGGAATGCGGGAACCACTATGAGTGAGTCCAGACTCCAGCACGTCCCGTTCTTCGAAGCGCTCGCGCGCGCGACGGAGGGTAGCCCGGAGTGGCGCCTGACGAGCGCCGGTCTGGTCACGTTGCGGCTCTTCGACGCGTGGCTCGTCGAGGGGCCGAGCGTGGTCTCGCCGGGTGCGTGGGGACTCCGTGCGGTGCGCGAGGCGATCGATGCGATGGACGCGGGTTCGTCCTCGACGGCGATCCTCGCCAGCATCGTCGACGCGATGGAAGGGGCGGGGATGGTGCGCGTTCCGCTCATCGCGCCACGCTTGCTTGCTTACGCACGTGCGCTCCAGTTCGATGGCCGCTGGGAGCTGGCGGCCGACGTGCACCGCACGGTGATTGCGCACGCGCATCCCGTGGAAGAGGCCGACATTGTCATCGCCGCGAACATGCAGCTGGGCGCGTGCCTGCGAACCCTCGCCCAGGTTGATGAGGCGTCGACGGCGTATGCCCGAGCGGCGTGCGTCGCTGCGATGTCGGGCGATATCGTGAACGTGTTGCGCGCTCGCATCTCGGAGGCGAACCTCGCGATCGATCGCGGCAACCTGCCGCAGGCGCAGTCGCTGCTCGACGAGACCATTCGGGAAACATCCGCCAATCGCCTGTCCGACGTGAAGGCGCTCGCGCTGCACGCCCGCGCGGACGTTGCAATTCGACGCGGCGAGTTCGAGGTGGCGATCCAGATGGCCTACGAGGCGCTGGACGGGCTCACCGCCCCGTCGGCACGCGACCGCGTGCTCAGCGATATCGCGGTCGCGTTTTACGAGCTAGGAATGCGCGCCGCCGCGCGCGATGCGTACCTGATCCTCGCCGCCACGGCAACCGAGCAGTACTCGCGCTGGGTCGCGACGATCAACTTGATGGAATGCGCAGCAGCGGACGGACGCGAACCGGTGTTTGAACAGTACCGCCGGGGGTTGGCAACGGAGCCGCTGCCCCCGTCGCTCGCTTGCCACTACCATCTGTACGTCGGCCAGGGTTTCGGCATGTTCGGCAAGACCGATCAAGCGAGAGCAGCACTCCAACGCGCTCTCCAGTTGGCCGAGCAGCACCACGTCAACGAAGTGCTCTTCCGCGCCGAGCAGAGTCTCGAGGCGTTGCGCGACGGTGGCGTCGTTATCATTGCCAACGCGCCCGAGTTCTCGCCGACGCCGGAAACGGAGCGAATCGCGGATGCCGTCCGAGAGATGCGCGAGTTGGCCGGCGTCGCCGGTTGATGAAAAAAGGGTCGCCGGCGGCAACCGGCGACCCAAGCAGCAAGAGATTAGGTTTTAGCAATCTTTCCGTGTGCCGGTTCCACTAACGACCGGGCAGTCACTGCTGGGCTCCGGCGCGGTTACGTCGGCGCAGGCAGATACAGCAAACGTCAGGAGGGCGAGCACCAGGAGAGAGAGGTGGCGGCGGGACATGACAGACCTCGCGAAGAATGTTGTAACTGGGGGGTTGCAACTGTCACGCAAGGTACCGTCGCGCGTCCATCGGTAAACGCACATCTTCAGACACCGATGTGCACTTTTAGGACACGTGATCCGGTGGCGTGAACGTCGTCGTCCGTCTCCCTCCTCTGCTGCTGTCCCACCTGCGAATCGTCCTCGGCCGCGAGCACCACGTCATCACCGTCGATCGGTGGAACGAGCTCATGGACGAGGTCCGACGCAAGCCGGTGGATCTGGTCGTTGCAGATCCACGGGCCGAGGGCACGGTGCGACTGGACGAGCTCCGGATACTCATCCGGGACTTCCCTTCGCTCCCCGTCGTGATCTATACGATCCTCGCGCCGGAAACGCTCGGCGCGACGGTCGAGCTGGCAAAGCTGGGCGTGCGGCACGTCGTGCTCCGGAACTTCGATGACGAGCCGCGCCGCTTCCGCGATCTCCTGGAGCGGCAGCCGGCGTACGTGATGAGCGACATGGTCCTCGCGTCGCTCGCGCGGCCGCTCGGCACGGTCCCCGCCGAGCTGGCGCGGGCGGTCGAGCGGCTGTTCCGCGTGCCGCAGCAGTTCCAGGACGTGAACGACCTCGCCAAGGCGGCGGCGATGAACCGCCGCGCGCTGGACCGGTGGCTGGAACGCGCCGGAATCGCGTCGGCGAGAATGCTGGTGCTGGGCGCGCGGCTCTTGCGTGCGTATTTCTATATGCAGGACCCGGGACGCTCGCTGGATGAGGTGGTCGAGCGCCTTGGCTACGGATCGTCGCGGCTGTTCGCACGACAGGTTCGGGCAGCGACCGGACTCACGCCGACTGCGCTGAGACAGAGCGTACCACCGGACGAGTTCGTCGCGCTGCTCACGGCGCGGCTGGGACGACGAGGAGAGCGGACGAATGCGGTTCAATGAGCGGTTGCGCGTACTCGTAGTCGATGATGAACCGACGATCTGCCGGGCGCTGACGATCGCCCTGCAGCGCGCCGGCTACGACGTCATCGCCGTCGAGGCCGGCGAGCAGGCGCACACGCTCCTCCGTGCCGAGCACTTCGACTTTCTCGTGCTGGATCTCCGCATCCCCGACCTACGCGGCGACGTCCTGTTCGAGCTCGCCGCCTCGATCCAGCCGCACCTGCGATATCGCACGCTGTTCACCACCGGCGACACGAGCGAGCGCGCGCTCGAGCTGATCGAGGCGTGCGGATGCAAGGCCCTGCACAAGCCGTTCGAGCTCCAGGAGCTCATGGCCGAGCTGGCGAAAATGGCGCCGAGGGTGAGAGACGCGAGTGCGTGACGGAGAAGGAATGAGGAACGCGCAGTAAGGAATTCGACTGAACGACAGGCCACTCAGTCGAATTCCTCACTCCTCGGTCCTCATTCCTCATAGTCTCCACCCCCGCAGGGTCTCGATCGCGCGCTCCAGCGCCTGCCGCTCCTCGTCGCGCTCCGCGCGGGCAAGGAGCTGCGAGTAGGTCTCTATAGCCAGCGCGAGTGCCTCGCGATCGTGGTCGGTCGAGGCGAGCGACGCGGCATTGTCGGCCAGGTTCGCGCGGGCCAGTTGATCGTCGGCAAAACGCTCGGCGACCTGACGCCACCGGCCCACGCGCGCGCGAAGGTCCGATTCAGTGAGGGCCCACAGGTGCCACGCGCCGCGATGCGTTGGGTCGGCGGCGATCGCGCGCGACGCGAGCTCCGCCACCTGCTCCGGCCCGCGCCCCGCCAGCCAGTAGGCGTTGGCGAGAATCACCAGCGCGCGAGCGTCGTCAGGCTTTGCCGCGACGATGTGCTCGTACGCGGGGCCCGCGACCTCGGGCATCGCGCGAAACGGCTCGACGGCCAAGGCCAGGGTGTCGGGATCGGTGGTACGCGCGGCCGCGTCGATGCGCTCGAGCAGCCTGGCGATGTTCGCGTCGTTCCGATAGGCATCGACGGCCGCGGCGATCTCGGCGCGAGCGTGGGCGGAGGGAGTGGTCATTGGGGGGCGTAAGTTATGCAGATCGGGCCCGGAGGTCACGCCCGCTGACGTCCGCGAGGCTGCGTCGTCATTGGTGCGGGACTGCAACCGAATACGTGCCGGAGCCTCACGCGTGAGCGACGATAAGCTGACCGAGACCAGCAGGGTGATGGAGCTCTCGAACGCGGTGGGACGGGTGCAACACGAGATGAACAACCCGCTCGCCGCGCTGCTCGCCGAATCGCAGCTACTGGAGCTCGACCCCACCCTCAACGCCGAGCAGCGGGACTCGGTCAAGCGCATCGTCGATCTCGCTCGGCGGGTAATCGCATCATCCCGAAAGCTGGATGCGCTTCGTGAGAGGGAGGAATGAGGAACCAGGAGTGAGCAATTCGGTTGCCCGGCACCTCGTCTGGCGATTCCTCACTGCTCCGTCCTCATTCCTCATACCCTCGGGGCACAATTCTCGCCCCAGAGGGTCAGGAAACTGGTAGTTGCGAAAATCGGCCTGGCAAACGAAGTTGGTGGTGGCTGACCCGCCAGCGCGCGTTGGTCATCCCTGGTAGTCGAGCAGCGCCGCAAGGCAGGCGCGGAGCCGCTCGGGTTGCGCTGAGCAAGCGCCGGAAGCGCGTGAGTCGTCCGTGGTTCCGCGACGTCGTCGACAACAGCACGAAAGTACGACCGGTGCGTCGCCAGGACGGCCATGCACCAGAGCGCCTTGGAACAGCCGCGTGCATCGCGGCGCGCTCACGAGAAACCCCAAAGGACGCATGGGGCACGCTCCGTATGGACGTGCCCGCCGAGAATCCACCACGACACACCTGGTTGCATGAACGAACGCAGACGCCCGCCCCGTCGTGGGCGCGGCCCGCGCCCCGCGCAGCCTCGTCCCACCTTCGAGGCCAATGACATGGAAGTGAATCCCTATCGTGACGATGCCTCCACGCTCCCCGATGGCGGAGCACCGGAGCACGACAACGGCACGCCGGCCCCGGCCGCGCCCATCATTACGCCGGCCAGCGAGAGCGTCCCGGCGCCAGGCGGTCCTCCGCCGACACGGCAGCCCGGCCAGCACCCGCAGCATCAGGGCGGACGCGACCGGTTTGGCCAGAACGGACGCCGCGGACGACGCGGCCGCGGTCGCGGAGGCCCGCGCCCCGAGCACGGAGGAGGCGCTCCCGTCCCCGCCGTCATCGTCGCCGAGGGAGACGCCGAGGGGTGGTTCGATCCGTCGCGGGATGGCGGATTCATTCGCCGGGCGGCCGAGAGCTACCTCCCCACACCAAGCGATGCGTTCGTGCCGCCGCATCTCGTCAGGCAGCTCGGACTCCGGCGCGGCGACATGGTGCAGGCCACGGTGGGCCGCGATCATCGCGGACGAATGGCGGTCGCCGAGGTGAAGACGATCAACGGGGAGGATCCCGCGTCGGCGTTGCGACGTCCGGAATTCTCCTCGCTCGTCGCCTCGTATCCAGACCGCAAACTGGTGCTCGAGACGGGCCGCCCCGCCAAGGGCGGGCCCGAGCTCACGCGTCGCGCGATCGATCTCATCGCGCCGATCGGCTTCGGCCAGCGCGCGCTGATCGTCGCCCCCGCGCGCGCCGGAAAGACGATGCTGCTCCAGGCGATCACCGAGGGCGTCGCGATCAATCACCCGAACGCGACGCTGCTGGTGCTACTCGTCGACGAGCGCCCGGAGGAAGTGAGCGAGATGATCGAATGGGGACGCGGCGAGGTCATCGCGTCGAGCTTCGACCAGCCAGCCGAGCGTCACGTGGACGTCGCCGAGATGACGCTGGAGCACGCGCGCCGGCTGGTCGAGAACGGCAAGGATGTCGTGATCGTGCTCGATTCGCTGACGCGGCTCGCGCGCGCGCACAACACGGTGGAGCGCGGTACCGGCCGCACCCTGTCGGGCGGTCTCGATGCGACGGCCATGGCGCGTCCGAAGGCGTTCTTCGGATCCGCGCGCGCCGTTGCGCCCCAGCACGGCGGTGGGTCGCTGACGATCATCGCGACCGCGCTGGTGGAGACGGGATCGCGGATGGACGACGTGATCTTCGAGGAGTTCAAGGGAACGGGCAACTCCGAGATCAAGCTCGACCGGTCACTCTCCGAGAAGCGGATCTTCCCGTCGATCGACATCGCGACGAGCGGAACGCGGCGCGAGGAAAAGCTCTTCCGCCCGGATCAGCTGGACAACGTCTACACGCTGCGTCGCGGCCTTCAGCAGATGCCGCCGCAGTCCGCGATGGAGTGGCTGATCAAGCGCATCGCCGGAACGGCGGGTAACGACGCCTTGCTCGCCGGCCTGTAAGGCCGGCGAGCGGGCCTGGGGCCAGGGGCCACGGGCCAGGGAGAAGGATAGGCAAACGGCCGCGCACAGCGCGGCCGTTTGCTCATCGGACGACGACCGAACGGAATCCGCATCACCCCCTGCCCTTCCTGGCCCATGGCCCTGGGCCCCGGGCCCGGCCTGCGCCTCGCCAGAGGCGCAGGCCTTGCACTTCTGCCCCCCCATGACTCGCCTCGCCCTGGCCAGCCTGATCACGCTGCTTGCCTGCCTCACCGGCCGAACGACGTTGGGGGCGCAGGAGCGCGATGAGCGCGAGGCACCCGAGGTCAAGGACCTCGAGTGGTCCGGCGTCGAATCGGTGAGCAAGGACGACCTCGAGGAGAGCATCAAGACCGAGGAAACCCGCTGTCTCGCGATCCTCTACACACCCTTCTGCCTGATCAGCGACTGGAGCCTGTTCAAGGAGCGGCATTTCCTCGATCGCACCGAGCTGCGCCGCGACATGCTCCGCATTCGCGTGTTCTACTGGAAGCGCGGATGGCGGGACACCCAGGTCGACACCTCCATCACACCGAAGGACGGCGGTGTGCGCGTCGAGTTCAAGGTGACCGAGGGTCCCCCGACACGCATCAGCGCCATCCGCCTCGAGCGGCCGGCCGAGGTGCTGAACGACAACGAGGTGCGGAACGCCATGAAGGTACGCGCCGGCGACCCGCTCAACCTCATCGCGCTCGACTCCAGCGTCGCGTTTCTCGAGGCCACCCTCTGGGACAAGGGATACGGGGATGCCGACGCCCGCATCGACACGATCGTCGTCGACACCGCCGCCAAGGCGGCGAGCATCCGCGCGACGGTCGATCCGAAGTGGCCGACGGTCGTCGGCAGCATCTCGATCACCGGGAACGAGCGGGTGTCCGAGCGGACGATTCGCAACTCGCTCACGCTCGAGGCCGGCAGGCCGTACAAGCGACATGAGCTGGTGACGAGCCAGCGCAATCTGTACGAGTCGAATCTCTTCCGGCGCGCGGTGATCATCGTCCCCCCGCAGGGCGACAGCATCAAGCACATCCAGATCACCGTGCAGGAGGCGCCGCTGCGCGAGATCCGCGCGAGCGCGGGCTTCAACACGATCGAGTTTGGGCAGGTCGAGGGGCGCCTCACGAGGTACAACTGGTTCGGCGGCGCGCGCCGCCTCGACTTCCGGGGTGCGGTCGGGAATCTCTTCGCCAATTCATTGAACGCGCAGTTCCCCTTCCAGGAGGTGCTGCGGCGCCCGGTGTCGGACCGCGATGCTGACCAGTACTTCGCCCCCACCTGGCAGGCGACCGCCGACTTTACCCAGCCCTGGTTCCAGTCCCCGCGGAACACGCTGGGCCTGAGCGCGTTCACGCACCGCCGCAGCGCGCCGGGCATTTTCGTCGAAAAGGGACTCGGCGCGAGCGCGAGCTTCACGCGGACGCTCGCGTCGCGCGCGCCGGTGAGTCTCGCCTACCGGTTCGAGCTCACACGGGTGGAGGCGAGCGACGTCTATTTCTGCGAGAACTTCGGGATCTGCGATCCGACGGACATTACGGCGCTCCGCGCCCGGCAGCGGCTCTCCCCGCTGGCGCTCTCGTTCGTGACCGACCGGGGCGATGATCCGCTCGACCCATCGCGCGGCTACTTCGCGCGCGCGGATGTCGAGCACGCGTCGGCGTTCACGCTGTCGGACTACCGATACAACCGCGTGTCGGGGGAGTATCGCCGGTACAAGGCGTTCGGGCGTCACGCGGTGCTGGCCTGGCGCGTTCGCGGCGGATGGGTGCGCGCCCTCGCGAGCGCGTCGGAGGCCCTCCTCGGTCGGGGCCTGGTCGGGGCCAGCGCGATCATTCACCCGCGGAAGCGGTTCTATGCCGGCGGCGCCCAATCGGTGCGCGGGTACGGCGAGAATCAGCTCGGCCCCCGAGTGCTCACGATCGATCCCGGGAAGCTCCTCGATGCACCTAACGACACGACCCCTGCCCTCTGCACGCGCGACGAGCTGCTTGCCGGCGACTGCGACGAGGCCGCCACACTCCCCTCCAGCAACTTCGAGCCGCGGCCGGTCGGGGGGAGCACGCTGCTGGAGGGAAGCATCGAGTACCGGTTCGGACTCTGGGGCTCGCTCGACATGGCGCTGTTCGTCGACGCGGGCGTGGTGGGCGAAGGCAACATCTCGACACTCACGCGCGGGACGAGCGCGATCACTCCGGGGTTTGGCTTCCGCTATACGACCCCCGTCGGGCCCGTCCGCATCGACCTCGGCGTCAAACCGCGCCTGGCGGAGAATCTGCCGATCGTCACCGAGGTGATCGACGACAACGGCGTCCGGCGCATCGTGCCGCTCCAGCAGAAGAAGGCGTACGACCCGTTGGAGGA
>DATBIU010000216.1:0-3536 GCA_036556765.1 Gemmatimonadaceae bacterium | reverse complement strand
GCCCTCGACGCAGGTGAAGCTCCTGCGCGCGCTTCAGGAGCGCGAGATCATCCCGGTCGGCGCCACCGAGGCCATTCCGACGGACGCTCGCGTGCTGGCGGCGACCAACCGTGAGCTGGAAGAAGAGATGAAGCGCGGCGGGTTCCGCAGCGACCTCTACTATCGCTTGAACGTGTTCGCGCTGCACCTGCCGCCCCTGCGTCACCGCAAGGAGGACATTCCGCTCCTCGCCACGGCGTTTCTCGAGCGAACGGCGAAGGCGCGCGGCGAGCCGCTCAAACGGCTGAGCGAAGAGACGCTCGAGATCATGCGAGAGTACCAGTGGCCCGGCAACGTGCGTGAGCTCGAGAACTCGCTCGAGCGCGCCGCGATTCTGACGGCGGGAGAGGTCATCGACCCGTCGGCGCTGCCGCAGCGCATCACCGAGCGCCGATCGGAGCCGATCGTCGCCGAGCGAGGTCCCACGAACCCGACGCTCGACGTGATCGAGCGCGCGTACATCATGTGGGTGCTGCAGAGCGAGGGCGGCAACAAGAGCCGCGCCGCCGAGGTGCTCGGCATCGATCCGTCGACGCTCTACCGAAAGCTCTCGCGGTTCGGCGTCGAGGCCTGACCGTGACCGCGCGGCCGCTTCCATCGCTCCGCTGGGAGCTGCTCGGGAACCTCGCGGTTCTCGCGACGGCCGCCCTCATGCTCGCCGTCGCGAGCCTGCTCGTATTTACTGGAATCGCCGAGAGCCGGAACGCCGCATTCTGGCTGACGATGCTCATCGTCGCCGACGTCGCGATCTTCGTCGTCTTTGGCGGCTACCTCGTGCGGCGGCTGGTGATCCGGCCGGTCGATGAGATCGTCGCCGCGGCGGAAGCGATCGCGGAAGGCGATCTGGGGCGCCGGGCGCCGGAGATGCACTCCGTCGAGTTGGCGCGCCTCGCCACCAGCCTCAACCGCATGACCACCCGACTGCTCGAGGAGCAGACGCTGGTCGTGCGGGCGGAGAAGATGGCGAGCGTCGGGCGACTCGCCGCCGGCATCGCCCACGAGATCGGAAACCCGCTCGGCGCCATCAACGGCTACACGCACATTCTGCGGCGACGCCTTCGCGCCAACGGGCTCGACGACGAGCTCGACGCCATCGAGCGAGAGACCTCGCGCATCGATCGGATTGTGCGCGGGCTGCTCGACTATGCGCGCCCGCGTCGCACTACCCCCGAGTCGATCGCCATCGACGAGACGGTCGCACGAGTCGTGACGATGCTTCGCGACCAGGGTGCGCTCAGGCAGGTGGAGGTCCACATGGACATCCCGGCCGGCGTCCCCTCGCTGTCGGGAGACCGGCACGAGCTGGAGCAGGCCCTCGTCAACCTGCTGCTCAACGCGGTCGACGCGATGGACGGGAATGGGACGGTGACGATCGGGGCTCGCGGGGATTCCCTCGGCGCCCTCCGGGAGGACGCCATCCCGCGGAAGGGCGATCCGACTAACGTGCTCGCCGAGCGTGAAAAGAATCCGCGCGTGCGAGCGTGGCTGCACCGTGTCGGGGAGCCGGCTCGCATTCTCACCGTGACGGTCGCCGATTCCGGCCCCGGCGTCGATGCGGACGACGTCGAGCGCATCTTCGATCCGTTCTTCACGACCAAGCCGCCGGGGAAGGGCACCGGCCTGGGGCTGGCGATCGTCGCTCGCATCGTCGACAACCTCGGCGGCGTAGTGTGGGTGCGCCCCGCGCGCGAAGGTGGCGCCGCGTTCGTCATGATGTTCCCGTTGGGCGCAGTGGTGTCGCCTCCAGTGAGACTCATGCCTCCGGTGCGGGAAGCCGAGCTCGTCAGATGACCGGGATGCGCATCCTCCTTATCGACGACGAGCCGGCGCTTCGGCACACGATCTCGGTGATTCTCGGCGACGAGGGGCATCAGGTGACCACGGCGACCGATGGCGAGGACGCGCTCGCGAAGCTCGCGGCCGCACCGGCGGACCTCATCCTCTGCGACGTCCGCATGCCCGTGATGGACGGCATGACCTTTCTCGAGCGGCACGCCGCGGCGGGCGGAAATGGGCTCGTGGTGATGATGAGCGCGTACGGCGATGCGGACACGGCCATCGCCGCGATGCAGCGCGGCGCGTACGACTGGATCCAGAAGCCGTTCCGCGCCGAAGAGATCGTGCTGGTGGTGCGGAAGGCGATGGAGCGGGAGCGGCTCCGGGCGGAGGTGAAGCGTCTCGAGGGCGAGCTGTCATCGCTGCGACAGTCGGGTGACGCGATCATCGGTCGCAGCGACATCATGCGCACCGCGCTCGAGGTGGCCCGAAAGGTGGCGCGCCATCCCGCGACGGTGCTGCTCACCGGTGAGAGCGGCACGGGGAAGGAGCTTGTCGCCCGGCTCATCCACCGGGAGAGTCCGCGCGCGAGCGGGCCGTTCATCGCCGTGAACTGTGGCGCCATTCCCGAGGCACTGCTCGAGAGTGAGCTGTTCGGGCACGAGAAGGGCGCGTTCACCGGCGCCACGCGTGACAAGCCCGGGCTGTTCGAGGAGGCGCACGAGGGCACGCTCTTCCTCGACGAGATCGGCGAGCTGCCGGCGGCGCTCCAGGTGAAGCTCCTGCGCGCGCTTCAGGAAGGCGAGGTGCGCCGCGTGGGTGCGACGGCGTCGAGCGCCGTCGATGTCCGGGTGATCGCGGCGACCAACCGCGATCTCCAGGCCGATGTCGCGAGCGGGCGGTTTCGCGCCGACCTGTTCTACCGCATCAACGTGGTCGCCATCGCGCTCCCGCCGTTGCGCGACCGGCCCGATGATGTTCCCGAGCTCGCCCGATTCTTCCTCGAGCGCCATGCCGCCCGCATGGGTCTGACGGCGCGCGGCATCTCGGCCAGCGCGTTGCGCATCCTCGCCGAGCACTCGTGGCCGGGGAACGTGCGCGAGCTGGAGCACGCGATCGAGCGCGCGCTGGTGATGACGGGAGGCGAGATGATCGAGCCGCCGGACCTCCCGTCGCCGGTGCGCTCGAGTGGCCGTCACGCGGCGGTGACGGACGGCACGCTGTCCGTAAAGCGCCAGACGACCGAGCTCGAGAAGGCGCTGATCCGCCGCGCGCTCGAGCACACGCGTGGGAACCGCACGCGCGCCGCCAGGCTGCTCGAGCTGTCGCACCGCGCGCTCCTCTACAAGATCCGCGAATACGGGCTGGAATAGGTGATGAACGAATGAGGAATGAGGACGGAGGAGTGAGGAATTCCATTGAACCTCATGATCGGATTCCTCACTCCTCAGCCCTCATTCCTCATTGGATTGGCACCCCTCATTCCTCATTGGTGTTATGCAAAAAAGTTTCGAGTTTGCACCTGTTTGCGTAGCCGGCAGCCTGCGCGGGAAACGCAACTCCCTCTCATACAACAACTTGGCAAATGGCACGAGTCGCGCCTTTGTCGTCGGCGCCACCCGAGGAGTCTTCATGCGTAATACTCGCTTCGCGTTCACAGTGATGGAGCTCGTCACCGTCTTGAGCATCATCGGGATCCTCACCGTGATCGCCCTTCCAAA
>DATBIU010000215.1:0-5130 GCA_036556765.1 Gemmatimonadaceae bacterium | reverse complement strand
CCGGTTCGCCATCATCGCCTTGCATGGGAGGACGGCGCGTTGCCGATCACGCGAGCGGTGCCAGCTCCCCGACCGTCTCGCCGCGGGTGTTGACGACCGCCGTGCGGGCAAACGCCGCCAGGCGCGGTGGCAGCTCGTCGGGAAGCACGCCCAGGAGCTGCAACAGCCGTATCACGGCGACGTGCTGTGCTCGCTGTCCGCCGTCTTCGACCTTGATCGCCAGGCCGAGCCCGCGCGTGGGAATCGCGAGTGAGTGCATTCCCTCCGCGCCCACCTTCGCGATGACGGTGCCATCGGTCTCCTCGATGATCACCGTGTCGAACCGGTCCGTGCCGCCCACGAGGAACGGCCGGCTTCGCATGGCCCCGAACACGCGGCTCGGGATCTCGTCGCCCCGCTCCGCCGCGGCCGCGAACCGGGCGAAGGCGATCGCCATCGCCTCGAGCGGCAACCCGAAGGTCGTCACGCCGCACCCATCTACGGCGACGAGCACACGGTGGGCAGGAACGCCGGTCCATCGCGACACCATCGCCAGCGCGCCCTGCTGCACCGCATGCTCGGCCAGCTGGTAGCCGAGCGCTCCCTCGCCGGCGCGGACGGCGAGAGCGAGCATCGCGGCATGCTTTCCAGAGCAGTTGTTGTGGAGACGTGTCGGGTGCAAACCGGACTCACGCAGCAGCTTCGAGCCGCGCTTGGACAGCGGCTCGTGCGGACCGCACGCCAGATCTCCTTCCTCGAGACCGATCGACTCGAGCATGTGCGACGCGATCGCGACATGCTCGGGCTCGCCAGCGTGCGACGCGCACGCCAACGCCAGCTCGTTGTCTCCCCACCCCACCGCGTCGGGCACTCCCGCGGCGACGAACGACGCCGCCTGCATCGGCTTGGCGCCCGATCGCCACGCGGTCACGATCGAGGTGTCGCCCGCCGAGCCGATCAGCTCCCCGCGGCCGTCGACGATGGCGGCGTGGACGCGATGGCGCGATTCGAGAATTGGTCCTCGCGTCGCCACGACGTCGAGCTCGTAGCGGACGGCGCGGCGAGCACCGGACAGGCTTCTCGTCGGGGCCGACATCGTCTCAGCGGGACTGCGGGTGTTGCGCCATGCCTCAACGCTAACCACCCGCCTCCCGCCGCGGCAGCGCCATCAGAATACCGGCAATGACGACCGAGCCCGCGGCCACCACGCCGAGCGTCGGAACCTCCCGAATCCCCGGTAGCAGCGCCCCCAGGAGGATCGCGCCCACGGGCTCACCGAGCACGGTGAGGTTCACGACGTAGGCCGGCAACGAGCCGAGCGCCCAGTTCATCCCGGTGTGCCCGAGGAGCATGGGGCCGAGCGCGAGGCCGGCGAAGATCGCCCACTCGCGCCCGGGCTGAGGCAGGAGCGGCGCGCCGACCAGGAGGACGATGACGAGAAGGGCGGCGAGGCAGGCGCCGTAGACGAGCGTGACGTAGGGGAGAAGATCGAGCTTCGTCCGCAGCCGACGTCCCGTGAGATAATAGAGCGCCGCCGTCACCGCGCCGACGAGCGCGAGCGCATTGCCGAGCAGCGGCCGCGATCCGTGGCCCGCGGCCGCGGCGCCGCCCGCGAACACGACCGCCGCTGCACCCGCCATGGCGACGCCAATCCCCGTCCACTGCCGTCGCGTGGGGGTCTCGTGCAGCCACAGCGAGGACAGGACGGCGACGATCGCGGGCTGGAGGTTCACGAGGATGACGGACGCCGCGATGCTCGTGTACAGCAGCGACGTGTTCCACGACCAGAAGTGGATCGCGAGCATGGCCCCCGCGGCGAGGGCAAGCGCCAGCTCGCGAGACGTGAGACCGCGCCACGCTCGCCATCCCCGCGTGAAGGCGAGCGCTCCACCGAGCAGCGCGAGCGAGATGACGAGCCGCCACACGGCGATCGCGACCGGGTGCGCGCTCGACAGGCGAATGAGTGGGGCGGCGACGGAGATGCCCAGGATCGCGAGAAACAGGACCCCGCCCGCATGCGCCCTCGACCCCCCGATCCCCTGATCCCCCGATCCCGGTTTCAGAAGACCTTTATCATTCCCTTCGTGTACTTCCCGGGATCGGCGCGTACGTCCTCGAGAATCGCCGAGAGATCGGTGAGGGTCTTGTTGAGCCGGTCGTACAGCGCCTGGTCGTTGAGCATCCGCGCCGCGAAGCCCTGCCCCTGCGTCATGAGCCGGAGGGCCGAGTCGGCGCTGGCGGCGATGCTCGTCAGGCGGACGTACAGCGTGTCGTCGCGCATCAGCTTGCCGAGCGTGCCCTCGGCTGACGCCATGGCGCGCGTGAGCGTATCGAGCGAGCCCGTCAGGCGGACCATGCGGTCATACAGCGCCGGATCGTCGAGCAACCGCCCGAACGTTCCGCCGGGCTGCTGCAACCGGGCGAGCAGCGTGTTCGTCCGGCTGAGCGTGCCGGCGAGCTCATCGTACAACGTCCGGTTGGAGAGCAGCTGCCCCATCGTCCCTTCGCCGCGCACGAGCCCGCCGGTGATCGCGCGCAGGTCGGCGGTGAGCTGCACCATGTCCCCCACGGCGCCGGCGGCCTGCGCGAGCACCTGCTCGTAGTCGAGCGAGGGCGACACCTCGAGGGTGTCACCCGGCTCGAGGATCGCGTTCGGCACCGTTCCGGGGGAGATGTCGAGCGTCTTGTCGCCGAGCAGTCCCATCGTGCGCAGCTTGGCGCGCGAGTCGGAGCGGATCTGCTCGCGAACGCGCTCGTCGACTTTCACCGTCACCATGAGATTCTGCGTCGTGTCGCCATCGGCCGGCAGAAACTCGATGCTTTCGACGATGCCCGAGAGCTGACCGGCTACGGTCACCGAGCCGCCCTCCCGCAGACCGCTGGTGTTGGGGACCAGCGCCACCAGCTCGTAGCGCTCGGCGAACAGGTTCGCCGCCTGGCCCAGCTTCACCGCGGCGACACCGAGCACGACGAACGCGAAGACGATCAGCAGTCCGACCTTGAGCTGATCCCAGGTAATGAACGTCGAACGTTTCATAGGCGGACCCCCGTCGGCCGCACGTCAGAACCCACCGAGAAAATCGCGAATGTACTCGTTGTCGCTGCCCGTCATCTCCTCGGGCGTCCCGAAGAACACGATGTGACGCTCGTACAGCAGGGCAACCTTCGTCGCCATGCGGAATGCCGAGCGAATGTCGTGGGATACGACGATGCTCGTGACACCGAGCTCGCGCTGCAACTTCATGATGAGCCGTGTAATCGTTCCCGTGGTGAGGGGATCGAGTCCCGATGTGGGCTCATCGTACAGCATCAGCTCCGGGTTGTTCGCCATCCCGCGCGCGATGCCGACGCGCTTGCGCATGCCGCCGGACAGCTCGGCCGGCATCTGCTGCATGACCTTGTCGGGCTCGAGGTCGACGAACTCCAGCTTCTCGCGCACGCGCGCCTCGATCTCGTCCTCGTTCAGGTCGGTGTGCTCGCGCAACGGATAGGCGACGTTCTCGAACACCGTCATGGAGTCGAACAGCGCCGCCCCCTGAAACACCATCCCCATCTTCTGACGAACCTGGAGCGCCTCCTCGAACGAGAGGTGGGTGATGTCTTCCCCGTCGATGAGCACCCGGCCCTCGTCGGGGACGAGGAGCCGGAGGATGAGCTTGAGGATCGTCGACTTGCCCGTTCCCGACTCTCCCACGACCACCACCGTCTCCCCCTCGTGCGCGGCGAACGAGACTTCCTGGAGCACCGGGTCATCGAACGCGAGGGAAACGTGATCGAGCTCGATGACGGGACTCAACCCCGCATCTTCGCGGCGAGCCCGCATCTCCAGCGTCGACGGCGCGTCGCTGGCGAGCTCGTCGCGGATGGCCGCGCGCACCGCCGTCCGCGTCGAAAGCCGCGCGCGGTCGTTGGCGCGACGTTGCTGGGCGGCTCGCCGTTCCGGGGTGTCGTCGTTCGTCATTCCGCGAACACCGCCAGCATGACCTGCGTCATGAAGTAGTCGATGATGAGGATCAGGATGCTCGCCGTGACCACCGTGCGCGTCGTCGCCTGCCCCACGCCCTCCGTTCCGCCGGTCGTCTTCAGCCCGTAGTGGCAGGCCGTGACGGCGATGATGCCGCCGAAGACGAACGGCTTCGCGACACCCTGTATGAAGTCGTTCGGGATGTAGCGGAGGGTAAACCCCCCGGCGGCGATCTGCTCCCATACGGTGCGCCAGTAAAGCGACGTCGGGAGCCCCACGTAGGCGCTGGCGATGACGTTGCCGCCGATGATGCCGACGAGATCGTTGATGATCGTCAACACGGGGAGCATGATGAGCGCCGCGAGCACGCGCGGCGTCACCAGCTTCTTGATCGGGTCGGTGCCGAGCGTGTTCAGCGCATCGATCTGCTCGGTGACCTTCATCGACCCCAGCTGGGCGGCGATGCCGGAGCCGACGCGCCCGGCGACCATGAGGCCGGCGAGCACGGGACCGAGCTCGCGGATCATGGACGCGGACACCAGGCGCCCAATGTAAATGGTGGCGCCGAAGGTCTTGAGCTGCACCGACGACTGGAGTGCCAACACCATTCCCGTGAAGAACCCGGTGAGGAGGACGATGCCCAGCGACTGGACGCCGATAGCGTCCATCTGCTGCACGAGGTCCGAGCCATAGAACGGCCGGGCGAAGATGAAGCGGATGGAGTTCCAGGCGAGGGTGAAGTATTCCTGGATGGCCAGGACGACGCCCTTCGCCCAGTCGTTCAGCCGCTGGAAAACGTTCGCCAATCGATTCGGGGTGGAGAGATCGTCAGGCCGGTGGACTGCCGAAAGGCAAGGCTTATGCCCTGAGACGCACTGCGAATTGCGGACTGCGACTGCGGATTCGTTGACCCTCACGCTGGGTGCGCCTAGCTTCCCGCACCGCATGCAAAACTACCTGTCCCGCGAGCGGCTCGTCGATGTGCTCGATTCGGCCCGCGGCAAGCGCGTCGTAATCGTAGGCGACGCCATGCTCGACGTCTACCTGCGGGGCGATGTGGAGCGCATCTCGCCCGAGGCCCCGGTGCCGGTGGTGCGGGTGCGCGAGCGGCGGGAGGCGCTGGGCGGGGCGGCCAACGTGGCGCAGAACGTCGCGGCGCTGGGCGGGGTGCCTCGCCTGGTCGCCGC
>DATBIU010000214.1:0-2512 GCA_036556765.1 Gemmatimonadaceae bacterium | reverse complement strand
GATCCGGCTTGCCGCGCTGTTCGGCGAGCTCTCGCCGCGAGAGGCCGAGAAAACGGCCCGAACGCTGCGCTTCTCGAATCAGCAGATCGCCTGGATCGGCGCCCTCATCAAGCACGCCGCGCAGATCCGCGACGAGCTCCTCGGCGCGGGGCGCGGCGACGTCGCCCCCGCGACGGCGCGACGCTGGATTGCCGCCGCCGGTCGGACGCGCATTCCGTCCGTGATGCGGCTGGTGGGGGCGCGGATTGCGTCGCACCGTGCGGCGGGGGAGGCGGCGCCCGACGCGACGACCATCGCCGCGCTCTATCGCCGAGTGCTGCGGTCCGCCTTCCGCGATCCGGTGGAGCTTGGCGATCTTGCGGTCGACGGCGATGACCTGAGAGGCGTCGGCGTCGGCGAAGGCCCCGAGATGGGCTGGGTGCTGCAGCGTCTGCTCGATGTGGTTCTCGAGGATCCACATCGGAACACGGTCGAGGAGCTGCTGCGTTTGGCTGCTGAATTGCTGAAGCGGTATCGTACCGGGGAACGCTAGCCCTTTCGATCCGAGCGATGTTCTTTCGCGGAAAACAGTTCGACACGTCGATCTGGAGGCGCTTTCGCACGGCCGCCGATGGGTATTCCTTCTCCAAGGAGACGGACTACTACGCGGCGCACGTCGTGGCCAACGCGGAGCGTGTGGTCGATCTCTTTCATGCGCTCATGGAGCATCTCCCGCCGGCGGTCGACGTCGCGGTCGAGGATCGGCGGTCGGGTCGCCGGTGGAAGGGGGAGAGCCTGGCGCTCCCCGATGTCCGCGACGCGATCGCGCGTCTCAAGACCGCCCTGGCGAGCGCCGGGGGCGTCGAGATCGCCGTGTACACGAGCGAGGATCAGCTGACGCTCAATCCGGTGCTCGAGCTGTTCATCTACGCCCGCAGCGATCAGTGGCTGTACATCCTTCAGGGGAAGGGGCTGGAGGAGCGACGCGCCGTGCGCACCAAGAGCTGGCGCTTGAGCAAGCAGGAGTTCCCGCCCGCACCCGAGCTGAGCCGGGCGGTGGAGCAGGCGGCGGCGTCGTTAGGTCTTCAGCCGGCGTGAACGGGGCCGCGCTGGCCCTGGCTGTCGTCGCCGCGGCGGCGAACGTCCTCGGGGCAGCCGCCGTCACCTGGCGGCGGGAATGGAGCACGCGCGCGCTCGAGACGATGATCGCCCTCGCGGCCGGCTTCATGATCGCGGCGTCGGTGACCGACATCTTTCCGGAGGCCATTGCCCGCGGGGGGAGCGCGGCCGCCCTCGTCGCCCTCCTTGGCTACGTCCTCGTGCACCTCACCCAGCACACCCTCGCCCCCCACTTCCACTTCGGCGAGGAGACGCACGAGGTCTCCCCGGTCGTGAGCGTCTCGGCGCTGGTGGGGCTGCTGCTTCACACGTTCGTGGACGGCGTGGCGATCGCGAGCGCGTTCGGGGTGAGCACGTCGCTCGGCGTGCTCGTATTCCTGGCGATCCTCCTGCACAAATTTCCGGAGGGGTTGGCCATCTCGAGCCTCTTCCTCGCCGCCGGAGCGGGACGAGCGCGGGCCCTGTATGCCGCGGCCGCGCTCGGCGCGGCGACCATCGCGGGGGTGGTGCTCACCGGCGTGGTCGCGATCCTCGGCACCTGGGGGCTGGCGCTCTCCGCGGGTGTCACCCTCTACGTCGGAGCCTCCAACCTCGTTCCCGAGTTCCAGGCGAAGAAGGGGTGGCGGCTGCCCATGGCGTTCTTCGCCGGGTGCGGAATGTACCTGCTCGCGCGTGCGCTACTCCGGGTATAGAATGTGCCCTGGCTCACAGTTGTCGAGCACGTTTCCCTCAACCCCGACGACTGCCGCCTTCCCATGCCGATGCGCTTGAGCGTCATCATTCCGTGCTATAACGAGGAAGCCACGATCGACCGCGTGCTGGACCGTTTGGCCGAGCTCGCGACGACGCTGCAACCGCAGATCGTGATGGAGCTGGTCGCGGTCGACGACGCCTCACGAGATGACACATGGAAACGGCTGCGTCAGAAGGTCGCGTTGCTGCCCGAGGGGATGCTCCGCATCGCGCGGCACGACGTGAACCGCGGAAAGGGCGCCGCGCTCCGAACCGGGAGAGACCATGTGTCAGGCGATATCGTGGTCATCCAGGATGCCGACCTCGAGTACGATCCCGATGACATTCCGGACCTCATTGGTCCGATCGTCGACGGGCGTGCCGACGCGGTCATCGGGACGCGATTCGGCGGTGCGGGCGAACATCGCGTGCTGTACTTCTGGCACCGCGTGGCCAACGGGATGTTGACGCTGCTGTCGAACATGCTCACTGATGTGAACCTCACCGACATGGAGTCGGGGTACAAGGCGTTCACGCGCGACGCGTTTCGGGTCATGCATCTCACGAACGACCGGTTCGGGATCGAGCCGGAGATCGTGGCGCGTCTGTCGCAAATGCGCGCGCGCATCTACGAGATCCCGATCAGTTACCACGGTCGCACGTACGAGGAGGGGAAGAAGAT
>DATBIU010000213.1:0-30478 GCA_036556765.1 Gemmatimonadaceae bacterium | reverse complement strand
GAAGGCGTGGGTGGACTCCGCCGCCGTCGCCGTAGCGGCCCAGGCACCTGCGGATACCGCCACGCCTCCGGTCGTCATCGAGACGCCGGCCGCCGCGCCCGCCGCCCAGGAAGAGGCGCCCGCCTTCCGCGAAGGCGCGCCCGCCCCGGATACGGCCACGCCGTTGCCCGCGCTTCTCCTCCTCGGGGCGGCTCTGGTGGCCGGCGGGGCTGCCCTGCGCAGGCGTTAGGCGCCGTGCGCCGTCGCATCGGCGCGCTCTTGTGCATCGTCGGGGGCGCGCTGCTCCTCCACGCGGGATCGACGTACGCCCGCGGCGCCCTCGCGCGTAGCGAGGCGCGCACCGCCTGGGAGCGCGCCGAGGCACGGCGCGCCGTGCGGGATGCTCGGCGGATCGACGTCGGCGGGAACGCGAAGATCGTGAGGCTCGGCGCGCCCGTCGCCCGCCTCATCATTCCATCGATCGGTCTCGACGAGATCGTCGTCGAAGGCGTCGGCGACGATGAGCTGAACGCGGGACCGGGCCATCTGCCCGGCTCGGCGATGCCAGGCGGCCCCGGCAACGCCGTCATCTCCGCCCACCGCGACCGTCATTTCGCGCCGCTCGGCGACCTGCAAATCGGCGATACGGTCTACACGGAAACGGGTGCGCAGCGCGCGGCGTGGATCGTGACCGAACGGCGCGTGGTCGGAGCCGGGAAACCCGCCCTCTTCTCGAGCGACGAGCCGGTGCTCACGCTCACAACCTGTTGGCCGATTCGCTATTTCGGGACGGCGCCGGACAGGTTGATCATCGAAGCAAAGCGAATGAGGCATGAGACCTGAGGAGTGAGGAATTCGATTGGAACTCACCAATCCCCCCTCACTGCTCAGTCCTCATTCCTCATGCGTTACGCGCTGTAGCGACCTCCGGCTTCCGCAGCTATCCCTCGATCACGGGCAAGGCGCTGATCTCGCGTGGCGGGGGTGGCCGGCGGCCGCTCTCATCGACGCGCCCCGTCGTACGCCAGTAGAAGTAGAAGGCCAGCGCCAGCAGGGTGACGATCAATATTCCAATCGCGACTCCGGTACGCCCGCGCGTCACCGGTACGGATTCGGTCTCGGACACGCTGTATTCTCCGCTCGTGGATTCTTGTCGCCCGCGCGAAAAGCAAGATCTTCGCCACTCGCGGCGACGCCTTCCTTAACGACTGTCCACTCGCCAAGCTACGGTCAGGGGACTTCCTACACCACTCCAGATCATGACACGGCTTCCGATTCTCCTCTCCCTCTGCATCGTCGCGGCGCCCGCGCTGGCGCAAACGACCGCGCCCGCACCGATCACCCCGCACGAGATCGATGGCCATCTCCGGTTCCTTTCGTCCGACCTTCTCGAAGGGCGCGCCCCGGCGACGCGCGGCGGCCGCCTCGCCGCGGAATACATCGCCGCGCAGCTGCGATCGTTTGGCATGGAGCCCGGCGTGAATGGCTCGTACTTCCAGAAAGTCCCCATCGATGTCGTGACGGCGACGCGATCGACCATTCGCGCGGTGACGACCAACCGCGGAGCGCGCACCGCGGTCAGTCGCGGAAACGTCCAGGTCGACACGGGAGACGTTCCCGCCGCCTCGGCCACGCTGCGCTACCCAGAGGACGTGGTGGTATGGGCCGGGTCAGCGGTAGAGTCGAGCGCCGCGCGCGGAGAATTGGTGTTCGTCGGGTATGGCTCGACGGCGCCCGAGTACAAGTGGAACGACTTCAAGGATGCCGACGTCCGCGGGAAAATCCTGCTGATCCTCGTCAACGACCCTCCGGCTCCGCAGAACGAGCCCGATCTGTTCGGCGGCCGAGCGATGACGTATTACGGGCGCTGGACCTACAAGTTCGAGGAAGCGGAGCGCCGCGGCGCGGCCGGTGCGCTCATCGTCCACACGACGGAGCGCGCGGGCTACCCATGGCACACCGTCGTCGGATCATGGGCGAAGGAGCAGCGCATGCTGCCACGGGATCCCAAGCTCCCGGCGCCCCTGGGGGTGCGGGGATGGATCACCGACAGTGCCGCAACGGCGCTCCTCGCGCAGGCCGGGCTCGACATGGCGCAGCTGCGCACGCAGGCCGAAGCGCGCGACTTTGCCCCCGTCGCGACCGGGATCACGGTGGAGATCGCGTTCCGCAACACGGTCGAGCACCTCGAGTCGGAGAACGTCATCGGCATCGTGCGTGGCCGTGATCCAATCGTACGCGATCAATACGTCGCGTTCAGCTCTCACTGGGACCACCTCGGCATCGGCCCTGCCGTCGATGGCGACTCGATCTACAACGGCGCGCTCGACAACGCGTCCGGTGTCGCGGATCTGCTCGCCGTGGCTCGCGTCGCCCAACAGGCGCCCAAACCGCGGCGTTCGCTGCTATTCGTGTTCGTGACGGCGGAAGAGTCGGGATTGCTCGGCTCCGAGTTCTTCGGACAGAATTCCGTTGCCCCAGCGGAGAAGATTGTCGCCAACATCAACGTCGATGGCGGCAACATCCTCGGGCGGGTGCGCGACCTCACCGTCCTCGGCTCGAACAAGTCGTCGCTCGGCCCCGCGCTCGGACGCGTGCTCGCGGCGCGCGGGATGCGGATCACGCCCGAGGAGCACCCGGAGCGCGGGTACTTCTATCGGTCCGATCACTTCTCGTTCGCGAAGGTCGGAATCCCGTCGATCTCGATCGGCGCCGGAACGGACTACGTGGGACGCCCCAAGGGATGGGGCGTGGAGCAGAATGAGGACTACACCGCCAAGCGGTACCATCAGCCCTCCGATGCCTATCGCCCCGATTTCGACCTAACGGGCGCCGCGCAGCTGGCGGAGATCGTGCTGCGGTTCGGCACGTCGGTGGCCAATTCGACGACGGTACCCACCTGGAACCGGGACGCCGAGTTCCGGGAGGTGCGTGAGCGGTCCCTGCGCGCGTCCCTCTAGCCGGTCCGTGGGCATCGTCCGCGTACTCAGCCCGGTCGCGGCCGCGTTGCGCGACGGGCGTCCCGTCGTCGCTCTGGAAAGCTCGGTGCTGGCTCAGGGGCTCCCAGCCCCTGCAAATCGGGACGCTGCCGAGCGGATGGTGCGCGCCGTGTCTTCTCGCGGCGCGGTCCCGGCGATCACGGCGGTCGTACGAGGTGTGGCGACGGCCGGGCTCGAGGATGCGGAGCTGGAGCGGTTTCTCAGACGCGAGGGCATAAGCAAGGTGTCCGCACGCGATCTCCCGATGGCCATGGCCCGAGGCACCGACGGCGCGACGACGGTTGCGGCAGCGATCGCGATCGCGGCGCTGGCCGGCATCGATGTGTTCGCGACCGGAGGAATCGGCGGCGTGCACCGCGGCACCGACCACGTCACCTACGATGAGTCCGCGGACCTTGCGGAGCTGGGGCGCACCCCGGTGCTGGTTGTGTGCGCCGGCGCCAAATCCATCCTGAACGTTCCGGCGACGCTGGAACGCCTCGAGACGCTGGGCGTTTCCCTAGTTGGATACCGAACCGACGAAATGCCTGGGTTCTTCACCGCGGCCACGGGGTTACCACTCTCGGTGCGTGCGGACGATCCGGCGGAGCTGGCCGACATGTGGCGGGCGCAGCGGGCACTGGAGCGCCGCACCGCGATGGTCGTGGTGCAACCGCCGCCGTCCAATGTTGCGTTGACGCGGCGTGAGGTAGAGCGCGCGGTGGAGAGCGCACTGGTTGCGGCGCGATCCGAAGGTGTTCACGGCAGCGCGCTTACGCCGTTCCTCCTGTCGGCGGTGGAGCGCGAGACGGGCGGGCGGTCACTCGGCGCGAATCTGGCATTGCTGGAGGCCAACGCCATGCTGGCGGCAGAGATAGCGACAGAGCTCAGCGGATGACCCATGGCCCCTGGCCCTTGCCCCACTCTCGCCGGGTGACAGACTCGCCCTTTCTAGTCGCTATTCGCTTCTATTGCTTGAACTTCGCGGTTTCGTCGTGGTAGTATAGGCGTGAGGCCTACCCTTCCGGTTGGAGGTGCCGCTGGACATGCCTTCCCCGTTCCTGAGTTCCGAAGAGTACGACGAGCGCGCCCATCAGCTCTATAACGAGGGGCAGTACGAGGAGGCGCTCGAGGTGCTTCGCGAAGGGTTGGCGCTCTACCCGCATTCGGTAGAGCTCCACATCGGGGTGGGGTACGCCCGGCTCGCGCGGGAGGAGTACGCGTGGGCCCGCCGGAGCTTCGAGGAGGCGCTGGTGCTCGATCCCGAGCACGAGGACGCGCTCGCTGGGCTCGGTGAGACACTGATGAAGTTCGGGCAGCAGGAAGCGGGCGTGAAGACGTTCCGCCGCATCCTCGAGCTCGGTTATCGCGACGATCTCGACCTCATGCTGCAGGTGGGGCGCGCGCTCTTTCGCGAGAGCCTCTTCGACGAGGCGCGGGAATTCTTCGAGATCTCGGTGCAGCAAGCGCCCGAGATGGCGGAAGGAGTCGCCCTTCTCGGCTACACGCAGCATCGGCTGGGCGAGGAAGACTCAGCCGTCTCGATGCTGCGCCGTGCGCTCCAGATCGACGACGACCACGCCGAGGCGCGCATCTACCTCGCGAACATCCTGTACGATCGCGGCGACTACGAGGCGGCGCTGTATCACCTCGACCGCACGACGCCCGAGGATCACTGGGATGAGCTCGGCATCTGGCGGCTCGTGGAGCTCAAGAAGTCGATCTACCGCCTGCAGGACGACGACCCGGAGCTGCGGCCCTGGGACGAGCGGCTGGCCGAGCTGGCGGGGGCGCCGGACGACGTCGACGAGATGCTCTCCGAGATCGAGGGGCGATTCAACGACCAGCGATCGGACAATCAGCAGGGGCAGCTCGAGCTGTTCGGGGCCTTGCTGGGCGAGCTCGCCGACCAGCGCGATCCGATCGAGCCGCGGCACCGCATCATGACGCGCGAGGGGCGCGAGTACGCCGGCAGCTGGGATCAGATCGTCCGCGAGATGCGTGACGCCAACAAGCAGTGGGCCGGACGCACGGTCCAGGAGTTCATGCATAACGAGGCTCGTCGCGGCTACTCGCTCACCGGCATCATGATCCCGACCCACAACGCCGAGAGCTTCATCCGCGGCAGCGCGGACGCCGGACTCCTGCGCATCGTGCGGTGATCACGGCGCACCACCGTGCCGCGATGGCGGCACTCGCCCCCGCACGCCCGCTCGTGGCGCGGGTGGACATCTCGCAGAACCCGGAAGAGATCGCCGCCGACATCCTCGACATCTGGAACGCGGTCGAGGTGGCCATGCGTGCGCTGCTCGGCGGCTCGGCGCTGGGTGGGCAGCCGCTCATTCAGGAGCTCCGCCAGCGCAACATGATCTCGATCGAGCAGGCCCACTCGCTGCTCGATTTTCTTGCCGCGCGCGATCGCGTGAAGCGCACCGAGTATCGCCCGACGAGCGCCGACGTCGAAGCGGCGCGCACCGCGTACACGCGACTGGATGACGGGCTCCGCGCGGAAGCGTCGACCGCGGGCGCGAGCACGACCGCCACCGCGCCCGCTCCGCTGGGGACCGCGGCCGCCGTCGCGCCGACCCCAGTGCCCCCGGCGCGTCGGTCGCGCATTCCCTGGCTGCCGATCGTCGCGCTGCTGCTCGTGCTCGGTGCGGCAGGCGCGGCCTGGTACTACTTCGAAGGGGGCGGCCCGAGCGCCGCGATGCGCCGCGGGACGGAGGCGTACCGTGGCGGTCGTCTCGCGCTCGCGCGTACCGAGTTCCAGGATGCCGCGAACGCCCGTCCCGAAGACGCGATGCCGCACATCTGGCTCGGACGGGTGGCCCGCGACCAGGGCGATTTCGCGACCGCGGGACGGGAGATCACGCGAGCGGTGCAGCTCGATCCGCGGAACTACCAGGCGCATCGGGAGCTGGGCAGTTACTTCCTCACGCTGCGCAACTACGACGCGGCGCGGCGTGCGTTCGTACGTGCGCTCGAGCTTCAGCCGCGCGACCGCACCTCGATGGGGTACCTCGGCTGCTCGCTCGTTCGGCTGGGACGTCTCGACGAGGGACAGCGGTTCCTCACACGCGCGGGGCAGGGCCCCTGGATGGCCTGCGCCCCGCAGGCGCCACCCATCCCGGGGGCACCGGCAATGCAGCGCCCCCCGGCGTGATCGCATTCGATTCCGTCTCGAAAACCTATACGTCGCTCTTCCGCCCGCCCGTGCGCGCGGTGGAAGAGTTCACGCTCACCATCGGGCGCGGGGAGATCATGGGGCTCGCCGGCCCTAACGGGGCCGGGAAGAGCACGCTCATCTCGCTGCTGCTGGGCTACCTGCCGCCGACGGCGGGGCGGGTAACGATCGCCGATACGGCCCCGCGTCCGTACATCGAGCGGAACGGGATCGGGTATCTCTCGGAGCTGGTCACGCTCAATCCGCAGTGGACGCTCGAGGGAACGCTGGAGCGTCTGGCGGTCCTGGCCGGGCTGCCGGCCGAGGTGGCGCGCCAGCGCGTCGAGGCCGTGATCGAGGAGCTCGGGATCGGAGAGCACCGCGTCAAGAAGCTGAAGGCGCTGTCCAAGGGGAATCTGCAGCGCCTCGGCCTCGCGCAGGCGCTGCTGCGCGACGAGCAGGTGCTCATCCTCGACGAGCCGACCCACGGGCTCGATCCCGTCTGGACTCAGCGCTTCCGCGATCTCGTTCAGCGGCTGCGCTCGCCGGATCGCACGATGCTCATCGCCTCGCACAACCTCGACGAGCTCGAGCGTTTGTGCGACCGCGTGGCGATCATCGACCGCGGGCGGTTGCAGCGCGTCGTCGATACCCGGCGCACGGCCGGTCGGGAGGTCGCCGCGTCGTACTACCTCACCGTCACCTCGGGAGCCGAGCACGTGCCCGCGGTGTTTCCGGCAGCGGCGGCGATTGGTGACGGACAGTTCGAGGTCGAAGGTGGAGACGCGCCAACCCTCAATGACCGGCTCGCCGACCTGATCGCGCGCGGCGCGCTGATCACGGCGCTCGTTCCGGCACACTCCGGCCTCGAGGCGCAATTCCGGGAGGCGGTGCGCTCGGCCACTCCCGACGCGGGGGGCGCGTCATGAGACGCGGCCGGATGTGGAGCTACCTTGCGTGGCAGGCGCGGGATTTCGTCACCGAGCGCGGCGCGCCGCTGCTCATCGTCGCGACCCTCATGACGTTCCCGATCATCGTGGGCCTCCGGCAGATCCGCGACACGGCCTCGCCGGTGCAAGGCGCGACCTCGGCTCGTTATGCGATCATCCAGCTGTTCGCGGAGTTCTCGCTGATCGCGGTGCTGATCGGCATCAATGGCGTGGTCTCCAGCGACCGCGTGAAGGGGTACTACCGCTTTCTGTTCTCGAAGCCGGTATCGATCCCGCGGTACTACGCACAGGCGTACGCCGTGAACGGGGTGGGGCTGGTCGTCACGGCCGCCGGTGTGCTGGGAGCGATCTACGCGATCGGCTACCCGCTGTTTCTGTCGCGAGCGCTGCTGATGGTCGGGCTGTTCTACGTGTCGCTGGGGGGAATGGGATTCCTTTTCTCGACGCTGGCGCGATTCGACTGGGTGCTCATGGGCGCGACGTGGGGCGTGGCACAGCTGCTGCGAGCGCTGTATCCCGCCGAGCAAAGCCGCGGCGGGCAGGTGCTCGACGTCATCCTCCCCCCGTTCCACCAGCTGCGCGACGTCGGCTTGCAGCTCGCGCGCGGCGAGGCGGCGGACTCGACGACATTGCTGTGGCTGCTCGGATGGGGCGTTTCGTCTTTCCTGCTCGGCTTGATCATTCTCCGGCGGCGAGCTCTCGCGACGTGACTGCGCTGTCGATTCCCCTGCTTGCCCCCGAGACCGTGATCAAGACGCGGCTCGGCAACGGGCTCACCGTGCTCGTGCGGCGTGATGACTCCGCGCCCGTCGTCGCGATCGTCACCCACGTGAAGGCGGGATACTTCGACGAGACCGATGACGTCGCCGGCATCGCCCACGTGCTCGAGCACATGTACTTCAAGGGCACGGCAACGCGCGGTGTCGGCGAGATCTCCAAGGCGACCAAGTCGGCGGGCGGGTATCTCAACGCCGGCACGATCTACGACTACACCAGCTACTACACCGTGCTCCCCT
This sequence comes from Gemmatimonadaceae bacterium, assembly GCA_036556765.1. Lineage (GTDB taxonomy): Bacteria > Gemmatimonadota > Gemmatimonadetes > Gemmatimonadales > Gemmatimonadaceae > JAICNG01. Next base: position 22,392 of record DATBIU010000213.1, on the reverse strand, counting down.
CGAGCGGGTTCGTCGCCGGGCTCGAGATCCAGTCGGATGCGTATGCCAACTCGGTGATCGATGCCGATGAGCTTCGCAAGGAGCTCGAGGTGATCATCCAGGAGGCGAAGCGGAAAGCCGACAACCCCGGCGCGGTCGCGGTCGAGACGCTGTACGAGATGCTGCACGACGCGCATCGCATGCGCCGATGGCGGATTGGGCGCGAAGATGTGCTGCGGACGTTCACGCGAGACCACGTGTGGGGCTTTTATCGGAACCACTACCGGCCGCGCAACACCATCCTCGTGATCGTCGGCGATGTCGATCCCGACGATGCCATTCGGCATGTCGAGCGCCTCTACGGTCAGCTCGCCGATGGTGACGTCACGCGCAGCGTTGGGCCGAAGGAGCCGGAGCACCGTGGATTCCGATTCCGCGAGCTGTCGGGCGACATCACGCAGACCCAGCTCGCGTTCGGCTGGCGCACCGTCCCCACGCTGCACCGCGACACGCCCCTGCTCGATGCCGCGGCGGCCGTGCTGGGGACGGGGCGTGCGTCGCGACTCTACCGGTCCGTCCGCGAGCGCAAGCTCGCGGCGTCGGTCTCGGCGTACAACTACACTCCGACGGATCTGGGCGTGTTCGTGGTGCACGCCGAGGGACCTCCCGAGACGGCGATCGACGCCGCCCGCACGACGTGGAGCCAGGTGCGCGAGCTGCGCGACGGCGGCATCGGCCGCGATGAGCTGTGGCGCGCCCGGCGGATCTTCGAATCGCAGTGGATTCGTCGCCTCGAAACGATGGAAGGGCAGGCGAACCACCTGGCCGAGTGGGAGGCGCTGAGCGACTGGACGCTCGGTGATCACTACCTCGAGCGACTGCTGACGGCGACGCCCGAGCAGGTCACCGATGCCGTGCAGCGCTACCTCACGCCCGAGCTCGGCGCGCTGCTGCTCTATCGTCCGGCGTCCGCGGCCGCCACCATGCGCGACGAGCAAACGATGCGTGAGCTGCTCGATGCCTCGCCTCCGGTGGAGCTCCCGGCGCAACCGCCGGTGAAGGCCGCGCCGACGCCGGCGCGCGCCCGCGCGCCACGCCTGGAGCGCGAGATCGGGCGTGTGCGCGTCTATCGCACGTCCTCCGGACTGCCGATCCTCGTCAGGCGCAAGGCGGGCGCGATCGTTCATTTGGGCGTGCACATCGTCGGTGGCGCGAGCGATGAGCCGATGGACTACGCGGGCCTCACGAGCATCATGGCTCGGACGGCCATCAAGGGCACCGCGCGCCGCACGGCGTCGCAGTTGGCCGAAGAGTCGGAGACGTTGGGAGGCAGCATCGCTCCGTCGGCGGGCGCGGAGAGCTTCGGCTGGTCGTTCTCCGTGCCGGCGCGGCACACCGATGCGGCGATGGCGCTCCTCGCCGAGGTCGTGACGGCGGCCTCATTCGCCGACGAGGCGATTGCGACCGAGAAGACGATCGCCATTGCCGATCTCGCGCTGCTGCGGGACGACATGTACCGCTACCCGACACGGCTGCTGTTGCAGGGCGCGTTCGCCGGGCACCCGTACGGCGTTCCAGCCACCGGAGTGGAGCAGTCCATCACCCGCATCGAGGCCGACCGCGTTCGCACCTGGCATCGACAGGAGGTTCTCGAGGGCGCCGCGGTGATCGCGATCGTTGGCGATGTGGACCCCGATGAGGCAGCGCTGCTGGGCGCGAACCGCTTCGACGCGCTGCGCCTGCGCGAGCCGGCCCCGCTCGACCCGCCGCAGTGGCCGGACCGGCCCACCGTCGTGGCCGAGTCGCGGCAGAAGAAGCAGACCGCCATCGCCCTCGCGTTTCCCTCGGCGACGCGACGCGAGGATGCTCGTTACGCGGCGAGCCTCATCGCCGGGGTCGCCAGCGGGCTCGGCGGTCGCTTCTTCGACGAGCTGCGCGATCGGCGCTCGCTCGCCTACACCGTGCACGCACACTCGTCGGAACGACGCCTGGCCGGAATGTTCATCGCATACATCGCGACGTCGCCCGACAAGGAGCAGGAGGCACGTGAGGGTCTCCTCGCCGAGTTTGCGAAGCTGCGCGAGGCGGACGTCACCGCCGATGAGCTGCGGCAGGCGCAGTCGTACGCGCTCGGGACGCACGCCATTCGGCAGCAGAGCGGCGGCGCCGTGCTCTCCGATCTCGTCGACGCGTGGCTCATGGGAACGGGGCTCGAGGAGCTCGATGAGTTCGAGGACCGGGTGCGCAGAGTCACTCCGCGCGCGATGCGCGACCTGGCGCAGCGGTACTTCGACGAGTCGAGGCTGGTCGAGGGGATTGTGCGGGGGGTGGGATGACTGAAGGGGCGCTGGACAGGCGCTAAGGGCGCTGGAAAGGCGCTAAGGGCGCTGGACAAGCGCTACTCCAGCGCTGCTCCAGCGCGACTCCAGCGCTATGTCAGCTCTGTTCCAGCGCCTCTCTCACCTCTTCGCGCTCTCTCAACGTCCGTATTGCCCGCCTGATCGCCGACGCCGCGCGGCGAATTCGTCCCCCTGGCGCCCGCAACCCCGTGGGTGACTCGTAATCGCTCGCCTGGTAGACGATATACCCCTTCACCGCCGAGCGCGATGTCGCCCACGCGAGCGCGCCCCACAGCGCCCGCTCCTGGTTCAGCTCCCCATGGACGGCGGGAAACCCGCGCGCCTCGAGCACCCAGATGTCCTTGGCCGAGCCGGCCGCGGCGATCCACTTGTCGGCGGCGATCATGTCGCGGTCGAGCGACTCGGCGCCGTCGTACCAGGGCATGAGGGAGATCGCGACCACATCGACGGGCGTGGCCGCCCGCGCGGCCCAGTCGAAGAGGAGGCGGTCGCGTCGCGTGAACCCACCCACATGCGCAAGAATTCGAATGCGGGGATCGCTCGCCGTCGCCGATCGCGCGATCGCCTCGATGTGCTGCGCCCACTGTGCAGGCTCGAGCACACCCAGGCGGCGGGTCCCCGCGCCGAAGGGGTCGACCACCGGAAGAAAGAAGTCCGGACGCAAGCGCTGCGCAATCCGCGTCGCCTCACGAGTGCGGGCCTCGGTATACCGCGCCGGCGACGCGCGCCACTGCGTGCGTGCATCGGCCGGGTAGCCGAGCGCGGCGATGAGGCGGCGGCCGGCGCTGCGCTGGCGCTCGAGGGACCGCGCCAGCGAATCGAGCGCGCGGGACGTGGCCCCTTCGGGAGCGATGTAGACCGTGATCGCCCCGACCGCCAGCGTGTCGGCGAGATCGAGATCGGTGCGCAGCGCCAGCGGGGGAGGGCCGGCGCGCAGCGACGGAAACACCTTCAATCCGATGATGAAGTCGCCCTCTGGACGTTCCTGGAGCCGATCGTCGGCGTAGCGGTCGTAGCTCGCGAGCGCGCGCGTCGAGCGCGGCAGCTGGAGCGCCATGAGGGCGGTCCACGCCACGGCGAGCGCGGCGAGCCCCACGCGCACCGTCGTCCCGAACCGGCGCCGCGAGGGCGTTGCCGGCGCGAGGATCGGAATGTGAAGGAACCACGGGGACAGAATCGCGAGGCGAGACGCGGCGAAGGCCTGGGCACCGGTCTGCGCCGCGGACAGCGCGACCAGCGAGTCGGGTGCCGCGTAGCCCTCGGCCATCATCCATCGCGTGACGTAGACGGCGGCGAGCACGGCGTCGTACAGGACGATCGGGATTCCCGCCGTCCGGGCGATGTGGCCGCGCGCGGTCGCCGCCATGGCCTGGACCGTCACCAGCACGGCGGTGAGCGGCCACACCCACGAGATGGTATAGAGCGCGCGGCCGGAGAGGCTCGAGCTGGACACGAGCGCCACGAGCAGCGCCGGTGCGATGAGCAGCGCCGCCAGCCCGGTGAGCGCGCCGATCACCGGCGGCACCCCGCGCGTTTGCGTCATCCGGCGCGCGACGTACAGGTCCCACAGGAGTACGATGGCGGAGAGCGCGATGTGCAGCGGGATCAGCTCCCCGGACCACACGCGCGTCATCGCTTCGCGGCCGGAGCTCCGCCGCGGTCGCGCACCTCGCTGTGCACGGCGCGCGCGGTCACTCGCCGGGCGAAGACGTCGAGCGCCTTACGAGGCTCGTGCGTCGACAGGGCGAGTATGTCGAGCAGGAGGAGCTCCCGCTCGGGGAAGGTATGAACGGTGACATGACAGCCGTCGAGCAGCAACACGGCCGCGACCCCGTCGCTCGGCAGGATGTGCACGACCGGCGCTCCGATGGCGGTGAACCCCGCGGCGCCCGCCGAGGCGATGAGCAGGCCACTGAGCATCGTCGCATCGGTGAGCTGCGAGTACGGAACGCCGACGAAGTCGGCGGCCACGTGGCGGAACGCCGGCTCGCCGGTCATCGTGCCACGAAGGTCGGTGGCGGAACGACGGCGGCGATCGACCGATGCCCATTGGACCCGACGGCTCGCACCGCGCCCCACGCGTCATCGAGCTGCTCGCGCAGCAGATAGGTCGTGTCCGCGCCGACCTCGATGACGCGCTCGTACGTCGGCGAGGTCGTCGCGCGCAGCAGCACCTCGTACCCCTGTGCACCGGGGACGGGTTTCCACGTCAGCCGCCAGTACTGGCCACCGGAGGCGGCGTCACGCCGTGCGCGCGCCGAGTCCGGCGTCGCGGGAGCCGACGCCAGCGACGCGACGACGGCGGCGTTGAGTCGCGCGATCCTGGCCACATAGCCGAAGTTGACGTCCTCGAGACGATCGGCGGGCAAATGCTGGCGCTTGTAGTTCTCCAGCCGCTCGGTGAAGCGCACGCCGGCATCGCCCAGCCGCCAGAACGGGGCGTGATCGCCACCGCGTCCCACGCGATCGAGGCGAAAGACCGGGACGACCTCGAGCTCGGGCGTGTACGTGGCCCCAAGCCCCCAGACGAGACGCGCCAGCTCGCGGCTGGGCCCGTTGTCGGGATCGCCCGAGAACACGCGCACGCTCGTGGAATCGACACGGCCGTCGTCGGCCACGACGTTGCCGATGATGTCGTCGGTCATCCCCGCCACCACGCGATACCCGCTGCGGTGGAGGCGCTGCGCCAGCGCGGTCGAGCCGAGGAGGCCGAGCTCCTCGCCGGCGTAGAGGGCGAGGATGACGGTGGCGTCGAACCCGCGTGGGAACGCGCGCGCGAACACGCGTGACAGCTCGATCACGGCCGAGGTGCCCGACCCGTCGTCGTCGGCCCCCGGTGCGTTGGCCGACGTGTCGAACCGCGCCATCGCGCCGCCGGCCGCGCACACGCAGGAATCGTAATGGCCGCCGATCACGACCACGCGACTGGTGTCGCGACCGGGAAGCCACGCCAACACGTTGACGTTCATGATGGCCGGCTTGTCGGGATGCCGCTCGACGACAACCGTTGCCGTGTCGTATTCGACGCGGAGACAGCCGCCGCAGTCGCGCGAATAGCGGCTCAGGGTAGAGTGGATCCATCGCCGAGCCGCGCCAATACCGCGCGTGGTCGAGAGTGTGTCGCTCATGGTATGCCGCGTCCCGAACGACACGAGTACCGAATCAGTGGCGCGGATCGTGTCGGCCGAGATCTCGGCCAGCGCAGCGGTGATGCGCGCATCGTGCGCGAGGCCCATCCGAAGGTCGAGTGCGCTGCCCGTGCTGAAGCGCACCGGTGTCGAGGCACGCCCCGCGCCTGACGGCGTCGCCGCCGGCGCGCACGCAATGCCGATGAGGAGCACGGCCATGAGCGATCCGCATCCCGCTATCCGCGATCTCACGAGAGCATCTCCTACCAGAGGACGAAGGTTCGTGAGCTTGACCCATCCGCACGCCGAGCGCCAGACCTGTGGCGACGATTCGCGTGGGGGCCAGGGTCACGAACCCGATATCTGACGTCTTTGCCTTCCCCCGCGTACCTTCGACCTGTGCCTCCCTCCGCGCTCCTCACTCTTCCCAATGTCATATCGCTGGCCCGGCTGCCGCTGGCCGTTCTGTTTCTCTTCGCCGATACCACCGCCGAGCGGCTGACGATCCTCGGCATAGCATCTGCGAGTGACTTCATCGATGGCTGGCTCGCGCGACGCGTTGGCCGAACCACCCGAACTGGCGCACTGCTGGACCCGATTGCCGACAAGACGTTCGTGCTCGCGGCACTCACCGCGTTCGTGCGAACGGATGCGCTGGCCACCGGGGAGTACTTCGTGATCCTCGCGCGGGACCTCGCGACCGCGATTGGATTCCTCGTGGCGTGGCGCCTGCCGGGGCTCGATCCGCGGAACTTCAAGGCGCGCCTGTCGGGAAAGATCGTGACCGTTCTTCAGCTCGCGGCGATCCTCGCGCTCACGGTGTCACCGCAGGCGATGCGCTGGATGGTTCCGGTCATCGGCGTGATGTCGGTGGCGTCGATCATCGATTACACGCTGGTGCTGCATCGCACACGCCAGCGATGAGGAGGCAGTCATGCGAACCACCGTCGTCCCTCTCATGCTCGCAGTGCTCGTGATCGGTGGTACCAAACGTTAGGTGCGCGGCGCGCTCCTCGTGGCACTCGCCATTCTCGCGCCGCGCGCTGCGACCGCACAGGTCGCCACGCGCTCGCTGGCGATCGAGGCCCGCGCCGACGGCATCGTCGCTCGCCGCGCCACGGCCACCCACATCGGGATGGGTGTGGCGCGGCAGGCGTCCCGCAACCTGGAGATGGCGCTCGTGCTCGCAGGCGGCGTCACCACGCGCGACGAGCTCGACGATCCGCGTGCGTCCGGGCGCGCCGATGTGCTGGCCCGGTTCGCCCCCGCGCCCGCCAGTGCGACCGCGTGGAGCGCGTATGCGAGCGCGGGCGTGGGCGGGCTGTTCGAGCGTGGCGCCACGGGCAAAGCCGTGCTCGTGTTGCTGGCCGGCGTGCGCGGCCGGCGCGCGTTTGTGGAGGTCGGCCTGGGCGGCGGTGTGAGATTGGGGGCCGGCCTGCGCTTCTAGGCGACTCGAGATCGCCATGGCGGTGCGTGGCCCCGCGATCAAAAGGACCTGGTCGTGGACGCACGAAGGGCCCCGAGCATGCTCGGAGCCCTTTTGATCTTCAACACGCTCCGGTCTTCAGGCGGCGTCTGCCTCGTTCTCCGCCTCTGCGCCTTGCTTCGCCTTCGGCGGCTGACAGAACCGCTCGCCCAGGGTGCGAAGCTCGCCGACTTCCGAACCATCCAGCTCGTGGTACCGGTCCGCCAGATAGTCGATCGTCTGATCGAACCACTCCTTTTGGTGCTCCGGCGACGCCTGCAGCACGCCGCAGCGGATAATCTGCTGGAACATCTCATCTCGCGCCTGCTCGAACGGCGAAGGCAACGCGACGTCCCGCTTTCGGTTTCTGTTTCTAGCCATGTATTCGCGAAGAATTGAAAGTGTCCACCAATCTAACCGTGCCACACCCACGAACCAACCGCGAAAACCACCCTGTCTTCGTTGGTTTTCCCTTACGCGGTGGGCGCCACGGTGGGAGCGGCGTGCTGCACGATGAATTCCAGAACCAGCCGGGAGAGCGAATCGCTCGCCTCCTCGGGAACGAGCCGTCCCACGCCGGGGAGACGAACGAGCGTACTGGCTGCAATCAACCCCTGTAGCCGCTCACCAAAGCCCGAGTCGATCCACGGGTCCTCCTCGGCCCAGACGATGAGGGTGGGCACGTGGATCTTACCCGGATCCAGCCCCTCGAGGTCCTCCCGGCGGATGGAGCGAGCCAGCGTCAGCAGATGTGAGACACCATCACTGCCAACAAAGGGTGCCAAGTATCGGGCCACGAGGCGTGGCGGCATCGACCTCGGATCGGCGACCGACTTCTCCAGAATGGGCGTGAGTAGCGCCGCCGCACCCAGGATGCCGCGCCCCACTCGCAACGCGAACTTCGCCGTCCCGCGCTGCACGGCCCGAACGTCACCGCCCGGCATCTCGTCGAGCGCGACGGGATTGATCATCGCCAGCCGCGACACCCGGGCCGGTCGCAGCAGAAGCAGCTGCATCGCCACCGCCGCGCCGATGTCGATTCCCACCAGCGAGACGCGGGAGAGCCGCAGCGACGACAGGGCCCGATCGACGCATTCCGCCTGGGCCCCGAGCGTGTAGTCGGCGTCGAAGGGCCGATCGGACTCCCCGTATCCAAGGAGGTCGACCGCGTAGGCGGTGTGCCCCTCGGTGGCGAGTGCCGGGGCGACGGTGCGCCACAGGAAGCTCGACGTGCCAAAGCCGTGGAGGAGGACGATCTGCTCTCCGCCGTGGCCATAACGCTCGACGTGCAGCGCGCCGGGTCCGGCGGGGACCCGAAGGATGTCCGCTTCGATGGAAAGGCCTCGGTGGGTGGAAGAGGGCTGCAATTCTGCGCGGGGATGCTCGTCAATTGATGGGCGAGGGTCAAGCGTCGCAGGTCACACCCCTCGACCCTCTCTCGTCCGCTCTCTAGCTTTCAACACATGTCGGACCAGACCTACGACGACGATCGCGCCCGAAACCTCGAGGCGCTCCTGCGCTCGCTCGCACAACGCATCCTGGACCTGGATGCGAATGGGAAGCTGCTCGAGCACGCAGGGGAGCTCACCCGGCTCATCGGTGACGTTCGTAGCGAGCTGTTCCACTACGAAGTGCGCGCGACGTACGACACGCCGGAGGTCGCCGAGAACCGGCGCATCGTCGATGAGGCGAAGAAGCAGAAGGACCCGGCCTGGAAGCCCACCGACTGGAAACCTGACGACGGAGACGATCCGAAATGGTGAAGCCCCCCGCGAAGGCCCGCGACCCGAAGAAGCCCTTTTACGTGATTCTCGGTGTGGTCGCGGTGGTGGGGATCGCCCTCATCGCGATGCAGGCGCGCGGATCGGGACCCACGCCGCAGATCGTCGCCGAGCTTCCACCGGGCGATGCCGGAAAGGCGCAGCCCTACGTGTACGGGCGGCCCGATGCACCGGTGACGATCTCGGAATTCGCCGATTTCGAGTGTCCCGCGTGCGCGCAGTTCGCGACGCTCACCGAGCCGGATGTCCGCAAGCGTCTCGCCGACGCCGGACAGGTGAGCATCCGCTTCTACGACTTTCCCCTCGACCAGCATCGGAACTCCGTCCTCGCGTCGCTCTCGGCGGCGTGCGCCGCCGATCAGAACAAGTTCTGGGAGATGCACGATCGCATCTTCGCCGGGCAGGATGCCTGGGCGACGCGGCCAGGCGAATCCGACGGAGCGGCAAACCGTCGGGCGAGCCGCCTGTTCGCCGAGTATGCCAAGGCGATCGGGCTCGATGAGGCGGCGTGGTCCACCTGCGTGGAGGAGCAGCGGCACCTGGAGCGCATCCGCGCCAATCGTCAGTTAGGCATTCAGCGCCAGGTTCGATCGACGCCGACGTTCATCGTCGGCAACCAGATGGTGCCCGGGGCGCTGTCGTACGACGCGCTCAAGCGGCTCGTCGATCAGGCCGCGCCCCGCCGCGACACGTCCGGGGGCGCGGGCCCGAGGTGACCGCGCGGATGACGATCGCGATGCTCTCGCTGGTGGGCATCCTGATCGCGCTCTACCTCACGCTGTACAAGCTGGGCGTCATCGGCGGGCTTACCTGCACGGTGGGCTCATGCGAGACGGTGAACACCAGTCGATGGGCAACGTTCCTCGGGCTCCCGGTTGCCGCCTGGGGAGTGGGTGCATACGTCGCCCTGTTCGCGCTTTCGCTGGCCGGCACCGCCGACCGGCACGCGGGGTCGCAGACGATCTCGGTGCTGCTGGTCGCGATCGCCGCCTGGAGCGTGCTCTTCTCCGCGTGGCTCACGTACCTCGAGCTGTTCGTCATCCGCGCGATCTGCATCTGGTGCGTGGCGTCGGCGGTGCTGCTGGTCGCGATTCTGGTGGTGAGCGTGATGGACTGGCGGGGATCGAGGGGTCGGGGGGTCAGGGGATCGAGGGCACCGGTCGACACGCCGCCGCGCGTGCAGTGACGCGCGTTTTTCGGGCACGCGCCCTCGATCCCCTGATCCCGCGACCCCGCGACCCCGTGACTCCGGCTTCCGCGTCGCGTCCTTGCCTCAGAATGACCGGTCAGACCAGGCCGTGAACCTCCCTGGGGTGGTTTGACGTTGTAATGGCAGACTCGGTTGCTGGTACGGACCGTGCTCTCTTGTGTGACGCAGGGCACAACCCGAAATTCCATCGACCTCGGTGACCATACGATGATCGGCCGGCTGTTTCCCGAAACGCTGTTTCCTCGCAAGCTGACGCCGTCGGCCGAAAAGCGGCTGCGTCTCGCGCAGGCGCGCGCGGAAGAAGCGATCATCCGCGCCCACGTCGACAACGCGCTGATGTTCGTGGACATGCTCGCCGAAGACCTGTCCTTCGACCGCGCGATCGACAGCTACGTGCGCGTGATGGGGCTGCCCGAGCCGATGGCGAGCGTCGTCGCTACCCGCACGCTGGTCGTGCTGGGCGAGGACCTCGTGCCCTACCGCCGGCGCGCGCAGGAAGCCCCGCGCCCCGACGAGACTCCTGGCCGTCCGCCGCTCCGCTTGAACGACGCGAGCGAGGCGCGATTTCGCGCGGTGAGACGGGCGTAGACAACCGGGGCGCTGGAAAGGCGCTAAGGGCGCTGGAAAGGCGCTATCGGGAACGGCCACCGCTCATCCGGCGCTGCCCTGGCGCCCTTGGTTCTCCAGCGCCCTCAGCGCCCTCACCGCTCTTAGCGCTTTTCCAGCGCTATTCTTTCTCCTCGTACTGCTCCTTCAGCCGCGCCACCACGTTCGGATCCGCCAGCGTCGTCGTATCGCCTAACGTGCGCCCCTCGGCGATGTCGCGCAGCAGACGCCGCATGATCTTCCCCGAGCGCGTTTTCGGCAGGTCGGCCGAGAACAGGATGTCATCCGGACGGGCGAGCGCGCCGATCTTCTGGACGACGTGCTCGCGCAGCTCGTCCCGCAGCTCGGACGACGGGTGATGCCCCTCGCGCAGCGTCACGAACGCCGCGATCGCCTGGCCCTTGAGGTCGTGCACCTTCCCGACGACGGCGGCCTCGGCGACGGCGCGATGGTCGACCAGCGCCGACTCCACCTCCATCGTCCCGATGCGGTGCCCGGCGACGTTCAACACGTCGTCCACCCGTCCCAGGATCCAGAAGTACCCGTCGTCATCGCGCTTCGCGCCATCACCGGGGAAGTAGAGATCGGGGCGGTTCGCCCACTTCGTGAAGTAGGTGCTCACGTAGCGCTCGTCGTCGCCCCAGATCGTGCGCAGCATCGACGGCCACGGCTTCGTGATCGCGAGCAGCCCGCCGCCGACGCGGATGGACCTGCCTGACGAGTCCAGCAGATCCGCCGCGATGCCGGGGAAGGGCACGGTGGCGCTTCCCGGCTTGGTCGCCGTCACGCCGGGCAAGGGGGTGATCATGATCGCGCCCGTCTCGGTCTGCCACCACGTGTCGACGATCGGACACCGGGATCGCCCGATGTTCTCGTGGTACCAGATCCAGGCTTCGGGGTTGATCGGCTCGCCCACCGAGCCGAGGAGCCGGAGCATGGACAGGTCGTGCTGCTTCGGGAGATGCCCGCCCCACTTCATGAACGCGCGGATGGCGGTCGGGGCCGTGTAGAACACCGTCACCCCGTACCGCTCGCAGATCTCCCAGAAACGATTCTTCTCCGGCCAGTCGGGGGCGCCCTCGTACATCACGCACGTCGCGCCGTTAGCGAGCGGACCGTACGTGAGGTACGAGTGGCCCGTCACCCAGCCCACGTCGGCAGTACACCAGAAGACGTCCGCCTCCTTGAGGTCGAACACCAGCTTCGTCGTCGCCGCGCATCCGACCAGGTACCCACCGGTCGTGTGCACGATGCCTTTTGGCTTCCCTGTGGTGCCCGAGGTATAGAGGATGTAGAGAATGTCCTCGGCATCCATCTGCTCCGGCTCGACGTACGCCTCCGCGTCGGCCATGAGGCGATGCCACCAGTGGTCCCGTCCCTCGGTGATCTGGGCGAACGCCTCGTCACCGGCCGCGCCCGGACGCCGCATCACGACGACGACGTGCTCGATCGACGGACATTCCTCGATCGCCTTGTCGGCGTTTCGCTTGAGTGGAACGATCTGCCCGCGGCGATACCCCGCGTCGGCCGTGACGAGCACCTTGCACTCGGAGTCGTTGATCCGGTCGCGCAAGGCCTCGGACGAGAACCCGCCGAACACGACCGAGTGGATCGCGCCAATGCGCGCGCACGCGAGCATCGCGACGACGACCTCGGGGATCATCGGCAGGTAGATCGCGACCCGGTCTCCCCGCCGGACCCCCAGGTTCTTGAGGACGCTCGCGAAGCGGTTGACCTCGCGGTAGAGGTCCCAGTACGTCAGCGTCCGGCGGTCGCCCGGCTCTCCCTCCCAGATCAGCGCCGCCTTGTTGCGCCGCGCGCCCCGCACGTGCCGGTCGACACAGTTGACCGAGGCGTTGAGCTTACCGCCGAGGAACCACTTGGCGCGCGGCGGCTTCCACTCGAGCACGCGATCCCAGCGCCTCGCCCATTCGACCTCCTCGGCCATCTTCGTCCAGAAGCTCTCCGGATCGCGGGATGCGTAGTCGTAGAGCTCCTCGCTGGAGACGGTGGCGAGTCGGCGAAAGCTCTCAGGGGGCGGAAACCGGCGATCCTCGGTGAGGAGGACGTCGAGATCTGACATGGAGTTGGGGAGGTAGGGTGAGCGAGGCCCCCAATGTGGCGATTTTCCCGAATCGCCGCAAAGTGCACCGCCTGGCGACGGGGTGTTGGGTGGTTTGTCCGACTGTAACACGATGCTGTATATGAGGTTACGCAGCGTCTCGATTTGTGGCACCACCTTCGCTTTAGAAGTGGGCGACAGGAGAAAGTCGTATCACCCGATAATAGCACACCCGTCGTGAGGCGGGGCCGCAAAGCCAGGAATCTCCCGGTGCCGTTGGGCAGGAGATCGTCCGGTTGCCGAAGGTGAAGAAGGTCGGGCTCCCGGGCCCGGTTTTCGGAGCGTGTTCATCGCCGGCTGCGTGCCCCAGCACATCGACCGAGGTGTCGAGGGCAAGGGACATGAACACGATCAACGAAGAGAAGATTCTGACCGCACCGATGCGTCTGGTTGCCGAGACGCGCGCAGAGTTCCGCAACGCGGCGGTCAGTGCGATCGAGACGGCGGGGCGCGAGGCGAAGGTGATCATTCTCGATCTCGCTGCGACGACGGAGATGGATGCGACTGGGCTGGGAACGCTCGTGGCGATCCAGAACCGCGCGAAGCAGAGCGGGATGACGGTGAAGCTGGTGAACGTGACGGAAGAGGTTCTCACGCTTCTGGCGTTGACCGAGCTGCTGCACCTCTTCGTTGTCGAGGCCGCATAAGCGATACGTGGTCAGGATGTGGGTGGGGGACCGCGCCGTCGGGGGGCGGCGCGGAGTGGGGGAGGGTGCTCCTGTGGAACGAAAACGGTCGGCTGCGACGACGCAGCCGGCCGTTTTCCGTTGGGTGCTCTCGACGCCGGCGTCGAGCACCTTGAGCACCTCGCGGACGTCGAGCACCTTTGTCCCGACACGCTTCCTCGTTACCGTATCTCCATGCCCGAGAGCCTGCCGCGCGTCATGTTCATCGAGGATGAAGCGACGCTGCGCAAATCATACGAACGCTTCTTCGCCGACCGATACGCCATGGAGTTCGCCGCCAGCGGCGCGGAGGCGGTGACGAAGGTCAAGCCGTTCGCGCCGGAGGTGGTCGTGCTCGACCTGCGACTCCCCGACACCGACGGCATCGAGGTCATGCGCAAGGTGCGCGAGATCGATCCGCAGGTCCCGGTGATCATCACCACGGCCTACGTCAGCATGGGGCCGCTCGTCTCGATGCTCGCGCTCGGGCGGACCTCGTTCATGACGAAGCCGTTCGACCTGAACGATCTGGCGCGCAAGATCGACGAGGCGTCGAACCTCCCCTGATCCCGGCTCGCGTCGTGACCGACCAGGCGCCCGCGTCACAGCATCCCGAGGTTCATCCCGAGCCGAACTTCGACCCGGTTCACCGCTTCAGCGCCTGGCTCGAGAGGATGGGTCGGGCGCCGGCGACGATCGATGCGTACCACGCTGACGTTGCCGATGTCGTGCGCGCGTATGCGCCTCGTCCCGTCGAGGATCTCTCGACGCGCGACCTGCGCGAGTATCTCGCGGCGCGTGTAGCGCACGACGCGTGGGCGCCGCCGACCGTGCGACGCCATCTGCAATCGATCAAGACGTTCTATCGCTACCTGATCGCCGAGGAATCGCTCCGGGCGCCGGGGCCCGCCGAGCTGCTCGACGAGCCCGTTCCCGAGCCGCGTGCGCCGCACGTCATTCCGGTGGCGCAGATCGATACACTGTTCGACTGGCTCGTCGCGCGTGCGCGCGACGATGCCGCGGCACGCATGGATCTCGCCCTGTACGGCCTGTGCTACCACGGGGCCCTGCTGGTGTCTGAGGCGGTGAACCTGACGAAGACCGCCGTGCGCGGAGGGCCGCGCGTGATGCATCTGGACGTCGTCGGGCGGCGCGGCGCGACGTCGCGGGTGACGCTCGAGGGGGAGCCGGCCGCGTGGATGGCGCGCTGGCTCGCGGAGCGACCGGCGCCGAGCCGCGCGCGCGACCGGGCGTTCGTCTTCATCCATCCGCGCACGCGGCTGCACACGTCGCGACAGCGGGCGTGGGATCGTCTCAAGCGCATCGCCCGCGCCGCCGGGCTGCCGGAGGACACGACCGCCGCGATCGGTCCCCACTCACTGCGCCATTCGCACGCCGCGCACCTCGCCGTACGCGCCACCGCCATCGCCGACGTGCGCGACGCGCTGCGACAGCGAAGTCCGCGCTACGCGGCCGTGTACTTTCGCGACGCGCGCTGATCGCGGGATGACGATCGGCACGGTGTACCTCGTCGGCGCGGGCCCGGGCGATCCGGGCCTGTTGACCATTCGGGCGCGCGAGCTTCTGCAGTCCTGCGACGACGTCGTATACGACGCCCTGGTGAACGAGGAAATGCTGGATGCGGAGCTCGGCGGTGGCGACGTGACCCGCCACTTCGTCGGGAAGCGCGGCGGCGACAGCGCCTCGGCGCGGCAGGGGGACATCGAGCAGTTGCTCGTGAGGCTGGCGCGCGAGGGCCGGCGCGTCGTTCGCCTCAAGGGCGGCGATCCGTTCGTGTTCGGACGCGGCGGCGAAGAGGCGCAGGCGCTGGCGAAGGTCGGCATCCCGTTCGAGATCGTGCCCGGGATTACCGCGGGCGTGGCGGGCCCAGCCTACGCGGGAATTCCCGTGACGCACCGCGGGTCCGCGACCGCAGTGACGCTCGTGACTGGCCACGAGGATCCGGAGAAGGGCGAGCGCGGTACCGACTGGCGCGCGCTCGCGCGCACGAACGCGACGCTCGTGCTCTACATGGGAGTGCGCACACTCGCGGACGTCGTGCGTGAGCTGATGGCGGGCGGGCGGCGCGCCGACACGCCGGCCGCGGTTATTGAGCGCGCCACCTACCCGGCGCAGCGCGTGATCATGGGGACATTGGCGACCATTGCGGACCGCGCTCGTGAGGCCAGCGTCGCCGCGCCGGCGATTGCGATCGTGGGCGACGTCGTGGGCCTGCGCGACGAGATCGAGTGGTTCGATCGGCGACCGCTGGCCGGGGTGCGCATCGTCGTCACGCGGGCGCGGGTGCAGGCGTCGTCCCTTTCCGCACGTCTCCGCGAGCTTGGCGCGCACGTGATCGAGATGCCGGCGATTCGCCTCGAGCCGCTGGATCCCGGGCCGCTCGACCGCGCGCTCGCGATGGCGCCCGAGTACGACTGGATGATCTTCACCAGCCAGAACGCGGTGGAGGTCGTCTGGAGCGCGATGCGTGCGCGGGGGCTCGATGCGCGCACGTTAGGCGGCGTCCGGGTTGCCGCGATCGGGCGAGCGACCGCGGACGCACTACTGCATCGCGGCGTGGCGGCGGATGTCGTCCCGCAACGGTTCGTCGCTGAGTCGCTGGTGGAGGCGCTGGCGACGCGTGACGACGTGGGCGGACGCCGGGTGCTCCTCCCCCGCGCCGCCGACGCGCGCGATGTGCTGCCAGACGGATTGCGCGCGCTCGGTGCGCGGGTCGACGTCGTAGCGATCTATCGGACGGTGATGGACGGCGAGGGTGCGGCGCGCGTCGCCGCGCGGCTCACCGCGGGTGACGTCGACCTGGTGACGCTGACGTCGAGCTCGACGGCGCGGTACTTCGTCGACGCCGTGGGCGCGGACGCTGCGCGCGCGGCTCCGGTGGCGTCGATCGGCCCGGTGACGTCCGCCGCGGCGCGAGCGCTCGGGCTGCGCGTAGCGGTGGAAGCCGAGGAATCGACCATCGCGGGACTGATCGCTGCCCTGACCAAGGTCCGCCGCTAGCGCGGCTGTTCTTCTTTCTTTCTCGTCCTCGCGCAAGCGCTTGGGCATCCCGAACCGGAGGCTAGCGTGGCGAGCTTCGAGCTCAGGGCGATCGGGCGCGTGGAATCCACACTCACCGACCTCGAGTCGGCCCCGCGACAACCGGACGAAGGTGCGCCGCCCGCCTGGCTGGTCTTCGAGCCCGCCATGCTCGAGGCGCTGCGGAGCCTTCAACCTGGCGATGAGGTCATCGTCATCACGTGGCTCGATCGTGCCCGCCGAGACGCGCTGAGAGTGCACCCGCGAGGCGACACATCGCGTGAGATGGAAGGCGTCTTCAGTACCCGGTCTCCGCATCGCCCGAATCCGATCGGGCTGCACCGGGTGAAGATCACCGCGGTCGACGGGACTCGAGTGCAGGTGCGCGCGCTCGAGGCGGTCAACGGAACGCCCATCGTCGATGTGAAGCCGGTACTGAACGAGGACATCGGGGGCCGCTGAGCGGCGCGGCGCCAGGAGCGATTCGGGCCATTCGTGTTGTCATACGGGTCAGTTCGCCGTTCGGCTGTCCGTGGCTCCGGCGTGTGGGGCTTTCCCGGAAATCCGTGAAGAACAAAAAAGCCACGGCATTAGCCGTGGCGACTCAGGTTCCTCATCCCTGCGGACCAGCTCCAGGACGCCTTACCGTTCCCGGTA
This sequence comes from Gemmatimonadaceae bacterium, assembly GCA_036556765.1. Lineage (GTDB taxonomy): Bacteria > Gemmatimonadota > Gemmatimonadetes > Gemmatimonadales > Gemmatimonadaceae > JAICNG01. The sequence continues at coordinate 5,380 of DATBIU010000213.1, read as the reverse complement.
GTACTCCTCGATTCCCCACCCGACGACCAACTCCACCAGGCGCGGATACTCCTCGGCGTCCATGTGCGGCTGCGCCTCACGCTGCACGTGGGCCTTGATCGACGCGATCACGTCCTGCGGCGGCGTCATCGTTCGCTTGGCGTCGCCGACGAACGTCGCGACTGCCTGGCGGAGCTCCGCGCGCGGCGCCCCACGCAAGTGCGCAATGATCGCCCGGCTCAGCCCCTCATCTATGATTTGCGCGCGAAGTCGCGCGCGATCGGTAGCGTTCAATTCCGTCATCATGGGTGCCTCCTCACGAGCCTGCGCTGGCCGCATCGCCGCGCGCACTCGGCGCTCATTGCGAACGTATTCGGTCGCATGGGGAGCGTCAATGGACGTGGGTCACAAAGGAACGAAAGCGCTGGAGAAGCGCTGGAGAAGCGCTGGAGAAGCGCTGGAAAAGCGCTGGAAAAGCGCTGGACGTAGGCTGAGAACCCAGCGCTGCTCCAGCGCCCTTGGCGCCATTCCAGCGCCCTTGGCGCTTTTCCATTAGATTGCCGCGCATGAGTGCCGAAACGACAGTCACCGATCGTGACCTGCCGATCGGTGTGGCGACGGACGACGTCGACGCGCGCATCCTCAACGAGATTCAGCGCGAGTTCCCGCTGGTTCGGCGTCCGTTCGCGGCGCTCGGGGACCGCATCGGTATCGACGAGGCGGAGATGCTCGATCGGGCTCGTCGACTCCATGCTGGCGACGCGCCGGTGATTCGGCAGATCTCGGCGATCTTCGATACGCGCAAGCTCGGGTACGACTCCATGCTCGTCGCGTTCAAGGTCCCGCCCGATCAGTTGGAGAGCGCGGCGGCGGAGCTCAATCGCAATCCAGGCATCAGCCACAACTACGAGCGGTCGGGACAGTTCAACATCTGGTTCACGATCGCCGTGCCGGCGGACGCGCAGCTCTCTCTCGAGGAGCAGGTCGCGCGGCTGGCGTGGAAGGTACGCGCCGACCATTACGCGCTGCTGCCGACGCTCGCGCTCTACAAGATCGGCGTGCAGCTGGACGTCGAGCGCGGGGCGCAGTCCGACGCGCGGGCGGCTCCCCCGAGCGCGCGCGGCGGCACCAAGGAGGAAGTCCTCGAGGTTCGCGCGTCGCGGATGCCCACTGCGCGCGACATCGAGCTGGTGCGCGTGCTGCAGCGGGACGTGCCGCTCGTTCCCGAGCCGTTCGTCGTGTGGGCCGACGAAGCCTCGCTTTCGATCGACGCGCTCATCGGGGAGGCCGAGCGGTTCATTCGCGAGGGCCGCATGCGCCGCTTCGCCGCAGTGCTTCGCCACCAGAAGGCTGGCTTCATCTCCAACGGGATGGCTGTGTGGAAGGTGCCGCCCGAGCGCGCCGAGGAAGTGGGCCGCATGATGGCGAGCTATCGCGCCGTGTCGCACTGCTACAAGCGCCCAACCTACCCGCATTGGCCGTACTCGCACTTCACGATGATCCACGGGCGCAGCGAGGCCGAAGTGGAGGCGGTGGCCGACGCGATCGCGAAGGAGACGGGCGTCACCGAGCACGTCGTCCTCTACTCGCTGCGCGAGTTCAAGAAGACCCGCGTGCCGTATTTCGTCCCCGAGCATGCGGCGTGGGAGCGCGATCTCATCGAGTCCACTCGCGATTGGCCCGGGACGCTGACGTAATCCGCATCGCGACCCGCGCCTCCGAGCTGGCGCTGCGCCAGGCCCGCCAGGTGCAGGCCGCGCTCGCGGAGCGCGACGTGAAGACCGAGCTCGTCACGTTCAAGACCGCCGGCGACAAGCGCATCGACGAGCCGCTCAGCGCGATCGGCGCGAAGGGGCTGTTCACGAAGGAGCTGGAGAACGCGCTGCGATCGGGAAAGGTCGAGTGTTGCGTCCATTCGTTGAAGGATCTTCCCACCGAGTCGCCAGAGGGCGTGGTCATCGCCGCCATTCTCGAGCGCGAAGATCCCCGTGATGCGCTCATCGTGAACGATTCTCTTGGCGTCGGGTCGATCGATGAGCTGCCTCGCGGGAGTCGTGTCGGCACCTCGAGCCTCCGGCGGCGCGCCCTGCTTCTCGCCCGGCGGTCCGACCTCGAGGTGGTGGACCTGCGAGGCAACGTCCCGACGCGTTTGCGCAAGGTCGATGACGGTCAGGTGCACGCCGCGATTCTCGCCGTCGCCGGCTTGTATCGACTCGATGTGCATCAGCGAATCGACGAAATCCTCGAGGCGCCGGCGTGGCTCCCCGCGGCCGGGCAGGGCGCCATCGCCGTGCAGGCGCGCGAGGATGACGGGCGTATGCGTGAGCTGCTCGCGCCGCTCGACCATGCGCCGACGGGCATCGCCGTCCGGGCCGAGCGGGCATGTCTCGCCGAGATGGAGGGGGGCTGCCAGGTTCCGATCGGTGCGCTGGCCATGACCGACTCCAATGGCCTGGTATTGCACGCGTTCATCTCCGACCCGCGTGGCACCCACCTCGTGCGAGGCCATGCGCCGGTCGCCGCCGACAATCCGGAAGGCGCGGGGCGTCGCGTGGCGTATGACATCCTGTCACGGGGCGGCCGGTACATCCTCGAGCGGTTGCGCGGCGAGTCGAAGGTACCGGTTCCGGCACCGGAATAGGTCGACGCGACGTCGATGCCCCAGCATCCCGAGTACCGCCCTCGCCGGCTGCGCCGCACCGCCGCCCTTCGCGCCCTCGTGCGCGAGACGCGTGTCCATCCGTCGCAGCTCATCCTGCCGCTGTTCGTCCGGTCGGGGTCCGGGGTGCGCCGCGCCATCGCGTCCATGCCGGGTGTGGCGCAAAGCTCTGTCGATGAGCTGCTGCGTGACGCGGAGCGGGCGGCTCGCGCCGGCGTTGGAGCCGTCATCCTGTTCGGCATCCCGGACACCAAGGATGCGACGGGATCGTCGGCGTGGGACGCGCGCGGCCCCGTGCATCAGGCGCTGCGCGCCCTGGCTCGCGAGCTGCCCAACCTCGTGCGCATCGCCGACGTCTGCCTGTGCGAGTACACGGATCACGGGCACTGCGGCGTGCTGCGCGACGGCCACGTCGACAACGACGCGACGCTCCCCTTGCTGGCGCGGTGTGCCCTCTCCTTCGCCGAGGCGGGAGCGGACATCGTGGCGCCGAGCGACATGATGGACGGCCGCGTTCGGGCCATTCGTGAGGCACTCGACGGAGGGGGGCACGCGGACACGGCGATTCTCTCGTACGCGGCGAAGTTCGCATCCGCGCTCTACGGCCCGTTTCGCGAGGCCGCGGAATCCACGCCGCGGAGTGGCGACCGGCGTGGCTACCAGATGGATGCCGCGAACGCGCGCGAAGCGGTGCGGGAGGCGCGGCTCGACATCGACGAAGGCGCCGATATCGTGATGGTGAAGCCGGCCGGGCCCTATCTCGACGTCATCGCGCACGTCAAGCGCGAGACCGGCCATCCCGTCGCGGCGTATCAGGTGAGTGGGGAATACGCTATGATTCAAGCGGCCGCGGACCGCGGCTGGATCGACGGGGATCGCGCGATGATGGAGTCGCTCCTCGGCATCCGGCGAGCGGGCGCCGACATGATCGTGACGTACTTCGCCGCCGCCGCGGCGACGCGGCTCACCAACGGCTACGTCGAATAGGATTCACCATGCGCTATCGATCCTTCCCCGGTACCGGCGTCACCGTCAGTGAGCTGGGCTTCGGCCTCTGGACCCTGTCCACGGGCTGGTGGGGCGAAAAGTCCGACAGCGATGCGATCGCGCTCATGCGCGCGGCCCTCGACGACCACGGCATCACGTTCTTCGACGCCGCCGACACGTACGGCGATGGGCGGAGCGAGCGGCAGCTGGCTGAAGCATTTCGAGACCGCCGCGCCGACATCGTGATCGGGACCAAGATCGGTTACGACATCTACGACGCCGGCGCGCGTGGACAGCGACGCGGACAGAGCGAGCTGCCACAGCGCTTCGACGCGGAGTACATGCGCTTCGCCGTCGAGCAGTGTCTCCAGCGCCTGGAGACGGATTACATCGACGTGCTCCAGCTGCACAACGTGAAGATGGAGCACGTGCGCGATGCTGCCATCTGGCAGACGCTGCGCGAGCTGCGCCAGGAGGGGAAGGTCCGCGCGTGGGGCGCCGCGTTCGGACCGGCCATCGGGTGGCTCTACGAGGCCGTAGAGCTCGTCGAGCGCGAGCCCGACATCAACACGATTCAGATGATCTGGAACATCCTCGAGCAGCATCCGGGGACGGCGATGATCGAGGCGGCGCGCGCGCACGCCCCCGACTGCGTGTTCAACATCCGCGTGACGCACGCGTCGGGGATGCTCGAGGGAAAGTACACCGAGGACACGGTGTTTCCGCCGAACGATCACCGGCGGCACCGGCCCCGTTCGTGGCTCGTCAACGGCCTGCAAAAAATCCGCACCCTCGAGTTTCTCACCGCGCGCATGACGCTCGGGCAGGCGGCGCTCAAGTGGCTGCTCGCCGAGCCGCGCGTGGTATCGGCGCTGCCGAACATCTACGACGCCGAGCAGTTAGGCGAGTTCGCCGGCGCGATCGATCTCGACGATCTCTCGGCCGACGATCTCGACCGGGTCGCGCGCCTCGCCGCCGACAACTTCGGCGTGGCCGAGGACCCGATGGCGTTCAAGGGGACGATGGAGCGCGTCACGACGTGATTCACCCCTGGCGCGACCTTGCCCCCGGCAGGCACCCGCCGGAGGAAGTCACGGCGGTGATCGAAATCCCATCGGGCAGCCGCAACAAGTACGAGCTGGACAAGGAATCGGGGCTCATGCGCCTCGACCGGGTGCTGTACTCCGCCGTGCACTATCCCGGCGACTACGGCTTCATTCCCCGGACGCTCCACGAGGATGGCGATCCGTGCGACATCCTCGTGCTCGTCAACGAGCCGACCTTTCCCGGATGTCAGATCGACGCCCGGCCGATCGGGGTGCTGATGATGCGCGATCGCGGCGAGCCGGACGACAAGATCCTGGCCGTGCCGAGCCACGATCCGTACTACGGCGAGTACTTCGACATCGCCGACATCCCGCAGCACTACCTCAAGGAAGTCGAGCACTTCTTCCACATCTACAAGGACCTGGAAGGCCGGCGTGTGCAGACCGTCGGTTGGGAGAAGAGCGAGAAGGCGATGCGCGTGATCACCGACTCGATCACGCGGTACGCCGAGAAGTACCTCCTCCAGGGGCCGTAGCTCCGGCGCGAGCTCGATTGGGGGCGCCGCGCTGCGCGGGTGGGCGCATCGCGGCGTCACAGGTCGCTAACACTTTCATTGCCTCTACGCGACGTGGGGATTACAAGGTCTTGACACTGGTAATCCTGCCCGCACTATATGGCGCCCACCTGCGGGAACCCCCAAACCGCTCT
>DATBIU010000212.1:0-43737 GCA_036556765.1 Gemmatimonadaceae bacterium | reverse complement strand
CCTGGTGTGGACGAGCAGCTGGATCGTCGCCGGCTACTTCGGGTCGCTGCTCGTCGGGAGCCTGTTCGCTCAGCTCATGCGGCGCACCGGCAACTGGGACCAGGGACTCGAGTGGGAGCGCGCGTTTCTGCTTCGGACGCACGTGAGGTTCCCGGAGCCCTTCGACACGCTGATGCTCGTCTTGCCTTGGCTCGGCACCAACATCACGCTGCTCCCGCTCGTCGTCGCCGTCTCGCTGTGGCTGCTCGTCAGGCGAAAGCGCCCCGATCTCGCCGCGCACCTCGTCACGGTGCAGCTCGGCAGCTTCACCCTCAACGCCGTGTTGAAGGGCATCTTCGATCGGCCGCGGCCCGATCTGTTCGAGATGCGCGGGCAGCACGCGTGGGCCGCCTTTCCCAGCGGGCATGCCATCGCGAGCGTGTCCGTGCTGTTGACGGTGGCGATCCTGTTGCGGCGAGAGCGCGACTGGGGCTGGCCGACGTACGCCGCCGTCGCGCTGCTGCTCGTGAGCCTGTACTCCCGGCTGTATCTCGGCGTACACTGGCCTACTGACATTCTCGGCGGCGTCCTCGTCGGACTCTGTTGGCTTGCGGCGACCTTGGTCGCGTTCCGCGGGCCGCTCGCTTCCCAACACACGTCGGGCGCCGGCGAGATGCCAGCGCCCGACCATTCCGCCGCGCGGTGAGGCCCCTACTGCGGGATGAGCGTACCGCGAATCTCGCCGCCCGCGTTGACGCTGCTGTGCACGTTGAAGTACGTGCCCCCGGCCCGAATCTGATCGATCACCGCCTGCGGGGCAGCGATCGTTCCGGAGCCCCCGGTGGTCGTCATCGCGTTTCCTCCGTCGAAGTGGAGAATCGGGGAGCCCGTGGTCTGGCCTGTCGCCGGGGCGGCGTGAATGTGCGCCGCCGTGACCGTACGGCCCGCCGGCCATCCTGTGATGGTGACGGCATACGCCACGTTGTTTCCTTCCACCGTGAACGTGGCAGTCCCCGTGGCCGTGGTCGTTACTGGCGGCGTCTCACTGCCGCCCGACAGTGCCGCCGTGTAGACCTCGGCTTCCGGAGCTTCGGGGTCGTCGTCGCACGCGACCGTGAAACCGACGGCGAGCGACACGACCAGCAGATGTCTGAGCATACGCATGAACCCTCCACCGTGTACGAGTCAATGTACGAAGGCGATCGCAACAACTACGCCCCGCGCAGTGTGCAGTGTGAAATGGTGATGCGAGTGCGACAACTGGAGCGAAAGCCTTTTACCGTGCATTTTTGGCTGTTCACCGCAGCGGTGCGTTTCCCCCGTCGGCACACGCCGCGGAGATGATGCTCGTTCCCCTGACACATCGCGTTATGAGTCGGTTGCCGTTCCTCTCGCTGCTGCTGTTGCCGCTCGTCTCTACCATCGCGCCGGGGCAGGGCACGCTCCCGGCGACGCGCACGATCGCCGAGTACAACGTCGACGATGTCACGCTGCGTATCAGCGCCGATGCGCCACGGGTGGAGGTGTTCCTCTGGCGACGGCCGCAGGCGATCGTCGTCTACCTCGACTCGCGCTCGATCGAGCGATGGCTCGACACCGCCACGGCGTTCATCGCCGATGGCTTGCATGCGCCTAACGGCTCGCCGGTGGAGCAGTCGACGCCGGTGCTCCGGCACGCCGATCCCTCGTATCGCAGCGGCCTCGAGCTCACGCGGCGGGCTACCGACCGCGGCTCCCGTCTCTATCTCACCGCCTGGGTGGGCGACCACAGCGCCGCGATGGTGCCGATGCGCACATCGCAGGCGCGCGGCTTCCTGGCCGCGCTGCGCGAGGCGGCGCACGTGGCGAGACGGACGAGGTGAGATCGAGCGCGGATCGCGGATGGGGGATGCCGATCAGCAATCCGCACGGCGCTCCCTGGTGTTGCCTTTCGCGACGGATTGCCGTCCTCTGGAAGGATACCGGGCGTCAGGTGCGCCCGTGCGGCCTCTGGAGGAGGACATGCAGCACACGCTCGCACGAACCGCCGTCATCATCGCACTGATCGTCGGCGCATCCGCGTCGGCGGCGCAGTCGCTCGTGCCCGGGCAGACCCGGATGCGCATCGGCACGACGATGCTCACCGTCGGGCCGGTGACGGATGGAAAGGTTCTGGTGGAGGCGTGGCGCGGGATGGCTCGCATCACGGGCGCCGTCGATGCCGACGTGCTGGCCCGCTGGACCGACAGCTCCTGGGCGCTCGTCGACGGACAGCGAGGCGTCGCCCTCGCCGCGGTGACCTACGAGTATCCCGACGGCTCGACCAAGATCGAGTACAAGTCGCCGTACCTCTCGCTCGGTCCTGGCATGTCGATGATGATCGACCGCATCGATCGCGACGGCGCGTCGCGCTTCGCGCTCTATGCCGTCGAGGCCGCGCGCGAGCGTCGCGTCTACATCGTCATGACCCGGAGCGACGTGTCGACACTGCTCGGCGCGATGCGCGACGCCGCCATGGGATCGATCGCGATCTCGGAGCCCAGGCAATGAGGCATGAGGAGTGAGGAAATCGACGGAGCCGGGACCGACGCTCGATTTCCTCACTGCTCACCGCTCGTTCCTCATCGGCTTCCCATCCATCTCACTCTCCAGATCCGCCCGCCACGATCGTCGCTGATGTAGAGCGACCCGTCCGGGCCCAGTGCGAGACCGACCGGCCGGTGCCGAGCGCCGTTGGGCTGCACCGAGTCTCCCGCGAACCCCGTCGCGAAGACCTCGTACGGTCCCGCGGCCCCACCCGTCAGCGGGACAAACACGACATTGTACCCGCCCTGCGGACGCGGCGCACGATTCCATGATCCGTGGAACGCGATGAACGCCCCTCCCTGGAAGCGCGCCGGAAACTGCGAGCCGCGGTAGATCAGGACCCCGTTAGGCGCCCAGTGCGCCGGCATCGCTGCCACCGGGCCCTTCACGGTCGCGCACCGCCCCACCTGCTGCCCATCACCGCCATACTCGGGTGCCAGCACCTTCCGCTTCGCGAGCCCATCGTAGAAGCAGTAGGGCCATCCGAAATCATCGCCGCGCTCCACCCGGAAGAGCTCCTCGGCGGGCAGCTCCGCGCTCTCGGTCGTGTCGAAATGCGCCGGCCAGTTCTGCACCAGCTGATCGCGCCCGTGTTGGGCGGCCCAGAGGGTGTTGGTCGAAGGATCCACGGTGATCGCGACGGCGTTCCGAATGCCAGTGGCCCACCGCTCACCGTCGGCTTGCGTCTGGCGCGTGCGCGCGGCTTCGAAGCGCCAAATCCCGGCGCGGGTCTCGAGATCGGGACACGGGTCCTGGCCAGGTGACTCCAGCCGCCGGTCCTGCACCTGACAGGCGTTGGTCGGAGACCCGATGTTGACGAACAGATCGGCGCCGCGGAGGGCGATGGTCTTCGCCGTGTGGCTGCGTCCGGTCGGCAGTTGGCCGACCACGGTGTCGGCCGCGCCAGCGGGGCGGAGACCGGCGCGCGGAATGGCATAGCGGAGCACGGCATCGTCAGTCGCGAAAAACAGGTCCGCACCACGAAGCGCGATCCCCGACCCTCCGTTGTCGCCGAACCGCTCGCGCACGTCCATGCGACCGTCGCCATTCGTGTCGCGCAACGCGACGATGCCGCCCCGGCTGTCGCGCACGTTTCGAAGCGCGACGAACAGGTCGCCGTCGCTACTCACGGCAATGTGGCGCGCCGGACCAAGGCTGTCCGCAACCACCATCGCGCAGAATCCATTGGGCAGCGTGATGCCGCCGTTGCCGCTGTCACATGTGAGTCTCCCCGCCTGCGGCACGGTGGCGGCCGAGCATGCGAGCAACACGGTGCACAGGGCAGTGGCGGAGCACAGGGATCGTGTCATGACGTACCTCGAGTGGGAACGTGGCGAGGATATGTACCGGTGAGCGCGGTGTCGAGGGCACGCTCTGGAACTTGGCACCCAGCGAGATGTATTCTACCAGAGCCCTTTCGCGGAGTCCCCATGCTGATCAAGCGCCCCCCCGACATTCGCGCCTGCGACATCACCGACGAGGCGACGTATCTCGATCGTCGGCGTTTCATCACGCGCGCGGGAATCGGGCTCGCCGCGCTCGGCGCCGGGGCGCCTCTGGCAACGCTCGGGGACCGTGGCAGCGCGTCGCAAGGCGATGACAAGCCCACCTCCTACGAAGACGTCACGACCTACAACAACTTCTACGAGTTCGGCACCGACAAGGACGAGCCGGCGAAGAATGCCCACACGCTTCGCACGCGACCCTGGTCGATCGCGATCGAAGGTCACATCAAGAAGCCGGCCGTGTACGCGATCGAGGACTTCCTCAAGCCGCACAAGCTCGAGGAGCGAGTTTACCGGATGCGGTGTGTCGAGGCGTGGTCGATGGTGATTCCCTGGATGGGCTTCCCCCTCGCCGACCTGATCAAGCGCGTGGAGCCGACGTCGAGCGCGAAATACATCGAGTTCACCACCCTGCACGACCCCCGGCAGATGCCCGGGCAGCGGCGGCAGGTCCTGAATTGGCCGTACACGGAAGGGCTGCGACTCGACGAGGCGATGCACCCGTTGACGATCCTCGTCGCCGGGCTGTACGGGAAGGTGCTCCCGAATCAGAACGGCGCACCCCTGCGACTGGTCGTGCCGTGGAAGTACGGCTTCAAGGGCGTCAAGTCGATCGTGAAGATGCGCTTCGTGGAGACGCAGCCGCGCACCGCCTGGAACGACGCCGCGCCTGACGAGTACGGCTTCTACGCCAACGTCAATCCCGAGGTCGACCACCCCCGCTGGAGTCAGGCCAAGGAGCGGCGCATCGGCGAGTTCCGCCGTCGCGCGACATTGCCCTTCAACGGCTACGGCGACCAGGTCGCGCGCCTGTACGCGGGAATGGATCTGAGGAAGTTCTTCTGACGGCGACGGCGATCCCGCGCGAGGGGCAGCGGTCGCACGGCCGGCGCCTCGCGACGGTTTCGCTCCTCGTCGTCTGCCTCCTCCCCATCGCCTGGCTGGCCCGTCGCGCCCTGGCCGATGACCTCGGCGCGAACCCCATCGAGGAGCTCGAGATTCAAACCGGGCTCTGGACGCTCCGGTTTCTCGCGCTGACCCTCACCGTCACTCCGCTCCGGCGCCTCACGGGCTGGAACTGGCTCGCCCGGCACCGTCGCACGCTCGGGCTGGTCACGTTCGGCTACGCATGCGTGCACCTGTCGATGTACATCGGCCTCGACATGTTCTTCGACCTCGGTGACATCGTCGAGGATGTCGCGGAGCATCTGTACATCACGGTCGGGATGACGGCCTTCGTGTTGATGATCCCCCTCGCCGTGACGTCGACGAAGGGCGCGATCCGGCGGCTGGGACGCCGATGGAAGCGCCTCCACCGCCTGATTTGGGCGGTCGCCGCGCTCGGGACGATCCACTTTCTGTGGGCGGTAAAGAAGGACATCCGCGAGCCTCTGATTTACGCGGCTATTTTTGCCGTCCTGCTCCTCCTCCGGCTCCCCCGGCGGGCCAGGGGCTAGCCCGCACTGGCGTTTCCCTTGCATATCACGGGGGCGCTTACGCCTACCCGCGGCGAGGCCGGCGCGGGAATCGGCCCATTCGAGGAGGAAAGCCATGGCCGACGTACAAGTGAACCAGAGCCCCGGAGGCGGTACTGGCAGTTCCGGTTGGATCTGGGCAATCGTGGTACTGGTGGTGGTTGCGCTCATCGCGTGGTTCGTTTTCGCCGGCGGACCTGGCGGCGGTGGCGACGAGACGCGGATCGAGGTCGAAACGCCCGCTGGAGGCGGGGATGCTGGCGGCGGGAATCCGCCCCCGGCGACGCCGAACCCGTAGGTAGTACCCGAAGACGTCAGGGATCAGACGTCAGGTATCAGCTGTCAGGACACTGCAACGGCACGTGCAGCCGGGGTTCTGACTCCTGACACCTGACGTCTGATCCCTGAGGTCTTCGGACGTTGCCTCGAACGAAAATCCCCCGGCTGCTTGGCAACCGGGGGAATCACGTCAGGGAAGTCGGCCGGGCGCGCCCTTCACGGCATCTGTGTCGCGGCTCCCAACTGGAGCCGCCTGGCGGTGCGCGTCTTTCCGCCCTCGAGCCCCCCTGCATTCACACCCTGCAATCGGCCGCAGCGGAGATACCGCCGCAGCGTCTCTTCACACATCGGATACCCCGAGCTCACCCAGACTTCGTCGCGGTCTCCCGCGCCGACCACCGTCGCGCTCAGGTACAGATACCGCCGCTCGGTGCGCACGTACTCGGCGAGCGAGATTCGAAGCGCGTCGCCCTTGTACTCCCGCCCACAGAACATCGGATGCAGCACCGCGGCCGGCATGTACTCGAACACGAACTCCGAGTCCGCGATCGTCAGGTTCCGCTGGTCCGTGATGTGTGCAACCGTCTGCTCGTGCAGCCACACGCTGCGGGCCGTGGGCGGCAGTCCAAGCTGCCCAGCCACATGCGCCGGAATGGCGCCGATGACCTGCATGCCGCTGGCCCATCGACTGGGCCTCAGCACTGCTTCGATGTCGAGCTTCTGGTGGACCCGCGTGGTGCCCATTCAGCGCTCCGGATAGGGGCGAGCGTGATGGAGACGCACGACGGAAACCCGAAGTAACGGGCGGGGTTCGGGGACTCAGCCGATTTGCTCGGACGCACGAGCCCTGCTCAACTCCGAAGACGTCAGGGCTCAGACGACAGGTATCAGTAATCAGGTACGTCGGTCCGCGAGACCGCTGCCGCATTCTGACCACTGACACCTGACGTCTGACCCCTGACGTCTTCGGAAGTTGTCTGGCTACGACGCGACTTCGGCGCCTTCCGGTGTGGGGGATCGCGGGCCGTCGACGAAGTACGCATTGTGCGCGTACTGCAGCACCATCCGCTGCGTGTTGAAATACGATCCGTTCACCGCGATCGCGTTCCGCCGCACCGCGGCGTACGAGTACGGGAGGCCATAGAACATCGGAAGGATCATCCGCTCCAGCTTCTCGTAGAGATCGGTCGCGTCGCCGGACGGATCGCGAGGCCGTTCCCGGTCGCCGCCGATTCCCCACCCCGTGGTGCCCTCGTGGCATCCCTCGATCCACCAGCCGTCGAGAACGGAGAAGCTCGGAACGCCATTGAGGGCCGCCTTCATCCCGCTCGTGCCGGATGCCTCGAGGGGCGGGATCGGGTTGTTGAGCCACACGTCGCATCCCGACGTCAGGACGCGGCCGAGATTCATGTCGTAGTTCTCGAGGTACACCACGCGCACCGCTGCGCCGAGATCGTGCGCCGCTCCGAAGATGCGCTTGATGATCTCGCGGCCGTTGCCGTCGCGCGGGTGCGCCTTGCCCCCGTACACCACCTGGATTGGCCCCACGTGCTTGGCGATCGCGCGCAGCCGGTCCAAGTCGGTGAAGAGGAGATCCGCGCGCTTGTACGGCGTGGCGCGGCGCGCGAAGCCGATCGTGAACGCCTTCGGATCGAGCTGCACGCCGCTGCGCTGAACCACCTCGTCGATGAGCTCGCGCTTGCTGCGCGCATGCGCCTCACGAATCTCGTCGAGCGGAATCGTGCACGCGTGCCGGAGAAAGAAGTTGTCGCGCCGCCACTCAGGGAGGTACCGGTCGAACAGCTCCCGCATCGCGTTCGACGTCCAGGTGACGGCGTGCACCCCGTTCGTCACCGCCGACATCGGGAATCCCGGAAACATCTCCTGCGACACTTCCTTATGGCGATGCGCGACGGCGTTGATGAACCGCGAGCATCGGAGCGCCAGGTACGTCATGTTGAGCTTGCCGTCGGACCACAGCTCGGCGCTATCGAGCAACCCCGCGATGCGGGCGCCGAGCACGGCACGAGCCAGGTCGGCGGGAAAGGCATCGTGCCCGGCCGGCACCGGCGTGTGCGTCGTGAACATGCACTGCCGCGCGACCGCCTCGATGTCGGCGACGGTCGGCGCGCGCTGCTCGCCGCCCAGCCGCCGCTCCAGCAGGCTGAGGATCAGCAGCGACGCGTGTCCCTCGTTGATGTGATGCTGGAGAGCGATGCCGGGATGCAGCTGCGCGAGCAAGGCCGCACCACCCATGCCTAACACGGCCTCCTGGCACAGCCGGTAGCGATGGTCGCCGCCGTACAACGTGTCGGTGAGGCTCCGATCGCCCTCGGCGTTCTCGGGAACGTTGGTGTCGAGCAGGTAGACCGGCACCTCGTGGTGCGAGACGCCGCGCACCACATACCGCCAGGCGCGGATGTGGACCGGGCGACCCTCGACCTCGACCGTCACCCGGGCGGGAACCTCCGGGAGTGAATGCTCCGGAAACCATTCGGCGGGACTCTCCGACTGGTTCCCATGTGAGTCGAGATGCTGACGGAAGTACCCGCGGCGATGCGCGAGCGTGACGCCGACGACCGGCAGCGCGAGGTCGGCCGCCGAGCGGAGCGTGTCGCCGGCGAGCACGCCGAGGCCGCCGCTATAGGTAGGTAGCGCCTGCTCGAGGGCGATTTCCATCGAGAAGTACGCGACGCGTGGTGAACCAGCGGACATGAAGTCTCCGAGTGTTATTCGGCGATGAGCAGGGCGATCGGCAACGTGAGAAAGACCTCACGCGCCAGCAGCGCGGCGCCACCGTCCGCTTCTCGTGCTTCTACGGTGAGTCCGGTCAGCGCGCACCGCCAGCGATGGGGGACATCGCTCCCGGGAAAAATGACCTCCCCGGCGCCCCACGCCAAGCCCGTCGGAATGCCTACGGTACCAGACAGCCCATCGGGGAGCCGCGTCACGGCGGTGACGACGGTCGTTCCGTCCGCCGATCGGCCGAATGCGAGCGCGTGCCGCTGCGCCTCGCCGCGACCGTCGAGCGGCGTGTATTTGCCGCGCATGAAGAGTCCCGGCCGCTCGCGGCGCAGCGCCAACGCGGTGTGGGTCACGTGCATCTTGAGGCGGCCGTCGGCGACGGTGCGCAACATGTCGGCGCAGCGGGCCGCGGTGTCTCCGGAGCCCGCCGTGTCGTGAAGGCGGTCGAGCGCGTCCCGGCGTCCCGCGAAGTCCACCGGGCGCCGATTGTCCGGATCCACGAGGGCGACATTCCACATCTCGTCGCCCTGATAGATGTCGGGCGTGCCGGGCGCGGTGAGGTGCACCAGCAGGCGCGAGAGCGCGTTGCAGTGTCCCGCGGCGGCAACGCGGCGAGCGAACGCCGCCATCTCGGTCACGAACGTCTCGTGCTCGAGCGCGGCCGTGATGTACGACTCCACCGCGCGCTCATAGGTATTATCGGGCGAGGTCCAGCTCGTGCGGACCTTTGCCTCGCGATTGGCTTTCACCAGGTACTCCACGACGCGATCTTTCACGGCCGCGGCCGCATCGTGGGCCGGCGCCTCCGCGGGCCACACGCCGAGGAGCGTCTGGTAGATGAGCCATTCGGTGGCCGCGTCGGGCGCGGCGCCGCGACGCACCTGCGGGCGGTGCCGCGCCAGCAATCGTCGCCACCGGCGAACGGACCGCGACCACTCGTCGGGCATCTCGCTCAAGACATCGATGCGTGATCGGACGTCCGCACTGCGCTTGGTGTCGTGCGTCGACGTGCAGAGAAGCGATTGCGGCCACCGGTCGCGCCGCTCGCGATTCGCGCGGTGCAGATCCGCGACCGCCCGACCGAGGTCGCGCGCGGGATCGCCGCCGACCTCGTTGAGCGACGCCAGCGGGACATAACGATAGAGGGCGGTGTCCTCGACACCCTTCGCCGTCGCCGGCCCGCTCGTCTGCTGGAGCCGGCCGATGAAGGTCGCCGCGGGCCCGGTGCCTGGAGACTCCAGCATGTCGGCCAGACGGTCGAGGTCGGTGCGGTCGCCCCAGCGCTCGCGCGCGAGAGCGAATGCGCGCTCGATGAAGGCGCGGTCGTCGGGGTGCACGGGCCCACGGCCGTCGATGTACGTCCGGTAGACCGGGAGCGCCGCGATGAAGTGGCGAATCGCGGCTGCCGGTCCGCGCCCTTCCGCCGGCTTGCGAGTGGGCACCGCTCGCTGAAACAATCTGGTGAGGCGAGAGACGTCGGCCGCCAGCGCGGCGCGCAGTACCAGCTCCTTGCCGCGCAGCGCGGCCTCTTCGATGCCGCCGCGCGCGTGGGCGCCAACCAGCCGGCGATAGTCCTTCTCCAGCTGTGCCGCTCCCTCGGGATCGATGAATGCCGCTTCGAGATCGTTGAGGAACTCGTAGCCCGTCGTCCCCTGCACCGGCCACCCGTCGCGCAGCCGCTCACCTGGAGAAAGGATCTTCTCGACGACGATCGGCAATTCGTCCTTCGATCGTCCCCGGCGTGCAGCCACCTCGACGCGTAGCGCATCCAGATAGCCCTGCGGATCGAGCAGTCCGTCGACGTGGTCGATGCGCAGTCCATCGATCAGCCCATCCTCGATCCACCGCAGCACCAGCGCGTGGGTCTCGTGGAAGACTGCCGGATCCTGCACGCGGAGCGCGATGAGGTCGTTGACGTCGAAAAAGCGGCGATAGTTGATGGCGATCGACGCCCGCTTCCAGAACGCGAGTCGATAGCGCTGCGCGTCCACCAGGCGGCGCATCCTCGCACGCCCGGGTTTGCCGTCGTGCCATCGGTCGAGGTCGGCGCCCTTCAGCTCGTGTTCCGTCTCCGGCGCGACCGGGAAGGTGCGGTCGAAGTACTTCAGGCGAACGCGGTCGCCCTGCCGTACGAGCGAGAGCTCCCCGCGGTCCAGCACCGCTTCGAGCGTGTCGCCGAGCACGGGGACGAGAATGCGACCATGAAGTGAGGACCGCTCCGATTCCCAGTCGACGTCGAACCAATGCGCCCATCGGGACTCCCGCCCGTTGGCCAGCAGGTCTTCCCAGAAGGGATTGTCGGGCCCCGTGCCCATGTGGTTCGGCACGATGTCGAGGAGAATGCCCATCCCCCGATTGTGGAGCTCGCCTGCGAGCGCGCGCAGATCCTCCTCCGATCCGAGCTCGGGGTTGAGTCGTGTGGGATCGACGACATCGTACCCGTGAAGGCTGCCGGGCCGCGCGGCGAGAAGCGGGGACGCGTACAGATGCGACACGCCGAGTCGCTCGAGGTACGGCACGAGCGCGCGGGCGTGCTCCAGCCGGAAGTCCGCGTTGAGCTGAACGCGGAAGGTCGCGGTCAGGGAGATGGAATCCACTGCCGCTCCACCCCGAGCGCGCGCTGGACGTCGGCGCTCACCCGCATGTCCTCCAGGCCCATCGTCATCCGACGTGTCCAGCTCGCCCAGCGGTCGGGCGGCACTCCCGGCAGGTTGACGGGCTCCACTTCCCCCGCGAGGTCGTCGAGCGAGAGGCCCACCAGCCACGAAGGCGTGCGCCGCAGGAACGCATGCATCGCCTCGCGCAGCGCGAGGTCGGTCGCCGGTGCCTCGGTGGCGGGCCACAGCCCTTCATCGACCAGGGTCGTCGCGAGTGCCTCACGAGCCGCCCCTCGTTCGCGCCGCGCTGCGCTCACGGCGCTCCGCGTGGGGATGGCGCCGACTTTCGCCCGCAGGTCGATGTCGGTCTCGCGCCAGAACGCGGCGATCGTCGCCATGTCGTGGGTGTTGGCGGTCGTCAGCGCGAGCGCGGGGTACGCGCGAGGCGGCTTGAACAGGCCACGCCCGGGCTCCGTCTCGAAGAACATCACCTTCGACGAGAGCACTCCCCATCGCTCGAGCGCCGGGGGGACCTCCGGCGGCACGGTGCCCAGGTCCTCGCCCACGATCAGCGCGTTGGCGCGTACACTCTCGAGCGCGGCGATGCCTAACAGGTCATCTCCGGGGAAGCGCACGTACGCGCCGTCGGCCCCGCGCATGCCGGCCGGAATCCAGAACTGCCGGAAGAGGCCGAGCACGTGATCGATGCGAAGCGCCCCGGCGTGCCGGAGCGCGGATCGCACGAGGCGAGCCCAGTACCCGTAGCCGTCGGCGGCGAGGCGGTGCGGGTTGATCACGGGCAGACCCCAGTTCTGCCCCGCGGCCGCGTACGGATCAGGCGGCGCGCCGATCGCGGCCCCGTCGAGAAAGAGACCGGGGTGCATCCAGGTGTCGCTGCCATCGCTGGCGGCACCGATCGCCAGATCCTGGTAGAGACCGATCGGAAGTCCGTGAGCCCGGGCGCGGGCCTGGACATTCTCGAGCTGCCGATCGAGCTCGAACTGCATCCACTGGTGGAAGCGAACGCGATCGCGCGCCTTCTCGCGGAACGCCTGGACGGCGCGGGTTCGCGGATCGCGGAGATCGTGCGGCCATGTTTGCCACACCCTGCCCTCGTGGTGCTCGTCCAGCGCGCACCACGTCGCGAAGTCTTCCAGCGTCTGGCCCTGCGACGCGACGTATTGCGCGAATGCACGGCCTCGCGGGGTGCTGCTCCCGCCGTGGTGCTCGACGAACGAGCGGTGAAGCGCCTCGAGCACGGGGCGCTTGGCGGCCATCACCGCTTCGTAGTCGACGTGCGACGCGGCGCGGAGCTCGGCGAGCCGCGCGCCCACACGCGCGACCGCGGCGCGCGCCTCGGCGCTCTCCCCCGCTTCCGGTATCGCGTCGAGGTCGAGATAGAGGGTGTTGCGGAACAGCCGGCTCACCGGCCCGTATGGCGACACGTGGGAGCCGCGATTCCGAAGCGCGTGCAACGGATTCACCCCGATGAACGCCGCGCCGATGTGTGCCGCCCACTCGACCAGCGCGCCGAGATCCCCGGTGTCCCCCACACCCCAGTTGCGGCGGCTTCGCAGCGCGTAGAGGTTGGCGGTGAGCCCAACCACGCGTCGCCCGCCGAGGACCGCTTCGGGGGCCGCGCACTTCGCTGGAACGATGATGAGCCGCTGGGCCCCCTGCGCCGTGCGGCCGGGAGATCGGACCGTTAGGCGGGCGGTGTAGTACCCGAGGCCAAGCGCGCCACGAGGGATGTCCACCTTCCCGCCCCGCCCTAGCGTCGCTCGCCCATCGGCCGTCGTCGTATGCCCCTGCTCGTCCTCGACCTCCAGCTCCCACGAGATGCGCGAGGGCCATCCATCGGGCAGCATCGCCGTGACGGGCGTCTTCGCGTCGGTCGTCACGCGCACCGGCGGGAGCGGCTGCTCGCGGTCGTGCGCGCGCAGCTCGGCGAGCGCGTGCGTCGCGGCGGCCTCTGTGGACACGTCGTGCCCCATCGCCCTCAGCAGCGCCGCGCGCGTTCGATCGCTCGTGACGCGCCGCTCCCTGCCCGTCTGATCGACGTACTCCTCCGTGATGCCCAGCCGGTCCGCGAGCGCCCGCAGCGCAGTGCGTCTGCCGCCTGCGGTACGCCTACGAGGCGCCATGCCCACCGTCGCCGGCACGCACGACCGCGTCGTCCTCGAGCGCGAGCACGAGTGCGCCGAGCGGCGGGAGCTGCAGAGCGACGGACTGTGGGTACCCGTGAAAGGGCGTACCCTCCGCGTCGACCATCGGACGCATCCCCAGTCCGCTTCCGCCATAGCGACTGTCGTCCGTCGACATGAGCACGGCGTACCGCCCGGTGCTCGGCACGCCGATGCGGTAGTGCTCACGCGGCGTGGGGGTGAAGTTGAGCACCACGATCACGTGCTCGTGGCCATCGTGGCGCGCATACGAGATGACGGAGTTGTCCTCGTCCGCCAGATCGATCCACGCGAAGCCCGACGGAACGTGGTCGTTCCGCCACAGCGGTGACCGCTCGCGGTACAGACGCCCGAGGTCCTCGACGAATCGACCGAATCCGGCGCGCTGAGGATCGCCGGCGAGGTGCCAGTCGAGACTCGTGTCGTGATTCCACTCCGCCCACGGCGCGAACTCGGTGCCCATGAATAGCAGCTTCTTCCCCGGGCGGGTGTAGAGATACGCCAGCAGAAGGCGGAGGTTGGCCAGCTTCTGCCACAGGTCGCCGGGCATTTTCTCGAGCAACGAGCGCTTGAGGTGCACCACCTCGTCGTGCGACAACGGCATGATGAACCGCTCGTTGTACTCGTAGACCATCGCGAACGTCAGCTCCCCCTGATGGTAGCGGCGGTACAGGGTGTCGCGCGCGAAGTAGCGCAGCGTGTCGTGCATCCACCCCATGTTCCACTTGAAGGTGAATCCGAGACCGCCGTCGGCGACCGGTTTGGTGACGCCCGGCCACGCCGTCGATTCCTCGGCCACCGTCATGCAGCCGGGCTCCTCGGTGCGCACGGTCTCGTTCAGCTGGCGGAGGAAATCGATTGCTTCGAGGTTCTCGCGCCCGCCATACCGATTGCGGAGCCACTCCCCCGGCCGCCGCGAGTAGTCGAGGTACAGCATCGAGGCCACCGCATCCACGCGCAGCCCATCGATGTGGAACTCCTCGAGCCAGTAGAGCGCGTTCGCGATCAGGAAGTTGCGCACCTCCGGCCGGCCGTAGTTGAAGATGAGCGTCCCCCAGTCGGGGTGCTCGCCGAGGCGGGGGTCCTCGTGCTCGTACAGCGCGGTACCGTCGAACCGGCGGAGCGCAAAGTCATCCTTGGGGAAATGCGCCGGCACCCAGTCGAGCAGCACGCCGATCCCGGCGCGATGGCAAGTGTCGACCAGGAAGCGAAAATCGTCGGGCGAGCCGTAGCGCGACGTCGGGGCGTAGTATCCGGAGACCTGATACCCCCACGAGCCGGTGAATGGATGCTCGGACACCGGAAGCAGCTCGATGTGGGTGAATCCCAGCCGTCGCACGTGCTCGACCAGTCGCGGCGCGATCTCGCGATAGCTGAGAGGACGATTGTCGTCTTCGGGCACGCGCGCCCACGACCCCAGGTGCACCTCGTAGATCAGCATCGGCTCGCGCGGAGGGTCCCGATGCGGGCGACGCTCCATCCACTCGCGATCCTCCCACGCGTAGGCGTGCTCGTCCACGACGATGGACGACGTACCCGGCATCTGCTCCATCTTGAACGCGAACGGATCCGTCTTCACGCGCGGAACGCCCGCCTGCGTGATGATCTCGTACTTGTACAGCGCGCCGGGGCCGATCTCCGGAACGAACAGCTCCCAGATCCCGGAGGATCCCATCGTGCGCATGGGATAGACGCGGCCATCCCACCCGCAGAAGTCCCCCACCACGCTCACCCGGCGCGCGTTAGGTGCCCACACCGCGAAGGCCACCCCGCTCGTGCCATCGATCGTCCGCACGTGCGCGCCGAGCTTCTCCCACAGGCGGCGATGGGTTCCCTCGGCGAAGAGATGCGAGTCCACCTCGCCAACGGTGGGAAGAAAGCGATACGGGTCATCCCGCTCCCACACGGCGTCTCCGCCGAAGTGGAATCGGAGGCGGTACCGCATGGGGAGGGTTGCGTTGGGCAGGAACGCCGAAAAGAGCGAGCCCGTCTCCCGCTCCATGGGGAGGGCCTCGCGGCCGTGGGGCAGCAGCTCGATCGCGCTCGCGTCGGGGTGCAGCGCTCGCACGACCACCCCACTCACCCCCTGCACGGTCGCTGGGTGTGCTCCCAGAATCGCATGCGGGCTGGTGTGGTATCCGGACAGGAGATGGCGCACGGCCTCTTGATCGGCCGCGGGGGGCGACGGCCGCCGCGAGGTCGTTCGCGCGGGTGGCTCGGCGGTGGCGGGCGGGGCCGCTTCCATGCCGCGACGCTCCGCGCCTTTGCGGCGGTCAGCGGTCATTGGGTAGCGCCTGTTCCGCTGGCGACAATCTCCTCCCGCGATGGCGGCTCGACCACCAGGCGACGATCGGGGCCAAACCGCAAGAGCACCAGCGAGTGCGGAGCGAGCTTCACGCAGCCTCCCTCGATCATCCGCAGCTGCTCCGCTGCCGTCTCGACGAGCTCCGCCCACACGCCCTCGTGCGCGATGCGCGGAAGGGTAAAGCGGACTTCCTCGTGACCCGCGTTCGTGAGCAGCAGCATGGTGTCATCAGTGATGGGACGGCCCCGCTCGTCAGTGTCGTCGGTCGCGTCGCCATTCACGAGCGCTCCGAGGGCCTTGTTCCCCCCGTTCTGCCAGTCTTGTTCCGTCATCTCCTGGCCATCGGGGCGAATCCACATCAGGTCCTTGGGAGCGCCCTCCCGCACCGGAGCACCGCGAAAGAAGTGCCGGCGCCGGAAGATCGGGTGCGACTGCCGGATCGCGAACACCGTCTTCGTGAACTCCAGCAGCGCTGTCCGCCGATCGTCGAGCTGCCAATCCACCCAGGAGATCTCGTTGTCCTGCGCGTACGCATTGTTGTTGCCTCGTTGGGTGCGCGCGATCTCATCGCCGTGCGAGAGCATCGGCACGCCTTGCGAGAAGGCGAGCGTCGCCAGAAAGTCGCGCATGAGTCGGAAGCGGAGGTCGATGATGCCCTCATCGTTCGTGTCCCCTTCCGCCCCCCAGTTCCGGCTGAGGTTGTCGTTATGCCCGTCCTGGTTGTTCTCGCCGTTCGCGTCGTTGTGCTTCTGCTCGTAGCTCACGAGGTCGTAGAGCGTGTAGCCGTCATGCGCGGTGACGAAGTTCACGCTCGCGTATACCGCGCGCCCCGTTCCCGAATAGATGTCGGCCGACCCGGCAAGCCGCGAGGCGAGCTCGCCGGTGGTGCCGTCCTCGCCACGCCAGTATTTCCGGATCGCATCACGATACTTCCCGTTCCACTCCGCCCAGCGAACCGGGAAGTTGCCCACCTGATATCCGCCCGGGCCAATGTCCCACGGCTCGGCGATGAGCTTGGTGGTGGACAGAATGGGGTCCTGCTGGATGGTGTCGAAGAACGCGCTGAGCTTGTTCACTTCCCACAGCTCGCGCGCCAGCACGGGCGCCAGATCGAACCGGAAGCCGTCGACGTGCATCTCCGAGACCCAGTAGCGCAGACTGTCCATGATCAGCTGGATGGTCCGCGGGTGCTGCATGTTGAGGCTGTTCCCCGTTCCGGTGAAGTCGATGTAGTGCCGCGGGTTCTTGGGATCGAGGCGGTAATACGCCTGATTGTCGATCCCGCGCAGCGAGAGCGTCGGACCGAGATGGTTGCCTTCGCCGGTGTGGTTGTACACGACGTCGAGGATGACCTCGATACCGGCGGAGTGAAACGTCTTCACCATCGACTTGAACTCGTGCACCTGAATCCCGCGGCCGCCGCTCGCGTAGCGCACGTCGGGAGCGAAGAACCCGATCGAGTTGTAGCCCCAGTAGTTGGTGAGCCCGCGCTCGTGCAGGTGCCGGTCGACGACGAACTGGTGCACCGGCAGAAGCTCCACCGCGGTGACGCCGAGCGAGAGCAGGTAGTCCAGCACATCATCGTAGACGAGTCCGAGATACGTACCGCGCAGCCGCTCGGGCACCTTCGGGTGCTGCATGGTCATCCCCTTCACGTGACACTCGTAGATGAGCGTCCGGTTCCAGGGAATGCGCAGCGGCCGGTCGTTCCCCCACTCGAAGGCGGAGTTGATGACGACACTCTTGGGCACCCCCCCGGCCGAATTGTTCGGATCGATCTCGAGGTCCCCGCGCGGGCTGCCGATCTGGTAGGCGAAGAGGGCATCGCTCCAGGTGATCCGGCCGCTGATCGCCTTCGCGTACGGGTCGATGAGCAGTTGCGCGGGATTGAAGCGGAGACCTTTCTCCGGCTCGTACGGGCCGTGCACGCGATACCCGTACAGCTGCCCCGGCCGCACGTCGGGGAGAAAGCAGTGCCACACATGATCCGTGGGCTCTCGCAGTGGGATCTTGTGCGACTCGATGGCGTCCTCCGGCTTGTCGAACAGACACAGCTCGATGCCCGTCGCATTCTCGGAGAAGATCGCGAAGTTCACTCCAATGCCGTCCCACGTCGCCCCCAGGGGATACGGCTGTCCCGGCCACACCCTCATCGATCGTTCTCCCTCGCGTAGAGACCCGCGCTCGTGGCGGGAACCGGCACCCGTGCCGTGGCCCCGCCGTCATCCGGCAGGCGTGCGGTTGCACCGCCTGGTCCACCGTACTGCGTGGCCGCTGTCGATACCATCAGCGTCCACCTCCCCGGTGCGCTCGTCGCGGCGGGAACACAGCGCTCGGCATCGCTGAGGTTGAAGAGCGCCATCAGCGGCCTCCCCTTCTCGCTCACCAGCTCGAGCGTGATCCACCCGTCCGCTTCGTCGCGTGCGACGCGCGCCTCGGCGTCGCCGGGACGTAGCGCAGGCTCGTTCCGTCGGATGCGCAATAAATCACGGTAGAGGGCGTACATCCCTGCGTGCTCCGGGCTCGAGAGCCGGCGCCGATCGAGCCGGGATCGCTCGAACGTCTCGGATGCCTGGGGATCGGGGACGTCATCGCCCCATCCGAACTGCTCGAACTCCTTCCGCCGCCCCTGTCGAACGGCCTCCACGAGCTCCGCGTCGCCGTGGCTCACGAAGTACTGAAACGGATTCGCTTCGCCGTACTCCTCACCCATGAACAGCAGGGGCACATACGGCGAGAGCAGCAGGAGCGCGGCCGCCAGCCGGGCCTTGGGCAGCCCCACGAGCGCGGCGAGGCGGTCGCCGAGCGCGCGGTTCCCCACCTGGTCGTGATTCTGGATGCAGACCACGAACCGATCCGCGGGTACGCCCTCCGCCGGCGCGCCGTGCCGGCGCTTTCGATGCTGCGAGTAGCGCCCGTCGAAGACGAACGGCGTCCGCAAGGCCGCCGCGACCGGAGCGATGCCGCCGAAGTCGGCGTAGTAGCCGTTCCGTTCTCCGGTAAGCTCCGCATGAATCGCGTGGTGCAGGTCGTCGGCCCATTGTCCGTCGAGCCCGTACCCACAGGCATCGGTGGCGCGGACGATACGCGGGTCGTTGAGATCGCTCTCGCCGATCACGAGCGCCTGACGACCGAGCAGCGATGCCTGGCGGTGCACCGACTCCGCGATGTCGCGCAGGATGTGCCGCGGCGAGAAGTCGAAGATCCCGTGGATTGCATCGAGACGCAGTCCATCGATGTGAAACTCCGTCACCCAGTACAGCGCGTTGTCGATGATGAAGCGGCGCACTTCATCACACAGCGCGTCATCGTAGTTGAGGGCCGGTCCCCACGGCGTCTTGTAGCGATCGGTGAAGTAAGGCCCGTACGCACCCAGGTAATTCCCTTCCGGTCCGAGATGGTTGTAGACCACGTCGAGCACGACGCCGAGGCCGGCCGCATGGGCGGCATCGACGAGCTCGCGCAGCCCGTCCGGTCCGCCGTAGGTGCTCTGCGGCGCATAGAGGTGCACCCCGTCATAGCCCCAGTTCCGTGAGCCGGGGAACTCGGCCACTGGCATGATCTCGATCGCGGTGATCCCGAGCTCGCGCAGGCCGCGGAGGTGCGGGATGACGCCGCGGAAGGTCCCATCGTCGGAGAACGTGCCGACGTGAAGCTCGTAGAGCACGGCATCGGCCATCGTCAGGCCGCGCCACTCGCCATCACGCCAGGGATATCCGGACGGATCGACCACCCGCGACGGCCCGTGCACGCCGCGAGGCTGAAACCGGCTTACGGCATCGGGGACGGCCTGATCATCGAGCACGTACCGATAGTCGGTCCCGGCGCGGGCGCCCCGCACCGTGCCCTCGAAGACGCCGGCACCACGCGCCTCGAGTGCGTGGCGATCGCCTCCCTCGATCTGCACGGCCACGCGCGCCGCCTTCGGTGCCCACGCCGAGAAGCGCACCCCGCCGTCGACGATAGTGGCGCCGCGCGACAGCGACCAGGGACGCGTCATGAGCGCTTTCGCGCCGGTGTGGAGCGTGGGGGACGCGTCAACGCGACCAGGCCACGCAGCGGGATCCACACCCAGGTTGGTCGATTGTTCAACTCGTACGCGAGCTCGTAGAGCAGCTTCTCCGCCTCCAGCATCATGAGCAGCACATCGAGACGAGCTCGCGCCTGCGGAAGAAAGGACGGATGCTCGCGCCCTTCCGGCAGGTATCCACGGAGGAAGGCTTCGCGCAGCTCCCGCTCCCATCGCTGTGCACGCGTCTTCGCGTTTCGATCGCCGAGTGTCGCGCGCGATGCCTCCGCGCACGTAGCCGCCGCGTACGCGAACGACCGCATCATCCCGGCGACGTCGCGAAGCGCCGAGTGCTTTCCGCGACGCTCCTGAAGCGGCCGAGCCGGCTCTCCCTCGAAGTCGATCAGCATGAACTCGCCGTCGGCCGCCTGAAGCACCTGGCCAAGGTGGTAATCGCCGTGGTGGCGAATGCGGCTTCCGGCATCGTCGCCGATCTCGGTGAGCCAGCCGTCCACCAGCCCATGGACGACATCGCGGCGCTGCAGCACGGCGCCGACGTCACGCCTGATCTCGGCGGGGAGCGCGCCGCCGGCGCGCGCGCCCTCGAGCAAATCGAGGGCTCGATCGCTGGCCACCCGCGCCGCGTTCCCCCACGCCGCCACGTCCCTCGCCGTCGCCGGCTCGGGCGCAAACGCCGGATCGCGATCGTCGGACGCCAGGGCGACATGGAGTGCGCGCGTCACGCTGCCGAGCGTCTCCGCCTCGACGACGAATGGGATCCCCGTCGACGGCTCGGTGCTGAACGCATCGCGCCCGCGCTCGAGCGCCACGGTCCACGCGTCGCGCGACTCTGGAAGGAATCGCTGGAGCAATGCCGCCACCTCGACGCCGCTCGGGGACTCGAACTGCACGGTGGCCAACAGCTCGGGAACGTTGGGGAAGGTGGCGCGCGTCGTGAGGAACCGGGCGACCTCGGCATCGGGATGCTCGCCCACCTCGAGGCGACGGTACAGTTTCATGATCGCGCGATCGCCGAAGATCAGCGACGTATTGCTCTGCTCGGCGCCGCCCAGCCGGGGGACCGGGAGCTCGTGCGGCGCGCTGGCGCCGCGCAGGACGTTCCAGCGCACGCCGCTTCCCTCCAGACCCGCGCCGCGGGCGACAGCCTCGCCCAGCGCGCGACGGAACCGCTCGTCATCGAGTCCTTCGTGCACGCCGTTCCTGCCGGCCGACAGCGTCACCTGATAGCGCTCGACGCCATCCTTCAGCGCCACGTCGACGCGCGCGATCCAGCCAGCCGTTCCGACCGGAACGGCGTCGACCACCCGTGCTCCCTGCGGCTCGCGTCCCTTGGCGCCGAACCAGCGCCGAGTAGTGAGGAACGTCAGCAGCGCCTCGGATGACAAATCGCCAAGGGGCGTGCGGGCGCGGTCGGGTGTCGGCTCGCCACCGGAGCTGGCCCGTGCCTCGAAATCGCCGCGCATCATTTCGGTCTCGTGAACAGCGCGACGTCCGCCGGAGGCACGAGCCGAAACCAGAGAAACCCGTGCGGCGCCATCGTGAAGAAATACGGCAGGTCACCGATCGCCGGGAACGGTTCACAGCTCCAGAGCTCCACGGGGACGAGACCCGAGAACTCCCGCAGATCGAGCTCCACCGGCTGCGCGTACCGCGACAGGTTGTTCACGCACAGCACCACCTCACCCTCGTACCGTCGCAGGAACACGAGCACCCGCTTGTTCGCCGGGTGCAGAAACTCCTGCGTGCCACGCCCGAACGCCTTCTGCGCCTTGCGCACGCCGATGAGCCGGCGCATCCACCGCAGGAGTGAGGTGGGCGTGCGCTCCTGCGCCTCGACGTTGATGGTGTGATACCCATACGGCGGGTCGACGATGACCGGGGAATACAACGCCGCGCTGTCACCCTGCGAGAAGCCCGCGTTCTTGTCGTCGCTCCACTGCATGGGGGTGCGCACCCCATTGCGGTCGCCGAGGTAGATGTTGTCACCCATCCCGATCTCGTCGCCGTAGTACACGACGGGCGTTCCCGGCATCGACATCAGCAGCGCGTTCATGAGCTCCATCTGGCGCCGCCCGTTCTCCATCAGCGGCGCAAGACGACGGCGGATGCCGAGGTTGATCCGCATGCGCTTGTCACGCGCATACTCGCGATACATGTAGTCGCGCTCCTCGTCCGTCACCATCTCGAGCGTGAGCTCATCGTGGTTGCGGAGGAAGACCGCCCACTGACAGTTGTCGGGGATCTTGGGTGTTCGCGCCATGATCTCGACGATCGGCGTGCGGTCTTCCCGCCGCACCGCCATGAACATCCGCGGCATGAGCGGGAAGTGGAACGCCATGTGGCATTCGTCGCCGTCGCCGAAGTAGGGGCGGACATCGGCGGGCCACTGGTTCGCTTCGGCGAGAAAAATCCGGTTGGGGAACTCGGCGTCGAGCGCGGCACGCAGCATCTTGAGCGCGCGGTGCGTGTCGGGCAGGTTCTCGCACGAGGTGCCCTCGCGCTCCACGAGGTACGGGATGGCGTCGAGCCGCAGCCCATCGACTCCCATGCGCAGCCAGAAGCGCATGACGTTGATCACTGCTTCGATCACCTGCGGATTGTCGAAGTTGAGATCGGGCTGGTGGCTGAAGAAGCGATGCCAGTAGAACTGCTGCGCCAGACCATCCCACGCCCAGTTCGACTTCTCGGTGTCGGTGAAGATGATGCGCGCGTCCTTGTACTTGTTCGGATCATCGCTCCACACGTACCACTCGCGCTCTGGCGATCCCTTCGGCGCCGAGCGCGCGCGCTGGAACCAGGGGTGCTGGTCGGAGGTGTGGTTGATGACGAGCTCGGTGATGACGCGGATTCCCCGCTCGTGCGCCTCTCGCAGGAAGACCTTGAAATGCTCGACCAGCCCGTACGTCTCGTGAATCTCCTCGTACGACGCGATGTCGTAGCCGTCATCCTTGAGCGGGGACGGATAGAACGGGAGCACCCAGATCGTATTGACGCCGAGGGTCTGTACGTAGTCGAGCTGGGACGTGAGCCCGGCGAAATCCCCGTAACCATCCGCGTTGCTGTCGAAGAACGCCTTGACGTGCACCTGGTAGATGATGGCGTCCTTGTACCAGTACGGGTCATCGGAGAGCGGCTCGGCCGGCATCTTTTCCCGCTTCATGCCGCTCCTCCACGCTCGAGACGCAACACGTGCGCGGGCTCCTGTGCCGGGTCGAGGCGCACGTAGTTGCGCGCGCCACGCCAGTTGAAGCGGGCGCCCGTCAGCAGATCGGTCACCGGATACACGGCGTTCGCCGTGAGGCCCAGCGCGTCGATGGGCACATGGACCATGCCTTCGTGCGCGCGCAGGGGATCGACATTCACCGCGATCAGCAGGTCGTTCGACTGGTCGGGCATCGCCTTGCGATAGAACAGGATCTGGTCGTTCTCGCTGTGCAGGAACGTCAGGTTGTCCGCCCGCTGGAGCGCGGGATTCTCGCGGCGAATCCGGTTGATGCGCCGGATTTCCGCATCGAGGTTCCCCGGTGTGGTGAAGTCGCGCGGACGGAGCTCGTACTTCTCCGAGTGGAGGTATTCCTCACTGCCGGTGCGCACGGGGACGTTCTCGTACAGCTCGTAACCGCTGTAGATGCCGTAGAGCGGCGACAGCGTGGCGGCGAGGATCAGGCGAATGCGAAAGGCGGGACGCCCACCATGCTGGAGATACTCGTGCAGGATGTCCGGCGTATTCGCGAACAGGTTGCCGCGATAGTACTCGAGCACCTCGGGATCGCTGAACTCACGAAGCCAGTCGCGGATGTCGTACGTCGTGTTCTTCCACGTGAAGTACGTATACGACTGCGTGAAGCCCAGCTTCGCGAGATAGAGCAGCTTCTTCGGGCGCGTGAACGCCTCGGAGAGAAACACCACGTCGGGATCCGTCTTCTTGATGTCCGCGATCACCCATTCCCAGAACGCGAATGGCTTCGTGTGCGGGTTGTCGACGCGGAAGGTCCGAACGCCACGCGCCATCCAGAAGCGGAAGATGTCCCGGCATGCATCCCACAACCCTTCCCGGTCGTCGCTCCAGAAATTCAGCGGATAGATGTCCTGGTACTTCTTCGGCGGATTCTCCGCGTACTGGATGGTCCCGTCGGGACGCATCCTGAACCAGTCCGGATGCTCGCGGACCCACGGGTGGTCGGGGGAGGTCTGAAGCGCATAGTCGAGCGCGACCTCGAGGCCGAGCTCGTTCGCGCGCGCGACGAATCGCTCGAAGTCGGCCAGCGTTCCGAGCTGTGGGTGGACGGCGGTATGCCCGCCTTCTTCACTGCCAATCGCCCATGGGCTCCCGACGTCGCCGGGGAGTGGCTCGAGCGTGTTGTTCTTGCCTTTGCGAAACGTCGTGCCGATGGGGTGGATGGGCGGGAGATACACGACATCGAACCCCAGCTGCGCGATGCGCGGCAGCTGCCGCTCGGCGTCCGCGAAGGTGCCGTGGCGCTTGGGATCCCCCGACTGCGAGCGAGGAAACATCTCGTACCACGCGGCGAAAGCGCCGCGCACGCGATCGACGGTGATGAGAAGCTGGCGGGAGTACTCGGTGAGATCGTCTCGAGCCGGATGGTGTGTGATCAACGCCAGCAGCGCGGCGTCGAGCGCGGCGCGCGCACGCTCGGCGACGGCGGTGGTCTCGTCGCGAAGAACGAGCGCCGCCTGCGTCAGCGACGAGCGCGCCGTGCGGTCCTTGCAGCCACGGGCCGCTCGCTCGACGAGCGCGGCGCCCTCGAGCAGCTCCACTCCCACGTCCTGCCCCGCCGCGACCTTCTTCTCGAGGCCGGCGCGCCAGGTCGCGAACGTGTCGGTCCACGCCTCGACCGTGAATCGCCATTCGCCGATGCGGTCGAGGCGAAAGGCGCCCGCCCACCGATCGGCATCCGGGTCGTAGGGCATGGCGACGTAGGCCCACTCGCCCTCGCCCGGACAGCGATAGCGCACGCGGGCGGCGAGCTGATCGTGCCCGTCCTTGAAGATGTCCGCCGAGACGATGCACGCCTCGCCGAGCACGCGCTTGGCGGGAAAACGTCCTCCGTCGATTTCGGGGCGCACACGCTCGATCACGATCGGCGCCAGGCCCCGAGAGCCAACGGCTCGCGAGGCTCGGCGCGGTGTTCGTGTAGGTGCCGACATGTCGTACTGAAGGGGGAAAATGGGGGCGGCCGCTCCCGCTGGCCGCGGGGCGTGGCGAAGCAAATTCCAGTCCGAACGCGAGAACATGCACACGCTGTCCCACAGGCGGGAGGGCATGGCGCGGCGCCGCATGGCGACCGCCACGCCCGGCGAGGTCGGACCACCACCGAGGGGGGAAAGATCGTTGCGGCGGCCATCACCTCGACCTAGAGTGAAGCGGCGCGATAGCTTACAGTCTCCCGTCACTCACGCGTGAGCACCTCGGACATCGTCGACCGCCTGCGCGCCTCCCTTGCGGGGCGCTACGAAGTCCACCGCGAGCTCGGCCGCGGGGGCTTCGCGACCGTGTATTTGGCGGCTGACGTGCGTCACGGGCGCGAGGTCGCGATCAAGGTCCTGCATCCCGAGCTGATCGGAACGCAACAATCCGAGCGGTTCCTTCGCGAAATCCGCGTGGTCGCGCACCTCAATCATCCGCACATCCTGCCCATGCTCGATTCGGGCGAGGCGGACGGGCTCCTCTTCTTCGTGATGCCCTACGTCGAGGGGGAGACGCTGCGGGACTGCCTCGACCGCGAGAAGCAGCTCTCCATCGGCGAGGCGCTGCGCATCACCGCCGAGATCGCCGACGGCCTGTCGTACGCCCACTCGCGCGGTCTGGTGCACCGCGACATCAAGCCGGAGAACATTCTCCTCTCGAGCGGGCACGCCGTCATTACCGATTTCGGCATCGGTCGCGCCATCGACCAGTCGGGTGCGGACCGTCTCACCTACACGGGCATGGCGACCGGCTCACCGGCCTACATGAGCCCGGAGCAGTGGACCGCGTCGGACCGCGTGGACGGGCGAAGCGATGAGTACAGCCTGGGCTGCGTGCTGTACGAGATGCTCATCGGAGAGCCTCCGTTCTCCGGCGCGTCGCCTAACGCCCTCATGGCCCGGCACAGCATGTCGCCGGTGCCCTCGGTACGCCTGGTGCGGCCGAACGTTCCCGAGGCCATCGACGAGGCCATCGCACGCGCGATGGAGAAGATCCCCGCCGATCGCTACCCGACCGTCACCCTCTTCGCCGAAGCGCTCGCCGCGGCGCCGCCTCCGGCTCGCGTCACCACCGAAGATCCCGTCGCCGCGCTCGCCGAGCGCCGCGCGTCGGCCGCGAAGCGTCACTTCACCCGCGCACGTCTCGGCATCCCCGCCGGGATTCTGCTGCTCGCCGCACTCGGATACATCACCTACCGATACGTCACGACGGAGCCAAGCTATACGCGCCTCGTCGTGCTGCCGTTCGAGAACCTGGGGGCCGGAGACGACGCCTATCTCGTGGACGGCATCACCGGCGAGCTGACCAACAAGCTGTCCGGGATCGGCAGCCTCGGCGTCATCGCGCGCACGAGCGCCGTCCAGTATCGGAACAGTGGGAAAACGGTCCGCGAGATCGGGCGCGAGCTGCGAGTCGACTACCTCATCGAGGGGAGTGTGCGTCGCGAGCTCCCCAACGGCCACGAGGGGACCATCCACGTCAACACGCGGCTGGTCCGGACGAGCGATGAAACGCAGATCTGGACCGACGACTACGATGTCGACGCAGCCGAAGTGACCGAGGTGCAATCGAAGATCGCGCAGCGGGTCGCGGATGAGCTGAACCTGGTGCTCCTCGCCCCCGAGCGCCAACGCCTTGCCCGCCGCGCCACCGACGACGCCCAGGCGTACGACTTCTATCTCCGCGGCAACGAGTACTACGAGCGCAGCTGGTCGCGACCGGATGTGGAGGCGGCGGTGCAGATGTACGATCGGGCCGTCGAGATCGACCCGGAGTACGGTCTCGCCTACGCGAGGCTGGCGCAGGCGCATGCCTGGATGCACCAGCTGCGCTACGACCTCAGCGAGGATCGGCTCGTCGCCGCGAAACGCGCCGCCGACCGCGCGGTCGCGCTCGACCCCGACGTGCCGGAGGTGCACGTCGCTCTCGGTCTATACTACTACTGGGGGAGGAACGACTACGCGCGCGCGGTCGAGGAATTCACGATCGCCAGAACGCTCCAGCCGAGCAATGCGCTGGCGTTCCGGCAGATCGGCAACGTGCAGCGACGCCAGGGCCGGTTCACCGACGCCATCGAGAGCTACCGGAAGGCGGCCGACCTCGACCCGCGGTCGCACCAGGCGTGGTTCAATCTCGGCGAAACCTACCTGTTCGTCCGAAACTACGAGGAGACCGCGCGCCATCTCGAGCGCGTGACGGAGCTCGCGCCCGAGTTTCTCGAGGGTTACGTCCAACGCGCCCGCCTCTCGATCAACGCGCGTGGCGATCTCGCCGACGCCCAGCGGATTCTGCGGCTCGCCGAGGAGCGCATCGCGCCCACCGCCTGGCGCGCACCGATGCTGGACTTCGCGCGCATCATCTATCACCCGCGCCTCGAGGAGTTCCTCGCGCGCATCCGCCCCGGGGCATATGGCCTCGACAGTGCGACGTATCACGTGATGAAGGGCACGATGTACCTCCAGCTCGAGCGCGCGTCGCAGGCCGCGGCGCAGTTCGACTCGGCGCGCACGCTCCTCGAGGTCATGCGAGTCAATCAGCCCGATCAGGCGTGGATCCACGGCTTGCTCGGGGAGGCGTACGCCGGGCTCAAGCGACCCGAGGAGGCGATCAGATCCGCGGAGCGGGCGGAGCAGCTGCTGCCGGTGTCGAAGGACGCGCTCGATGGTCCCGAGTGGGTGATCAACCTCGGCCGCGTGCACGTGATGCTCGGCAACGAGGCGAGGGCGATCGCGTACTACGCGCGGGCGCTGTCGATTCCTTCGTGGGTCTCGGCCAACTCACTTCGTCGCGACCCGCTTCTCGCGAAGCTGAATCGCAATCCCGAGTTCCAGAAAGTGCTTGCCGCTCACCCCTGAGGGGGTGCCAGGCGGTGGCGCCGACAGAGTGCGCGGCCGACGGCGGCGAGCTGCGTCGCCATGAAGTGGACCGTCGCATTCCGCCGCCGGCTGTACGCCACGTAGTCCGCCCAGGCGTGAAGCTCGTGCCCGAGCCTCGCCACCCCCGAAATGTTGCGACGCCGGAGTGCCGCGCGGCGCGCCCGCCACGTGTTGCGCGCGCCGATCGCGCGCTTTCGTGGATCGTGGCTCTGTGAATCGGGAAGGTCGCGATACCGGTAGAGGACGGCGTCCACGAACACGGGACGCGTGACCTCCTCCAGCTTGTAGACAAGGTCGCGATCCTCGGCGTAGAGCATCGTGTTATCCAGTCCGGTCGTCCGCGAATACGCCGAGCGCCGAAAGCTGCGAATGGCGCCGACGACGCCGTCGAGCAGTGCGGTGCCTCCCTCGGGAATCGCGCTTCCATGCACCGCGCCGCGAGCCACGAGCGCCGGGTCGTACACGGCGAATCGCGAGTAGACGAACTCGCGCCGGGAATCGGCGTCGTACGCCCTCAACAGCCGTTCGGTCGCGTCGGGCGAAATCGCGTCGTCCGCATCGAGGATCGCGACGATGTCCGTGGATGCTTCCGCGATCAGCCGTTTCAGCGTCGCGATGTAGCCGAGGTTGCGCGGGTTGACGATCAGGCGAGTGCGCTCATCGAGAAAGGGGGCGATGGCGGCCGGCGAGCCGTCCGTGCTCGCATCATCGGCGATGACGGCCAGCCACCGCTCGCTCGTCTGCGCACGCACCGAGCCCAGGCACTCGGCGATGAACGGGCCGCGATTGTGATTCGCGATCAGATACGTGATGCGCTCCCCCGCCCCGCGAGCGTCAGGCACGCGCGCGGTGGGGCTGGCCGACCGGCGAGGCTTCAGTCATGTGCCTGACGAGGGCCCCGGCGGCCGCGACGGACTCCGCATCATGGACTCCATCGATCCCGTTCGTCCAGGTCGCGCGGAAGCGCGAGAGCTTGCCATAGCTGTTGTCGAGCACCACGTGGGGGATGCCGAGCAGCAACGAGAGAATGTGGCCGTGCAGCCGATCGGTGACCACCACCCGCCCGCTGGCGAGAATGCCGAGCCCGCGTCGCAGCCGCTGGCGCGCGAGCGGCGAGTAGACTCGCGTCAGCAGCGACCGGGCCACGCGCTCCAGCGGCCTGCGCCTAACGGCATTCGTCAGGGTGTAGCTCAGGGCGCGCAGCCGCGTCGGCGGCTCACTCAGCCAGTCGGTTTGCACGCCGATGGGTACGGTGCCGGGCACGGTGGCCGACTCCTTGTCGGTGCGCAGGAGCCACAGTGCGGCGTGCACGGCCCGGCCGGGGCGACGGAGCGGTCCGAGCGCGAACGCCATGTCCGGGCAGAGCTGCGCGCGGACTCCGAGCTCGCTGCCCGCGATCTCCAGGCTTCGTCGGTCTCGGACGAGGAGCGTGAAGTTGTCGTGCGCATTGAGTGCGACGCGGGCCCGCCGGAGGGACTCCGAATGGTCGAAGTGAATCGTCTGCGGGAGCTGGACGATCGGATGCCGGGGAAACGCTCCAATGATTTCCTCGCGCAGCTGCTGCGCGGTGGGCCACAGGTCGCCGAAGCTGCCTCCACCGGTGAGCACGATCGTACCGGCCCGCCCGATGCGGCGCGCGAGCTCGGCGCGGTCGTACGTCCGAAAGTCGCAGATGAACCGCGGACGCGGCGCCCCGAGAACACGCAAGGCCGCGAGCTGCCCGAGATAGATCGCGCTGTCCCCGACGTTCGGGTAGTTCGGGAAGTCGATCAGCGCATAGGCCTCGAGAGGCGCGAGCAGCGGACGGAGCGTGTCCAGCAGCTGCGCGCGCAGCGCTCCAACCGCGCTCGCGATATCCATCACGTGCGCAGAAAGCGCATGCGCGGCGACGCGAACACGGTCCCCGATGCGGACGCGTGCGCACCGACGCCAATGAGTGTCGACGGGCCACGGGCGATCTCGCGCAGGTCGCGCAGATCCCACGCCGCCGCCTGCGCCCGGTAGCTTCCCGGACCGACGTTCATCTGCAGCTCGATCTCCAGATCGAACGGCCCTGCGTCGGGAAGCGGAACGCCGCAGCCCGCGCTGTGCGCGACGAAGAGCAGCTCCTCGCGCGGCAGCATGCGCACGCGCACGCCAACCGTCGCGCGCGCGCCGTCCGAGGGCCGAAGCACCGTCCCGCGCACCTGAAGGCGCACCCGATCCCCGGGGGCGACCTGCGACGGAAAGGGTCCGGCGATCTCGCTCAGACGGATCGGAGCATCTCCCTCGTCGCTCGGCGGGGTTCCCTCCGACACGTAGCGGGCCACGCATTCGGCGGCCGTGCCCGCGCAGACCACCGTACCATGGCTGAGCAGCACGGCCTGATCGCACAGCTGCATCACCTGGTTGAGCTGGTGCGATACCACCACCGCCGGCACGCCGCGCCTGACGAGCTCCTCGATTCTGGCGAACGCCCGCTGCTGGAATGCCAGGTCGCCAACGGCCAGCACCTCGTCGATCAAGAGGATGTCGGGCTCGAGGTGCGCCGCGATCGAGAACCCCAGGCGTGCCACCATTCCGGTCGAGTAGTGCTTCACCGGAGAATCGACGAACTCCGCCAACTCCGCGAACGCGACGATCTCGTCGAACCTCTGCGTCACCTCGGCGCGGCGCATCCCCAGCAACGCGCCCTGGAGGTAGATGTTGTCGCGCCCGGTCAGCTCGTAATGAAAGCCGGCCGAGAGCTCGATGAGCGCGCCAATGCGACCGCGCCCTTGTCGGGGAGCGCGAACGACGACTCGACCGGCATCGGCGCGCAGTATTCCCGTGATCAGCTTCAGCGCCGTCGACTTACCCGATCCATTGGGACCGATGATGCCCAGCGCGTGGCCCGCATCGATCGAGAAGGAGACGTCGCGCAGCGCCCAGAACTCGTCGCGGCCGGCTCGTTCACCGCGGATGATGCGGCGAACGGCGGCGGGAATGACGGCGCTCAACGACGCGTGGCGCTTGCCGCGACGAAACCGCTTCGAGACCCCCTCGAAAGCGACCAGCGCGCTCGCCGTCGACGTCACGGCCGGCCGCGCATCGCGCGCAGCAGGCCGCCGAGTGGACGACGAATGGCCGCGACACCGGCCCGAAGCCGCGTGCGTCGTCGCGTACGCGCGACCGATCGATCGATCGCCCGCGCGACGTCGTCGCGGCCCTTCGACAGCGCGAGCTTGCGAATGTCCTGAAGCTCGCGAAAGTCGAACGGGTGCGAGCAGTCGAAACGCTCGACGTCGCGCAGATCGATCGTGGTTCGCGGGAAGGCGTCACACCGGGCGAGCGCTCCGCAGAGGTCGAGCACCAGCATCGTCCGCCGGCACTTGTTGCACCGTCCGCAGTTCTCGTCCGATTCCGATTCGTAGCACACGTGCAGCGCGCGCATCGCCGGCGCGCACCCGGTAATAGCCTCGATCTTCTCCGTTCTGAGGTAGGCGATCGCATCGTAGACGATCGTCGTGCGCGCCGTGGAGAACAACGGATCGGTGGCGGGGTGGGATCCCCACGAGTGGAGATCGCGATACGCGACGCTCCCGGCGATGTACGCGGTGTGGAACCGCCGCTCGAGGAAGAGCGCGATGCACGCGAGGCCGGCACCGTGGGCGAGGTACGACCACTGCGCCTCGCGCCATCGCGTGGAGCGGAGGTTCGTCGCGACATCGATGAAGTGCTTGCCGAGCTCGCGCGCCGCGATCTCGTGCCGGTCACGGAGGCGGGCGAAGGCATCGGCGCGGTCGAGGGGGACATCGAAGCCCCACACCGTGATGAGGTCGTCGACAGGCACTCGTTCCCCCGGCGCCGCCAGCGGGCGACACCGGATGGCCGTGAAGAAGGAGTCCACGCCTCCCGAGAAGAACGCGGCCGCCCTGGCCGGATGGAGTGCGGCGGGCTCGCCCGACGCCTCGACAGGCACCACCGAGAGGCCGGGATACCACGCCGACCAGATCCGCATCAGCCGTGTGGCGTTCGCCAGGAGCGGGGCATCGACCGGGTACGGGACGCGAAGCGCCTCGCCGCTGTGCGCCGCCAGCGGGAGCAAACACGCCACCCAGGGATTTCCCGACGTCGAGAGCTCGGCCGCGTGCGCCCTCGGCACGTCGAACCAGTACTCCTCACTCGCCACCGACCCGGTGTCATAACGCACTTCGGCGCGGAGCCGGGCGCGATCGCCACCCAACGGAGACGCATCGACGCCGACGTCACGGACTTCCATCGCTCAGATCTCCTCCGCGAAGCGGAATTCGGCGCGATGAAAGACGATCCAGCTCACGAGGAACGTGAGTATGGCGATGCCGGCCGCGGCGGCGAACGGACCAGCATCGGGGAGGGCATTGCGCAGGAGCACGCTGCGGTAGGCATCGATGATCGGCGTCATCGGGTTCAGCTGCAGCACGCGTCCCAGCGTCCCGCCGATGCGCTCCACCGGGTACAGGACCGCGGTGGCGAACATCCACACCGTGAGCACGAGCTCGAAGATGTGCTTCACGTCGGTGTAGAACAGATGGGCCATCGAGACGAGCAGCGCGAGCCCGGCGGTGAAGGCGAGCTGCACGACCACGATCACCGGCAGGAACGCGAGACTCCAGCCCACCTCGATCCCGTAGTACCACATCAGCAGACCGAGAACCGTCGAGGCGACGGCGAAATCGAACAGCGAGACCACGACCGCCGAAAACGGCAGGATCTCCCGCGGAAAATAGACTTTGGTGACGAGATTGGGGTTGGCCGTGAGCGAGGTGCCAGCGAACCGAAGCGACGCCGCGAACAGATTCCACGACCACAGCCCGGCGTAGGCGTAGACGGGATACGGGATCCCGGTGTCGAGCGGGACCACGCGCGTGAACACGACCGAGAAGATGAGCATCTGGAGCAGCGGCGCGAACACCGCCCATCCGAACCCAATGAACGAGTTCTGATAGCGGAGGGCGAGATCGCGGCGCACGAGCGCGTGAAGCAGCTCGACGTACTCGCGCTGCTCGCGCACCATCGCGACGACCTCGGCGCGCAAACGAGCTCCGGGCGTTAGGCGAGGCACGCTGCCGGGAAAAGAAAAGTCGGGCAGCTCGCTGGGATCACGATCCGCCCGACTCTTGTCCATCGGTCCAGCCTAGGTGATGACGTCGCCCGACATGTGACCCTCCTGAGGACGTGGATTCACATCTGTTCACGCCTCCCCTTGAACGCTAAACTATGCGCCCCCGGCGATCCGTCAATGGGATACAGACGAGGCGATGGCGAACTTCCTGGTGATCGTCGACCCGAACCGCGCCCGGAGACACGCGTTCATCCGGCAGGCGCGCGAGCGATTGGCGCCGGTGGACGGGCTCACCCTGTCCCAGCTCGACCTCGGCGACTTTAGCGCCCTTTGGGCGGCGAGCCCCCGCGCCCCCGTCGATCAACATGCAGACGCCAAGTCCGCCTGCGTCGTCTGGGGGTACGCGCTCGAGCCGGAGGGGCCCGTCACCGCGCAGCGCCTCGCGCACCACTGGACGGGGCCGGCCGCCTCCCTCCCCTGCGCCTTCGATGGGTACTTCGCATCGGCCGCCTTCCACTCGGAGGGCGGCCTCATCGTTGGAGCAGACGTCCTCGGGCTCTTCCCCGTGTACTACGCTGCAACCGACGATGTCTGTATCGCGTGCGCCAGCCCCGATCCCTTTCGGTTCCACTCGCTGTTCCCGCCGGCCGTCGATCTCGAAGGCCTGGTCGGGCTTCTCGTCGTGCGCGCGCCCCTCGGCGGAAAGACCCTGCTGCGGGGAATCTCGCGGCTCCCCGCCGCACACGCCCTGTCGTGGCGGCCAGGGTCGGCACCGAAAGCGGTACGGCAGTACCAGATTCCAGTCTCCGACCAGAAGGATCGCTCGTCGTTCGCGGACCACGTCGCGGCGCTCGACGGCGCGCTCGGCGACGCGGTGAAGCGACATGCCCTGCAGGGACCGCAGGGCCTCCTCCTCTCCGGCGGTCGTGACTCGCGGATGTGGGCCGGGTACCTCGCCGAGCACGGTGTCCCCCTTCGCGCACTCTCCCTCGGCGAGCGTGGTGACTTCGAGGTCGAGTGCGCCGCGCGAGTGGCGACGGCGTTGGGCGCTCCACAGGACATCGCGTCGGTCGATGACGCCGCCTATCCCTGGGCAGCCGACGTCCAGGCGAATCACGAGCATCTCGTCGGCGGCTTCGGCAACATCTTCATGTGGGGGCTCATGGAGCCGCTTCGCCGGCTTCCGGCCACGGTCGTGACCGGCTACCTCACCGACTCGATCATCACCGGCAAGAGCGTGACACCCGGACTGCACGACTTCGACGTCGTGCTGCCCAAGCTCCTGCAGCGGTCGATTGCACCGGAGCAGCTCGCGCGATTGCTGCGTCGCGACGTATTCGGGTCGACGATCGATGCGGTGATCGCGCGTCTTCGCGACGCATGGGAGAGCGCCGCCCCTCCCGCGCTCCAGCGCCCATGGCAGTTCCAGCTCGCGCACTCCGAGCGGTGTCACGTCGGAGCGATTCCCTGGCGGCTCGCCTTCGGCTCCTGGCCGATCACGCCCGTCCTTGATCGTCGTCTGCTCGACACCGTCGGCGCCATCCCAGCCGCGAGTCTCGCCAACCGCCGCGCACAGGACGCGATCCTCCGCACCCGCTTTCCGCGCCTCGCGCGCCTCCCGCACGTCGCCGCGAACGGCGATGTCGCCGATCCGCTCCTTCCGTCGATGGGCACGCGGCTTTCGCGGCTCGCCACCCGCCTAACGCGGGGGCGCTGGCGCCCGGCGCGCACGACCGGGCTGCGAGGGGATGATCGAGAGCGGCGCTTCAACTATCGCATGTACGACTTCAATTCCCGAGGGTGGCGCGCCATCCGTCGCCAGGCCGAGCCGCAGCGTGAGCGGCTGGCTGGCCTGTTCGACATGGACGAGCTGCGCGCGTTCCTCCCCGCTCCCGACGCAACCCTCCAGGTGGCCCACCCGATCTTCGATTCCGTGGGCCGCAAGCTCATCGTCGGCCTCATGCTGTGGGCACCGGAGCACCTGCCCTGACGCATCCACCGGTCGCCTCGCCAGGGCCCCACGCCCTCTTCCTGATCAACGATCTGCGCATGGGCGGGGCCGAGCGCACGCTCGTCAACTTCGTGAACCACGCGCGAAGCATTCGCCCCAGCGTGGTGCTCATCGAGAGCGCGGCGGACCTGCACCGGGACCTTGCCGAGCATGTGGATGTCTACTCCCTCGAGAACCGCCATCCATCTCCCCTCTCGAGTGCGGAGCTCGGAGCGGCGCGGGATGCCGCGGCCGGACCACGCCGCGGCCGACCGCTGGGCCAAACGGCGCTCGAGCTGCCGGCGCTGATGCGTAAGGCGTGGGGGCTCGCCCACCTCGCGCGCCGCACGAATGCCGCGGTCGTGTCGACCTTTCTCAACCGGTCGCACACGATCGCCCTTCTTGCGAAGCTGGTGTTTGCGCCGCGGATGCGTATCGCGATCAACGTACACGAGATGCTATCGGACCACCTCGCGCGTTTCTTCTCCCCCCTGGAACGACGGTTCATGCAGGGGTTCGTGAGACATGCATTCCCCCGCGCGGAGATCATCATCGCCGTGTCGGAAGGGGTGAAGCAGGATCTGGTTCGCCATTTCTCGATCCGGGCCGAGCGGATCGTCGTGCTGCCGAACCCCGTCGACCTGGAGCGGATACGACGCCTGGCTACCGAACGCGTAGACGACGACGTGCCTCGGGACGGCGCGACGATCGTGGCCGCTGGCCGGCTCGCGCACATCAAAGGCTTCGACCTGTTGATTCGAGCGTTCGCCAGGCTTCGTCCATCCCTCCACGCACGACTCCTCATTGTCGGCGAGGGCGACCAGCGCGCCCCCCTCGAGGCGCTGATCGGCGAGCTCCAGCTGTCCGACCGGGTTGCGCTGCTCGGCACGCGGACCAATCCCTGGAAGTACATGGCCCGCGCCGACGTCGTGGCGCTCGCGTCCCGATCGGAAGCGTTTCCCAACGTCATTGGTGAAGCGCTCGCGCTCGGCCGGCCCGTGATCGCGACTGAATGCTCGCCCGGTGTCGCCGAGTACCTCGATCACGGACGGTATGGCGTGCTGGTTCCACCCAACGACGTCGACGCCCTGGCGACAGGGCTCGATCGAATCCTCACCGACAACGAGCTCCGACGGCAGCTCACCGCGCGCGCGCCGTCGCGGGTGGAGTCGTTCGCCCTGTCGCGAATCGTCGATCGGTACGAGGGCCTCCTGCTCGCGGCCGGCCGGGCATGACCCGCATCGTCACGGTGTACAGCGGGTCGCTGCGACCCGCGCGCGAGGTCGAGATGGGATTCATCCGGTGGTATCGGATGTCCGAGGCCCTCGCCGCGCTGGGACACCAGGTCGATATCGCGAGCGCGGAGCTCGGGCGGCGCCTGTTCCGGACGGTCGAGATGGTCGCGCCGAACCTGCGCATCGTCCCTCTCTCGGGCGTTCGATGGCGCGACTACGATGTCGTGAAGACCCTCTTTCACAGCGGGTTCGAGACGCTCGAGCGCCACCGAGGGGCCGATCACCCGTTCATCATCGCCAAGCTGGGGTCGGTCGTCGGAC
The DNA here is from genome assembly GCA_036556765.1 of Gemmatimonadaceae bacterium. Lineage (GTDB taxonomy): Bacteria > Gemmatimonadota > Gemmatimonadetes > Gemmatimonadales > Gemmatimonadaceae > JAICNG01. Next base: position 7,381 of record DATBIU010000212.1, on the reverse strand, counting down.
CGACCGAGATGGAAGGCGTCTTCTTCCATGGGCAGCAGCGCGAAGAGATGTTTCGGACGCAGGAGCGAATCGCGCGCGCAAACCGATACGTCACGCTGTTGAGCCAGCCCGCGGTGGATCTGTGGCGGAGTGTCCACGGCGCGGACCAGAGCATCCTGGTCGTGCCCGGAGCCGCGAGCGCGAAGATACCCCCGCCGCGACGAAGTCCCTACGCTCGCGATGGACGCTCGCCCGTGATCTTCGCGGGTAACTTCTATAGCCGGCATCGCAACAGTCAGCCCGAGGCGCATCGGACGCTTTCCGACAAGCTGAACCGGCTCGGCGCCCTCGTTCATGAGCGCGGCGCGCGTCTCTACGTGGTCGGCACGGGCGACCCACGCAGCCTCGATGCGCGGTACGTCACGTACTGCGGCGCCGTGCCGTACGAGGACTCCTGGGACTACATCCATTTTGCCGCAGTCGGCATCGTCCTGACCGCCGGCGGTCGCATGCACAACAACGAGAGCACGAAGCTCTACCACTACCTCCGTGCCGGCTTGCCGGTCGTGAGCGAGGCCGGGTTTCCGAACGACAACGTCGTGATCGAGTCGCGGCTCGGGCACATCGTCGAGAACGGCGCGCTGGCGATGATGGCCGACCGGATCGAGGAGTCGCTGCGCACCGCCTGGGATCGGGAGCGCGCCATTCGCTACATCCTCGATCGCCACACCTGGGAAAAGCGAGCGGAGATCTACGACCGCGTTCTCCGCGGGGTGTCATGACCACCCCGACCCCACCGGTTCGCGCCTACCTCGCGAACAGCCGTGTGCAGTGGCTGATCGCTGCGGCGTTGCTCCTCGGATTCATTCTGCTCGCGTGGCTTCAGCGCGTTCCGTCGCTCGCGACCGGCAACGATGATGCTACTTACGTGCTGCTTTCGCGATCACTGCGCGAGGGCGGCTACAATTCGATCCACCTCGTTGGGACTCCGGTTCATACCAAATACCCGCCGGTATTTCCCGCGCTGCTGGCGATGGTGTCCTCGGTGTTCGGCGAGTCGATCGATGCCTTCGCGGCAATGAACATCGCGCTCGTCGCAGCCTCACTCGCCCTGTTGTTCGCGGTCGCGAGACGACGCCTGCCGCCAGCGGTTGCACTCGGCGCTCTCGTGATCAGCGCAACGAGCCCCTTCCTTCAGGGTACCGCCGGGACGGTGATGAGCGAGCCGGCGTTTCTCGCGATCATTGGGCTTACCCTCTGGATCCTCGCACGGGAACCGCTCACGACCCGAAGCATCGCGCTCGCGTGTGTGGGCGCGGCGGCAGCCGCTCTCACGCGCACGATCGGGGCGACGCTCGTCCTGGCGGTCATCGCGTTGCTGTTGCTCGAGCGCCGCTGGCGCTCGGCCGCGGTGTTCGGGGGAGTGCTCGCGCTGCTCGTCATCGCGGCGTCCCTGTGGCTTCGCGCGCACGCGATGCCGGAGCTGGCAGCGGACTACCTCACCGACGCGACCGACCCCGGCAATCAGGCAGCGCCGAACGCGGTGGTGATCCTCGGCAGGCGGTTGGCCCTCAACGGGCAGACCTACGCCGGCAGCCTCCTCTGGTTGCTTTCGCTGCCGACGGTGAGGGGAACGGTGATCGACAACGTGCTGTGGCTCGTAATCGTTGCGGCGGCGCTCGCAGCCGGCCTGTGGCTCTTCTGGCGCCAATGGCGAATCGTCCCACTGTTCGCGCTCATCTACGGCGCGCTGATCCTTGCATGGGCGTGGGCAATCGGCCGATTCCTGATCCCGTTGTTTCCGCTGATCGCGATCGCCCTTCTGGCCGGTCTGCACCTGCTCTTCACGAGGTGGGGCTCGCGCGCCGCATCGGCCGCGGTCATCGCCCTCACCACCATCATCGGAATCACGGGGATCGCTCGGAGCGCGGAACGGATCGCGGTCAGGCAGCAGTGCGATCGCGAGAGCGCGATGGAGTCACCGTCGTGCTTCAACGTCGACCAGCTGAGCTTCTTCGCCGCCGCGCGATACGTCGGCCAGCATACACCCGCGTCGGCGATCATCGTGAGCGCGAACGAAGCGACGACGTTCTATCTCGCCAACCGCCGTCTCGTCCCCGCCGATTCCATGAACGCGGTCCCGCCCGCACGCGCCGCGGACTTCCTTCGCCAGCACAACGTGTCCTACGCGGTGCTGCATCACGTCGCGTTCGCCGCCATCCCGCTGTCCACGCGACTGGCGGGCGCCTGCGATCATCTCGAGCCCGTGGCCGAGTTCCCGCCAAGGACGGTCGTCTTCCGGGTGCTCTCCGCCGCCTCATCCGACACGCGCGCCTGTGAGCTCCTGCGGGCGTATGCCGAGGACGCGGGGCGGTTTCTGCCGCAGATCTTCTGAGGGCCCGAGGTTCTGCGAGCGCGAACGTGGCTGTTGTCCCAAGCGGCCACGGACAGCCGAAACTGCGAACAGACATGTATGACGACACGAATTGCCCGGATCGCTCCTGGCGCCGCGCAACTCTCCGCACGCGAGCCCAACGGCACATTGTTGTTCTGGAAGGCCGTGTTGAAGCGCAAGACGCAATTCGCGTAACTCGTGTTGTTATTCGGGTCAGTTGGCAGTTTGACTGTCCGGCGCCCCCGGCCGTCGGAGCCTTCCGTTGAAATCCCCAAAGCCCTTCGCAGTGGCAGTTCCTCTGTGAGTCTCTGTGACCGTCTCTGTGGCCTCTGTGATGACGCTGTTACGGCTCGTTGCGCGAAGATCTTCCCTCGCCACGCTCAACACGAGGTGTTGCGAGGGAGCATCACCGCGTGTTCCCGGCGCGACGTCAAAGCTCACGGCGACGCGAGCTCAGCCCGAGGCAAGGCGGGCTAACGCGTCAACTAAGTCTCGCTCCGCGAACCTCTTAAGCTGAACGCTGAGCGGCGACGCTCGCCGCTCCTGACCCTCCTTTCGCGGGCCGGGAAAATGCTCTCCCCGCAGCGCCGCACGCGCGACCCGACGCACCCCCACCCGCACGGGAGTTTGCGTGACCCTGGGAACACGGCCGCTCCCCGAGCCGGCCGAGACGAGCGACCTCGACGCCGAACGCTCGCCTTGCCGTACAGTCGATCAGCTCCGCGCCGACGATCACGTCGTGATCGCCGGGGCGGGGCCCGCCGGCCTGACCGCCGCCTATCTCCTCGCCAAGGACGGCGTGCGCGTGACCGTTCTCGAAGCGGACGATGTCGTCGGCGGGATCGCGCGCACGGTCGAGTACCGCGGATACCGGTTCGACATCGGCGGCCATCGCTTCTTCACCAAGATCGCGCCCATCGAAGCGCTCTGGCGCGAGCTGCTCGGCGACGAGTTCATCAAGGTGCCGCGGCTCTCGCGCATTCACTACAAGGGCCGCTATTTCGACTACCCGCTCAAAGCCACGAACGCGCTGCGCGGCCTGGGCCTGCTCAACACGATCCTCGTCCTCGCGAGCTACGCGCGCGCCCACCTCTGGCCGAGCAAGGTCGAAGAGACGCTCGAGCAGTGGGTATCCAATCGGTTCGGACGCCGGCTGTACGAGATCTTCTTCAAGACCTACACGGAGAAGGTCTGGGGAATCCCGTGCTCGGAGATTCGCGCCGAGTGGGCGGCCCAGCGCATTCAGGGCCTGTCGCTGTGGAAGGCGATCTGGTCGGCGACGACGCTTCAGCGACGCGCCGACACCATCAAGACCCTCATCCACGAGTTCGACTATCCGCGGCTCGGCCCCGGACAGATGTGGGAGCGGGCGCGCGATCGCATCGTCGAGATGGGCGGCGAGGTTCGCACCGGTCATCGTGTCATCAAGCTCGAGTGCTGTGACGGGCGCGTCGTGGCGGTTCGAGCACGCAACGGGCACGGCGAGATCCGCATCCCCGCCGACCACTTCATCAGCACGATGCCAGTCGGGGACCTGGTGCATGCGTGTCGGCCCGAGGCGCCGCGGGCGGTCCGCCGCGCCGGCGACGGGCTGAGCTACCGCGACCTTCTCGTCGTCGCGCTCATCGTGAGGCAACGCCATCTCTTTCCGGACAACTGGATCTACATTCACACGCCGGGCGTCCGCGTCGGTCGCATTCAGAACGTGAACAACTGGAGCCGCGCCATGGTCCCCGATCCCGAGACCAGCTGCGTGGAGCTCGAGTACTTCTGCTTCGAGGGTGACGAGCTGTGGACGCAGCGCGATGATGAGCTGATCGCGCTCGCGCGGCACGAGCTCGCGCAGCTCGGCCTGGCCGACCCATCGCTCGTCGTCGACGGGACCGTCGTGCGTACGCCCAAGGCGTATCCGGTCTACGACTCCACCTACCGCTCGCACCTCGACGTGGTGCGCCGGTGGCTGGATGCGATACCCAACCTGCACACGATCGGCCGTAACGGGATGCACAAGTACAACAACCAGGACCACTCGATGCTCACCGCGATGCTCGCGCTCGATAACATGCGCGGCGCGGCGCATGACCTGTGGGAAGTGAATACCGACTACGAGTACCACGAGCATCAGCGAGTGAAGGAGCCGGTCGCTCGCCCGGCGCCGAGAGGCGCCCGCGCGCGATCGTTGGGACGTCGCTGGCTTACGCCGCAGGCCGAGGTGACGTGAGCCCACATCCCCTCGCGCTGTCGGTGATCGTCCCGGCACGGAACGAGGCGGAGACGCTCCCCTGGTCGCTGGGCGCGCTGCTGCGAAGCGACCTGCCACGACAGCACTGGGAGCTCATCGTCGTCGACGATGCGAGCGGCGATGCCACCGCCGAGGTGGCGCGTCGTTATGCGGATCGCGTCATCGAGCTTCCCGGCCCACGTCCCTTTGGCCCCGCGTACGCGAGAAACCGCGCCGCGGCCGCTGCGCGCGGCGAGATTCTCGTCTTCATCGACGCGGATGTCTGCGTCCACACCGACACCCTTCGCCGGTTCGCCGACTTGTTCCGCGATGACCATGGCGTCGGGGCCGCGTTTGGCTCGTACGACGCCAACCCGACGGCGCCCGGGCTCGTCTCGCAGTACCGCAACCTCCATCACCACCACGTCCATCAGCGGAGCGGAGGCGATGCCGACACCTTCTGGGCCGGGTGCGGCGCCGTGCGACACAGCGTGTTCGTCGAGGCCGACATGTTCGACGAATGGCATTACTCACGACCGCAGATCGAGGACATCGAGCTCGGGGCGCGGATTCGCTCGCTCGGCCACCGCATCGTGCTTCGCCCGGAGATCCAGGCGACCCACCGAAAACGATGGACCCTCGGCGCCGTGATCCGCACGGATCTCCTCGATCGCGGAGTGCCCTGGACGAGACTGCTCGTGCAGCGCGGTTCGGTGATGCGCACCGCGACGCTGAACTTGAAACGCGCCGAGAAGGTGAAGACCGTGCTCGTGTGGGGCGCCGTAGCGTGTGCGACGGTCGCGCTGCCAGCCCGCGACTGGCGATGGCTCATCGCGGCCGCCGTCCTGCTGCTCGTGGTGATCGCCGGCAGCGCTGGCGTTTACGCCTGCTTCGCGCGGGTGCGCGGGTTGTGGTTTGCGCTGGCGACCATCCCGCTGCAAATGCTCTACTACCTGACGAACGGCGTGTCGGTGGGCATGGGCTGGCTGGTCCACCACACCGTGGGCGAGCCCAGGCCCGCTCCACTCATCGAGGCGTACACGGAGGTTGGAGTGGTCCTCGACCCTCCGCTTCCCTCTCGACGCCGTCGTGACCCGTGGCGGGAGACGGCCACCCGGTAAAGCAGGAGCCCTGCACCACGACCGAGGTGCAGGGCTCTTTCCCTTCCGAGCGCGCGCTCACCCCATGGTGCGGAGGTACTCGGCGAGGCGCTCGTAGCTGACGTCCATTCCCTCCTTCATTCCCGTCCCGAGCGCCGCATCACGCGCCTCCTTGGACGGGTAGAGCACCGACAGCGTGATCGTCGTTCTTCCACCGCGTTCGGCGAGGGAGAGCGTGTTGACCGTCTCCGGCCACTCCGGGCCCCACCGCTCCGTGTGGACGATCCGTTCGGGAGGAACGACTTCCCTGTAGACGCCGGTCATCGGCATCTCGGCCCCGTCGGCCTTGCGCCACACGAAGTGCCACTTCCCGCCAGGCCGGAGATCGATCTCGCACACCGGCATCGTCCATCCCTCGGGACCGAGCATCCAGCTCCGTACGTGCTCCGGTTTGGTCCACGCTTCCCACACGCGCTTGCGCGGCGCGTCGACCACCCGGACGATGACGACCTCGCGATCCGTCGGGGTCGTGAACGTCGTGACACCCACCTCGTCTGTCATGGCCATGATGTGGCTCCTCTCGTTCCGGGTGGTCGAATGCTCGCGGGGGCTGTGATCATTGCCCTTCCTCCCGCGCTTTCATGTGTTGCAGGTAGTTATCCAGCCGCGCATAGCTCGCGTCCCAGAATCGACGGTACTTCTCCGCCCAGTCGGCGACCTCTTTCAGCGGCGCAGCCTCCAGCCGCCGAGGTCGCCACTGCGCTTCGCGTCCGCGAGCGACGAGACCGGCACGCTCGAGCACGCGGAGGTGCTTGGAGATCGCGGGGCCGCTCATGTCGAAAGGGGCCGAGAGCTCCTTCACGGTCGCGGCGCCCGAGGCGAGTCGGGCGAGGATCGCCCGACGCGTCGGGTCGGCGAGGGCGGCAAAGGTGGTGCTGAGGCGGTCAGTAGGCATGGACGAATGTAACCCTGTGGTTATCTAACCATGGGGTTATATACAATGCCCCCGCGCGGCTGTCAAGCCGCCGTGCCCAAGCCGGGCGGGCGGGTTGCGCCGCGTCAAGCACGTCCGTTCATTCGGGGCAGGATCTCGCTCCAACACTTCTTTCGTGGGAGAACGATCATGCGTCGCGTCTACACGCCTCTTTTGCTGGCGGTCGCTGTCATCGCCGGGCCCGGCATCGCCCGCGCTCAGGATACATCTCGCGCCGTCGCGAAGGGCGGCATCACGGTCGCGGGATGGATGGGGAAGATCGATGCACGCGAGGCGGCGAGCGGGCAGACGCTCGAGAACGCGAAGCTCGCCAAGGAAGGCGATGTGCTTCACGTGACCACCGGCCCGGCCGTCACGTATTGGCATCCCGCCAACAAGGCGACGGGGAGCTACACCGTGAAGGCGACGTTCCACGAAGCCAGGTACATGGCGCTGAACAACCACCCGCACCCCTACGGGATCGTCGTCGCCGGCAACGACCTGGGAACCGACACGCAGAGCTATCTCTACTGCGCCGCCTACGGCAACGGGAACTTCATCGTCCGCGGTTTTGGCCCGGAGCCGTTCCAGATGAACGGCCGTCGCGGTGAAGTGCATGCCGCCGTGAACAAGGCAGCGGGGCCGGGCGAGCCGGTGACGCAGGAGATCGCGGTCACGGTGAGCGGCGACAAGGTCGAGTGCGCGATCAACGG
>DATBIU010000211.1:0-9431 GCA_036556765.1 Gemmatimonadaceae bacterium | reverse complement strand
CGGCACGTTCGGCTCGAGCGCGACGCCGAACCCGCCCCCGCGCCACCGCCCCCGCTGCGCGTGCGCGGAGGGAATGGCGAGAAGCCCCAGCACGAGTAGAAGCGCCAAGCGAGACTTCCTCACTCCTCGTTCCTCGTTCCGTCAATGCGTCAGCGCGTACATCAAGTAATTCACCCCGAGCTTGTACGCTTCGTTCGACAGCTCGATCGGGACGAACCCCGCGTCCGACCACTCCCAGTAGTCACCAATGTCGTTGTTGTAGTTCACGATCACCATCAGCCGCTTCGACGGATCGTTGTCCTCGAAGATCCCGTAGAACTCCGATGGGTGGCCGAAGTACGGATGCCGATAGTCGAGCGAGGTGATGTGAAAGAACGAGTCGAAGATCGGATGCGATGTGTCGAGGCGAACGATCCGCGCCTGCGGGAGCACCTTCAACATCTGGGACTCGAAGTTGAACCAGTGCTCCCCGAAGAAATCGTCGAAGATCAGGAAGCCACCCTTCTGCAAGTATGCGCGGAGTCCAGTCGCCTCCGCCTCCGACAAGGTCCAGAACCCCGGCTCGGACACGTACGCGATCGGGAACCGGTGCAGCTCCGGGTCATCGGCTGAGAAGACGTTGCCGCCGTCCATGAACGGCTCGATCGAGCTGAGCTCCTTCAGGATCTTCATCAAGTTCCGCTCGGCGCGCGGAAAGTCGTGATCCCACTTGAGATCGCGTCGCCAGCCACCCTCGCCGCCGAGCGGCTCGAACTTGATCCGCGCGAAGGTGAAGCGACCGTCGTACGGCGTGTTGCCCGTGAACGGCGCCTGATCGCGATCGCGGCGCCCGCGCCCGCGCATCTCCTGCGCCGCGATCGTCGAGTCGGCCAACAGCACGAGCAGCAGGGCAAGAGTCGCCAGCATCCTCATGGGCGTGGGCCTCCATCCCGCCGAAGCTCGAGCAGAAGCGACTGTGCCCGCTCGAAGCTGGGCGCTTCCTCGAGGGCCATGAGTACCTCGCGGCGCGCCGCCGTTCTATCTCCCGCGTCCGCCAGCGCCCGCGCCAGCTGATATCGCGCCTCGGCGCGATCGACCGGATCGAGCGCGACGACCGCTCGCCGCTCGCGCACGGCCCTTCTTCGATCGCCGATCGCGGCGAGATGCTCGGCGAGCCGCACGTGGATGGCGGGATCGTACGGCGAGATCCAGATGGTGCGCTCCAGCGCGGCCGCGGCGCCGGCGCGGTCGCCGAGCTGCTCGAGCATGTCGGCGAGAGCGAGGTTGGACACGTAGTCGGACTCGTTGAGCAGCGTATGCGCCTGAAGCTCGGCGGCCGCGCGGCGAAGGTCACCCGTCGCCTTGTAGGCCGCCGCCAGGTGCCGGTACGGGCTTTCGTCTTCCGCGTATTCGGGGAAGAGTGCCTTCGCGCGCTCGAAGAGCGGAATCGCCTCCGCGTGCTGGCCGCGCTCCATCAGTGCGCGACCTTCGGCAATGAGCGTCACGAACTGCCCGCGCGGGCGTGCATCGGCCGCATCACCGGTGGCGGCCCCCAGGGCAGCGATCTGCCGCGCGAATCGCTCCCGCACGTAGGCGTCGAGCTGCTTGTCGAGCTGTTGAGCGGAGGCCTTGAGCGTGCGCTGAATGACGGGTCCCGTACCGTCGGCCCGATACGCCTCGAGTATGTCGTTCACCGCGCGCGGCCCGTAATGCTGCTCGATCATCTCGACCACCAGCGACGCCTGGTAGTAGGCGAGTGCGGTCTGCTCCGGGAAGGCCGGTCGGGTGAATGCGTCGTTCATGCGACTCACCGGGGGCATTCGGCCGCGCGCGTACGCGACGAGAAATCCCAACGGTGTATCGGCGCCCCAGCCGGGGCGCGCGCGTCGCTCCTCGAGCACCGAGATCCCCTCCGAGAGCCAACGCGGAATCCGGTGATCGCTCATGCCGAGCGTGAACGCGTGGGCCAGCTCGTGCCAGACGGTCGATCCCCAGTTGTACTCGCCGATCTGTCTCGCTGACGGCGAATGCATCGCGAGCACGCTGCCGAAGCTGACGCCCAGGGCCCCGAGTCCCGGCAGGCCGACGGTGCGCACCGAGAAATCGCCGTGGCTCCGATAGACCTCGAGGCGAATGGGCGTCGGGGGCTGGTAGCCGTATCGCGCGGCGAGCTTGTCGAAACCTTCGTCGAGCAACTCCAGCAGATAGGGCGAGAGGAGCGCCGCCTCGCGCCCGTGCACGATGAGATGGAAGCGATCGGTGCGCGTCTCGCGGTACTCGCCGAACGTGTCGAGCAGATCGAGCGTGTTCTTGATCCACACGTGATAGGGGTCGCGCGCGAAGGCGCGCTCCAGGTGCACCCGCGCGCTGTCGAACTGCCCGACTCGCAGGGCATTCATCCCCAGCGATCCTCGGGCAAGCGACGAGGCGGAGTCGAGCATCACCGCGCGACGCGAAAAGTCGACCGCGGCCAGGTAGCGGCGGTTGCGGCTCGCCACATCGGCGAGGGTCGTGTGGAGAATCACCGACCGAGGGTCGCGTTCGAGCGCGCGGCGGCTGGCGTCGTCGAATCCCTTGCGATCCTCGCGCATGTAACGGCTGGCGGCGATCAGCGCGTGCGCGATGGGGCTTCCGGGATCGACGTCGAGCGCCCGTGTGGCCTCGCGCTCCGCGTCCTCGTAGTCCTCGCTGTCGAGGCGCAGCCGCGCGAGCATGACGCGCGCGTCGACGAGGTTGGCGTTGACGGTCAGGCTGTGCTTGACGAGTGAATCGGCGCCGGGCGTCCCATCGAACGCCAGCGCGCGCGCCATGCCGAGCAGCGCACGCGGGTGCGAGGGATTCTCACGGAGGACGCCAGCGAGCATCTGCCGAGCGTCGGGCCCATTGTATTTCTCGAGAAACATCTCGCCGAGCTCCACCCGGGCTTCGACGTTCGCGGAATCGGCCGCGATCGCCGCGTCGTACGCGCGCAGCGCATCCTTGAAGAGCTGCGGATCGTTGGTGCCCAGATAGCGCGCAGCCCGAGCGACGGCGAGCAGCTCGGCGGACGTGAGCCGTCCCTGCCGATTGTTGTAGACGTCAATGAAGCGATCGAAGATGCGCGTCGCGCCCGGTCGATCCCCTCGGTCGAGGCGAAGCTCGCCGAGGCGCAGGTGAGCCGTCAGGCTGTCCGACGTGCGCGCCGAGACGGCGCGTGCGTACGCGCTCTCGGCCTCGGCGAGGCGGCCGCGTGTGCGGAGAACATCGCCAAGCGGGACGAGGGCCGCGGCTCCGTAGCGCCGACCGGCTGCTTCGGCGTCATCGTATCGACCACGCTCGGCCAACGCGCGTACGTGGTGATGGCGAGCGCTCCTGGCCACCGTACTGTCGCGAGACGACGCGAGCTCCCCAAAGGTCGTCGTTGCGCTGTCGTAGGCGCCGCGACGCAGCTGTGAGCGGGCTTGGGCGAGACGTGACGCATCGTCCTGCGGTGCCGCCGCCGCGCACGCGACGAGCGCGATGAAAAGAAGACCGCTCCACCGGGCGCCCATCATGGCGACTTGCCTTCACGAAGGGCCTGGCTCACCTGCGCCAGCTCGACGAGGAGGCGCTCGAGCTCGCGCTCGTACGCGTCGGCGGCCATTGTCTCCTTGCGACGCCGGAGCGAATCGACTTGCGCCTCGAGCTGCGTCTTTTTCGCAACGAGCTCGCTCCCGCCGGCGGTCGTGGCCGTGACCGCGGTTGCCGTCGTCGCTCCACCGATGATGAAGCGTCGCGCCAGCGAGCCATCGCCCGCCCGAGGATCGGGCTCCGCCGACCCACGACGATCGCCATCATCGTCGAGCATCGCGTGCTCGGTTGGAAGCCGCGTATCCGTCTCGTACGCGCGCGCGACCTCGCGCTTGGCGTAGACGAACGCCTCGAGCAGCGAGACCCGCTCGTCCTTGTCGGTGTCGGCGCCCGGCGTCGTCAACGCGGCGACGAAGTAGCGCGGAAAGAGGGTCTCGTTCCGCTCGTACGACGACTTCGTGGCGGTGACGACGATTCGATTTTTCGCCGAGAGGGCGGCAACGAAGTCGCCGCTCGCGCTGGCGGCGTTGACGACGGCCACCTGCATCGCATCGAGCGGATCGAGCATGACGCCCAGCTCGGCGGCGGTCAAGTCGGGGCCTGGGAGATTGAATCGCGAGTCACTTCCCGCGTGACTGCCATGCCCGATGAGCAAGAGCAGCAGGCGGTCTCCGGCGCGCGCGCGCCCAGCCACGCTCGCGATCGCCTTGCCCAGCTCCTGTTTGCTGGACTTCCCGTCGATGCGCTTCGGATCCTTCGTCGGATCCTCGGCGAGATAGGTCACGTCGTCAGGGGTAAGGCCATGTCGGGTGACCAGTGCGTCGACGAGCCCCGAGGCCGTCGCGTGGAACGATGTCGCATACTTCGCCTCGCCACTCGCTCCAGTCACGATGATGACCCGTGTCTGCGCGCCGAGGCCCGCCGCACTCATCAGCAATCCGCAACCCGCCCAGCCCAGAGGGCGCCCGCGCAATCTCTTCAAGCGAGCCCCCGCTTCCGACGCAGCAGCCATTCCGCGGCGATGAGACCAAGCAGCGCGACGAACATCGCCGGCGTGTCCCAGAGGTCGAGCTGCTCGGTGATCGTCGTGCCGCTGCTCGTGTACATCATGTCGCGCGCGAGCGCCTCGGCGGTCTCGGGCGTGTAGTACCGCCCGCCCGTCTCGCGCGCCACCCGCTCGAGCAGCGCCGGACGCTGGGCGGCGCCGAACATCTCCTGCTGGATGTCGTGAGCCACGACGTAGTCGTCGCCGCCGGTGATGACGCTGTCCCCAACGCGCGCGCTCATGCGCACCCGATACAGCCCCGGCTCGGTCGCCGTGAACGTCCCACGATACTCGCCGTCCTTGTCCACCATCCATTCGAAGGGAACGTCGACCGGCTCGCCGTTCGGTCCGAGCACGCTGGCGGTCACCGCCGCGCCGTTGACGGCGAGGAAGCTCTCGTTGTCGACCTGCGCGCGGAGCGAGACGACCTCACCGGGGGCGACGTGGTCGGGCGCCGTGAGCGTCACGCGCTCGGGGACATCGCTCACCAGCCAGCGCAGCATCTGGCGCCAGAACGTCTCATGAGTGAGGTCATCGACCGCGACCGACGCGTGCATCTGCCACAGCCACGAGTCCTGTACCGGGAAGGCGATCGCCTTGCCGCGCCCGTAGCGCTGATGCGCCAGCACGACTTGTCGCTCGCCTCCCCCGCCGGAAATGGCCTGCCCAACGAGCAGCGCTGTCGCCCCGGGCTTCGCGCGGCCGATGCGGTTCACGGTCGACAGCGCCGGCATCGTCTTCCACTTGTCGAGCGATGCCTGCTCGCTGGCGCCGAGCTGGGTCGCGGGGTGCATGGCGCCGGCGGGCGTCGGAGAGATCTGCAGCTCGGCGAAATACTCGTCCCCATTCTCGTCCAACCGCGTCACCTCGACCGGCATCACGTCGGCCAGCGGCGTGTCCGCATATCCTCCTTCCGCGAACGCGCGCCGTCCGCCCAGCAGCAACAGTCCGCCTCCACGCTCGCCCACGAAATCGGCGAGCATGCGCATTTGCTCGAGCGTGAAGAAGCCCGCCTCCACGCTGCCGAGGATCACGGCGCGATAGGTGAATAGCTCCTCGCGGGTCTTGGGGAAGCCCGCGACCAGCTCGAGGCTGTCCTCGACTCCGAGGCGCAGAAACTTGTTGTCGGCCGTGCGTTGGAGCGCGACCAGCCGAAGGTTCTGGTCATCGCGAACCGCACGACGCATGAACTTCACCTCGAACCGCGGCTCTCCCTCCACATACAGCACCTTCTCGGCCCGGTCGGTCACCGTCACCAACGCCTCTCGCGCGTTGTTCTCGGCGATCAGCTCGCCCTCCTGCTGGGCGACGCGGAACCGGAGCTGCCGCGGACCGGTCTCGGATGTGACGACGCGGATCCGCACCGGCGACTCCTCGCCGTCGCCGTGCAGTTTGACGTCCTGCGACGCGACGATGCGCCCCGCGTCTTCCGCCAGCAGCTTGACGGTGCGCCCCGCGAACCCGCGCTGGGCCACCACGACGTTCGCGACGAGCGCGGTGCCCTTGAGCGCGCCATGCGGCACCTCGACCCTCGTGATCTCGATGTCCCGCTCGAATCGCGGGGCTCCGACCCCGACCGTATACACGGGAAGCCCACGCGCCTTGAGCGCCAACAGCGGCTCGGCGAGCGCGCTAGCCGAGTTGTCCGCGCCATCGGTGACCACGACGAGCCCAGCGAGGGGAACGGTCGAGAGATCCTGGCGCGCTCGATCCAATGCGGCGCCGAGGTGCGTGCGCCCGCCGGCGAAGGTCATCGCGCGGCCATCAGGCACCGGGTCGGCGCCTGACGAAAAGCGGTAGTAGCGCAGCTGAAACCGCTCGGCCAGAGCGCGCGCGAGCACGCTGTCGCGGGTCCCGAAGAGCCGCTGCGCGACCTCCGCCCGCGCGCGGCCGTCGGCATCGGTGATGCGCATGCTGCGCGAGTCATCGATGAGGACCGCCACCGCGTTCTTTTGCGGAACAGCGGTCGACACGAGCAGCGTCGGTCGGAGCAGAGCGATTCCGGCGAGGACGACGATCGCGACGCGAACGGCGGTCAGCAGCACGCGGTCGCGCGGCGTGCTCTTTCCGCGTGCTCGGCGATACGCCCAGGCGAGCGCGACCGCGATCGCGACCACCGCGATGGCGATCAGCATTGGTCGCGGCGCCGCGAGCACGACGTCCCCGCGCTCGAAGACGACCGGCCGGTACTTGAAGAGCGTCTCGACGAATGCGTCCATGAATCGGCCGCTCGCTACGGCGGGAACGCCGAGGCGTCGAGCCCCGGGATGATCCGCAGGGCGTTCTTGTAGTAGATCTTCTTCAGGACCTCGTCAGGCAGGTCGAGGCCGTACATCTTCCAGAACGCGTGCCGCCGCCGGTAATAGTCGAAGTACTCGTCGGCCGTCTCGAGCACGCGGAAGTAGGTGTGATACTCGACCGGCTGGTAGGCGTCCTTGCCGAAGAGCACGCGGTCCTGGTACTTGGTGAGGAACTGGCGCGCGAACCGCGGCTGACGTCCCAGCTCCGCCAGCACCGCGCCCATCTCGGTGTACATGTTGGGCAGCGAATCCATCAACGCGCCGAGATGTGCGAGATCGCCGCCCAGCCATCCCAGGTGGGCGTTGATGAACGTCGTCCTCGGATGCTTGCGGAACACGCGGTGCTGCTCGCCGATGATCGTCGCCCATGGCGGGTACTCACCAGGCGGGCGCGCGCGCTGCGGAAACTCCTTCAGCTCCAGCCAGCGCTCGTTGTTCTTGTCGTGCGGGTCGAAGAACTGGCGCGGCTCGGCGGTGTGGATGAGCACGGGGATGCGCAGCTCGCCCGCCTTGCGCCACACGGGATCGAGGCGCGGATCGTCGACCGGCACGCGCTTGCCCGACCCGTCCTTCAGGTCGAGGCCGAGGTTCTTGAAGATCTTGAGTCCCCGAGCGCCCGCTTTGACATCGCGCTCGAGCTGCGCGGCGGCGTTCGCGCCCCACTGCGGATCGTCGATACCGGCGAACTGGAGGTTGGCGAAGAACACGAATCGTCCCGGCGCCGTGCTCTGCGCATTACGAACGCCGGTGGCGAGCGCCTCGCCCGAGCGGCCGCTGAGGTTCACCATCGTGCGCATGTTCATCGCGTCCATCTCGCGCGCCAGCCGCCCGTAGTCCGCGCCGAGCGATTGATGGCTGTGGACGTCGATGAACGGATACCTGGCGCGCGTGACCCGGTGGGCAGGCACGACCAGCGACGAGGGCGGATCGTACTCCTCGAACGACATGGTCTGCGCGCTCAGCGAGACCGCGAGCGTCGTCACCGCGCCGGCGACGAGCGACAGCGTGCGTCCGACAGCGAGCATCGTGCTGATCTCCCAGGAGAACCTTTCGCAATCTTACGCGGAGGACCGAGGTGCCGCACCGGGCCCCCATGGACGTATTGTAAGAAACTGGTGGGACTTCCGGGCCATTCAGCGAACGGAGCCCCCCGTGCGTAGAATGATGTTCGGACATCCTGCCCTTCGTCGGAGGCCCTCCATGCGTACCATCGCGGTTCTTCTTGCTCTGCCAGCGCTATTCTCGATGACGTCCCAGGCCGACGCGCTCGCACAGCACACGGTCGAGATTCGCGAGTGGGACGTCCCGTGGGCCGACTCCAGACCGCGCGATCCGTACGTCGACGCGCAGGGGCGCGTGTGGTTCGTCGGCCAGACGGCTGACTACGTCGCAATGCTCGATCCCAAAACCGGCCAGTTCTCGAAGTACGACCTCGAGAAGGGCGCCGGCCCGCACAACCTCATCGTCGACAAGAGCGGCATCGTCTGGTACGCCGGGAATCGCGCCGCACACATTGGGCGGCTCGACCCGGCGACGAAGGCAATCCGAAAGATCGCCATGCCCGATGCGGGCGCCCGTGATCCGCACACCCTGGTGTTCGACTCCAAGGGCGACATCTGGTTCACCGTCCAGGGAGGCGGGTACGTCGGCAAGCTCGCCGTTGCCGACGGATCGGTGAAGCTGGTGAAGATCCCCGGCTCCGGGACGCGCCCCTACGGCATCATCGTCGACCCGCAGGGACGGCCCTGGTTCAACGAGTTCGGGACGAACAAGATCGGCACGATCGATCCGGCGACGATGACCCTGCGCGAATACGACCTGCCCGAGGCCGGCGCGCGCGGGCGTCGCATCGAGCGCACGTCGGACGGCGCCCTCTGGTACGTCGACTACGCGCGCGGCTTCCTCGGCCGCCTCGATCCGGCCAGCGGCAAGGTCGAGGAATGGGCTGCCCCATCGGCCGCGCGGTCGCGTCCGTACGCCATGGTCGTCGATGAGCGCGATCGCATCTGGTACGTGGAGACGGGCGTCGCCCCGAACCAGCTCGTCGGCTTCGACACGAAGACGAAGAAGGTCGTGAGCACGACGCCCATTCCGAGCAACGGGGCGACGCGGAACACGGTGCGCCACATGATCTATCACGCGCCCACGAACTCGATCTGGTTCGGCACCGACGCGGGCACGATCGGGCGGGCGCAGCTCGGCTCGTGAGGCAGCAGGCTGGCGTGGCGGCGACGCTGGGGCTCGCCGCCACGCTGGTGACGGGGGCGCGCTCGCTGCACGACGCGGGTCCTCCGGTGGCGCACACCGGCGGGTTTGGCGAGCCGACGTGCGTGGAGTGTCACTTCGAGAGTGCGCCGCGAACCGGTGAGGCGCTGTCGTTAGATGGCATGCCGGAGCGGTACGTGCCCGGTGCGGCGTACGCCCTCAGCGTCGCGCTCACCGACACGACCGCTCGCGCTGGCGGCTTTCAGCTCGCCGCCCGTGTGGCCGCGGGACCGCACGCGGGGTCGCCGGCGGGAACCCTGTGCGCCGTGAATGCTCGCGTAGCCATCGAGACC
>DATBIU010000210.1:0-4558 GCA_036556765.1 Gemmatimonadaceae bacterium | reverse complement strand
CGAGTACAAAGGCAAGCGCCTCGCCGACATCCTGCTGGTGCTGCTGGCGACACCCTTGTGGGTGCCGCTCCTGGGCGTCATCGCGCTGCTCGTACGCGTGAAGCTCGGCTCGCCTGTCTTCTTCGCGCAGGAGCGACCGGGGCGCGATGCTCGCCCCTTCCGCCTGGTCAAGTTCCGCACCATGACCAACGCCCGCGATGCATCGGGCGCGCTCCTTCCGGACGCCGAGCGCCTGACGAGGTTCGGGCGTGCACTGCGCTCGTCGTCGCTCGACGAGCTCCCGGAGCTGTGGAACGTGCTGCGCGGCGACATGAGCCTCGTCGGCCCGCGACCGCTGCTCACCCGGTATCTGCCGCGCTACAGCGAACGTCATCGGCGGCGTCACGAGGTGCGGCCCGGGATTACGGGCCTCGCGCAGGTCTCCGGACGCAACGCGATCACGTGGGCGGAGAAGCTCGACCTCGACGTCGCGTACGTCGAGCGCTGCTCGCCCGGTCTCGATGCGCGAATTCTCGGACGTACGCTGTGGTCGGTGGTGCGCCGCGAGGGCATTACGGCCCAGGGGGCAGCCACGATGCCGGAGTTTACGGGCTACGACCAGCCGACGCCGCGCTGACCGCGCCGCGCACACCCTCGATCACGCGTTGCTGATCGTCCTCGGACAAGCTCGACGATGAGGGCAGGCAGATCCCGGTCTGGAAGAGGCGCTCCGCATACCGGCCGCCCACACAGTACGCGCCGGCGAACATTGGCTGCATGTGCATCGGCCGCCACACCGGCCGCGCCTCGATGTTCTCCCGGTCGAGCTCGCGAACGATGTCCGCCGGCGTCACCGGGATTTCGCTCGAATCGATCGAGAACACGCTGAGCCAGCGTGTGTGAAGGCCCCACGGCGCCTCCGGCTGAGGCACGATCCCGGGGATGTCGGCCAGCGCCTCACGATAGCGATCGAAGATCGCGCGACGCCGTGCTACGCGGTCGTCGAGCACGCGCAGCTGGCCGCGCCCGATCCCGGCGAGCACGTTGCTCATCCGGTAGTTGAAGCCGTACTCGGCGTGCAGGTATTCCACCGCGGGCTCGCGCGACTGGTTCGCCCACTTCTTCATTCGGGCGAGCTGAGCGGGATCGCGGGCGATCACCGCGCCGCCGCCGGTGGTGGTGATGATCTTGTTGCCATTGAAGCTGAGGATCGAGTAGTCCGCGATGGTGCCCGTCTGGCGCCCCTTGTACGTCGCGCCGAGCGACTCCGCCGCGTCCTCGACCAGCGTGACGCCAAACTCGCGGCAAGCCTCGAGGATCGGGTCGAGATCCGCATGCTGCCCATAGAGGTGGACCGCCACCAACGCCTTCGGGAGACGTCCCGTACGGGTGGCATTGGTGAAATACTCGCGCAGCAGGTCCGGATCGACGTTCCAGGACGTCGTCTCGCTGTCGATGAACACCGGCTCGGCGCCGAGATACAGAATGGGCCACACCGAACCGGCGAACGTCAGCGTCGATACCGCCACGCTGTCGCCAGGGCCAACGCCGAGCGCCCGCAGCACCAGGTGCAGCGCCGCCGTGCCGCTCGACACGGCGAGCGCGCTCACCCCGCCGCCCAGTCGTTCGGCGAGCTCTCGCTCGAAGCCATCGACGTTCGGCCCCACCGTCGACAGCCAGTTGGAGTCGAACGCCTTGGCGACGAAGGTGCGCTCCTCGCCGCCCATATGCGGGACCGACAGGTGGATCCGTGCGGTGCTCACGCGGCATCCTCCTGTGGGGCACGCGGGTTCGGCTTGATGGGCTTCGCCGGCACGCCGACGGCGATCATCCCGCGTGGAACGTCCGACGACACGACGGCGCCGGCCCCGATCACCGACCACGCGCCGATGCGCACGCCGTTGATCGCCACCGCGCCGGTCCCGAAATAGGCGCCGATGTCGGTCGTCACGTCTCCCGAGATGTGCACGCCGGGCATCATGCTCACGTAGTCCGCCAGCCGGCTGTCGTGCCCCACCGTGCAATCGAGGTTGAGAAGGGCGTGGGCGCCAATGTCGATGTTCGTGGTCAGAATGTTGTCCGCGCAGATCATCCCGCCTGGCGCGATACGAACGTGCCGCGACCGCTTCACCGTCGGGTGAATCAGCGTGGCAAAGCCGAAGCCACCCTGGGAGAGACGGGTCGCGACCTTCCACCTCGTGACCGGATCGCCCAGCGCGCACACGAGACGCACGTCCGTGCGCCCGTCACTGATCCAGCGGTCGGTGCTTCCGAGCACCGGATAGCCTTCCGGGGTGGACGACGCGTCATCATCGATGAACCCCACGAAATCGAAGGTCGGCGTCTCCTGGTTGATCTCGTCGGTCAGCCACGCGACCTCGCGACCGAACCCTCCCGCGCCAACGATGGCGAGCGGCGTCAGCTTCCTCAACGATTCCCTCCCCGAGCAGCGCTCGCGAGCCCTGGTGTCGCATCGATCCCCCGGGCGAGGACCGACTGCAGGTAGGCGTCACCCCGAGCGGAGCCAAAGCCGCTCACGAAGCGCACCCGCGTGGCGGCGTCGCGGGTGGTGAGTCGCACCGAGGTCGCGGGGCGGCGAACCGCGTACGAATCAGCGATCCACCCGTGCGGCGACTGCTCGTCCCCGCGATGGACCTCGACATCGGCTGGAACGCTCGCGAGAACGATCGCATGCTCGCGGCCCCCGTCGAGGAGCCAGTGCACGCCAACCCGCGCCGTGGCGCCGGGCGCGAGCGAGACCTCGTCGAGCACGGTCACACCGTCGTGCGTGAGCCGACAGGTGCGCCGGTGCTCGATGCCCGCATCGCGCCACGACTCGTTGAGCATCTCGATCGTGACCAGGTCGCCGTCATCGCGAAAGGACGCGATGGCGCCGCGAGGCCAGCGGAGCCAGAGGAACCGAGGCCCACGCTCGGCCATCGGCCACCCGTCAATGGCGACCGTGTTGTGGGCGCGCTCGTCGGCCAGCGCGCGCGACCACGGACCGACGTACCGATACGTGCCGGCGTCGACGGCAACGGGAGCGCCATCGATCCAGATGTCGACGTGCATCGTGTCGATGTGCGAGGGGCGCGATCGATAGGCGCCGGCGCGGGCGAAGATCCGCGCTCCCTCGACACGGGCGTCCACCCACCCCGACTCGCCGACCACCACACGGGGCCGCTCCCCCTCAGCCGATGGCGGAGGGTCCGCGTCGAGCCAGGCGAGCGTTTCGACATCGGGGCGCACCGCCAACGGGAGCGCAGTGTGAAAGGTCGCGGCGGCGGCGGTCAGCGAGGGGCGGAAATCGCGGAACGCGCGGGTTGTGAGAGGGAGCACGAACGCCCCGTCGTTGGCGCCATGATTGGGAACGTCGCCGGTATCCTCATCGATGACCGTGCCGAGCAAGCGCACCGCGGCACGCACCCGCTCGGCGGCGGGCGCGCTCAGCCCATCACCGGTATGGCGCAGCGTGCGCTCGGCGTGAACGAGCTGGTCGAGCGCGACGCGCAGATAGGTGAACGAGTGCTGCCCGTACCAGCCGTCCCGGCCGAATTGATCGTGGATCTGGAGCTCGAGCGCGCGCCGTCCGTCGCGCCACCATTCATCGGCCACGTCGTCCACGCCGCGAAAGCGGCCGCCGATCGCGAGGAGCCCGGTGCATTCGGAGATGCCATGGTTGTTGCGCTGGCTCACCGCGTAGTCGAGCGCGTCGGCAATACGGAAGCCGGACCAGTACAGCATCTCGCGCAGCATTGCCTGGCGGGCGGGCGTCGTCGCCGGCGCATCCGCGAGCGCTTCCTCGCACCAGAGCAGCGCCAGCGCGCGGATGGCGGTCTCCTGTCCGCAGGCCCACTGCACGCCGCGGTATGGTGGACACCCGGAGCGGAACCGCTCGAGGGCGATCCAGAATGCCTGCGCGTACCGGTCGTTTCTCGTCAGCATCCATCCGCGCGCGAGATCGTACGCCCACGCGAACCGCCCCGGTTCCCAGGCATCCTTGATGTCCGCGCCGCCCGCCGAGTGCGGAATGCGAAACCACGGCGCGGCGAGCTCATAGCGGTATCCCGTCTCGGGATCGACGTTCCACTCGTCAGGCGTCGCCGGAAGGGGGCGCCACGTCGAGCGATAGGCCTCGTACTCACCCGCGAGCACGCGATCTGCGCGCGTGATGGCGTCACCGCGACTCGCCGCGTGCGCGAGGCGCCGCACGTTCGGGCGAAACGGCCATCGATCCGGCGGCGCATGATCGAGCACGCGTTGGGGCGTTGCGGGCGGCCCGCTCTCCAGCCGGGCGAATCGCTTTCGGAGCTCGAACGTTGCCCGACGCCGCACGCCGCTGGCGCCGAACGTTCGCCACAGCGCTCCGGCGGCGCGTAGCGGATTCTTCACGCCGCCTCCGGTGTCGCGAGCGGTCGCACGGCGGCGTCGAGCCGCGCGGCGAGAACGGGGCGGTCGTGCTCTCGACGCACCCAGTCGCGGCCGGCCGCGCCAACCGCCGCCCGCCTGTCTGCACTCATCGCGAGGAGCGCCATGATCGCCTGAACGAGCGCGTCGGCGCTGGCATCGGCCGCCTGGA